>JAMBEQ010000098.1 GCA_024506175.1 Methylocystis sp.
GAGGCCCATGCCGCCTTCGCTCACGGCGCTGGCCGGACAAATTGGGGTAAACGTCATTGCGTCGCTCTCTGAAAGGCAGGTCTGACCGCAGCCACGCAAGTTGCGGACCAGCACATCCGCCTCGTGCAGACCGGGTTAGCTTCCGTCAAACGAACGAGGGAGGCGGCATTGTCCCGTGATTTCGAACTCCAGCGCGTGGTCCCGCAGATTATCGCCACGGCGGCGGGGGTAGGTTTCTATGGCTCGATGATTTTCGGGCTGTTCAAAATCGCGTCAGGGGCGTGAGCCGCCGCCCCTCCAGCAGCAAACCTTTTGCTCAGATAAATTCGCCGCCCGCCCGCCGGAAAATCCGCGATCTCGCCGATGCGCTCGAAGCCCAGCCGCTCGTAGAACCCCGCGACCCCCGCATCGAATGTGTCGATATAGGCGCCGATGGCCTCGCGGGCGCGGGCCTCGCGCTCGGCGGCTTGAACAAGATTTTTCGCCAATCCCTGCCCGCGCCAAGGCGGCGCGACCCAAAGATGCCTTATATAAAGCCAGCGCCAGTGGGTGACGCTGTTGAGCCCGCCGATGAGCGCCCCAGCGCCATCGCGCAGGACGACGCTAAGCGGCGCCTCCTGGCGCGGGCCGAAGCGCGCGGCGATCTCGTCGCCGAGCCGCGCCGCGACCTCGGCCGATTCCGCCGCCTCGGTAACGAGACAGGGATGGTCCTGCTCGAGCTTTTTGCTACACATCGCGCTTATGAAACCGGCTCTTTCCGTCCTCTTATTTTGCGCATGCCTTGCGGCCGCCGCAACGGCGCGGGCAGAGGAGAACTGCGGCCCGGTCGCCATCGCCCCCGTCGCGGGCGCGACCGGCGCGCGCGTGCATGATTATGAGCCGGTGTTCGAGAGCTGCGCCAGGAATGGCGAGACGCGCTTCGCTACGCGCAGCTTTCGCATCGACGGCGAAAAGCTGCTGCTGACGGTCGACCCGCAGACGCTCGCGACCTCGCTCGAGCGCGCCGCCTGCTGGCGATGCGCCGAAACGAATGACGCTGACGAGGCCGATACGCGCTTTTTGCAGGCCGTGCGCCCGCCGGCGGACCCGAATCGGCCGCCCGCTTTGGTCAACGCCGGGCTCATCCATGGCGAGGGCGCGGGAGTCTTTATCACGGGCGATCTCTGCCCCAGCCACAAGCCCCTCGACCGCGCTTTCATCGAGGAGGTTGCGGCGCAGGGGCCGGGAGCGCCGCTGACGCTCGCGGTCTCCGGCGCCTGGATCGCCCGGCACGCGGAGGATTTCGCCTGGCTGCAGGAAAAGGCGCATTCGGGCGCAATCGACATTACCTGGGCCAACCACTCCTACTCGCACCCTTATGTCGGGGGGGTGAAGGACGCGCAGAATTATCTGCTGCGCCCCGGCGTCGATCTCGACCGCGAGATTTTCGAGACCGAGAAGCTACTCATCGCCCATGGCGAGGTTCCGTCGGTCTTCTTCCGCTTCCCTGGCCTCGTCTCCGACGCCGCGCTTTTGGAGAAGCTCAAGGAGCGCCATCTCGTGGCGCTCGGGGCGGACTCCTGGCTCGCGCTGGGGCCCCCGCCACGCGCGGGCTCGATCGTGCTGGTGCATCCAAACGGCAATGAGCCGGGAGGGCTGCAGATATTCGCGCGGCTTTTGAAAAGCGGACGGATGCCGGGGCCGTTCAGGCGCATCAACGAGGCGCCGGCGCATCGCACGATGCAACAAAGCAGCGCCGCCGCCTCTCCGGGCCTTTCGGAACAAGTCTCCCGCCCGGGCGTTTGTTCGCCTTGGGAGAGCGATTCATGTCCGGCCGAGGCCAAAGCGTTGCCAGAGAGATCGGCGCGGTTCTGATCGCGAAGGGGTTTGCCCTCACATTTCTGTATCTGGCGTTTTTCGCCGCCGCGCCTTCCGTGCCGCACGCCGCCACGTGGATTTTCGGCTCTTCGGCGCCGTGATGGACGTCGTCGAACTTTCAAGGCTCCAATTCGCGCTCACGGCGCTTTACCACTTTCTCTTCGTTCCGCTGACGCTCGGCCTTTCGGTGCTGCTTGCGATCATGGAAAGCGTCTATGTCATGACCGGCCTTCGAGTCTGGCGGGACATCACGATCTTCTGGGGCATTTTATTCGGCATCAATTTCGCCATGGGAGTCGCCACGGGCATAACGATGGAATTCCAGTTCGGCACGAACTGGTCCTACTATTCCCAATATGTCGGCGACGTGTTCGGCGCGCCGCTGGCGATCGAAGGTCTGATGGCCTTTTTCCTCGAGGCGACCTTCATCGGCCTGTTTTTTTTCGGCTGGGATCGCCTCAGCAAGCCCGGCCATCTCGCCGTCACCTGGTGCGTGGCGCTAGGCTCCAATTTCTCGGCGCTGTGGATTCTGGTCGCCAACGCCTGGATGCAAAATCCGGTAGGAAGCCATTTCAACCCCGACACCATTCGGATGGAAGTCACGGATTTCATGGCCGTGCTTTTCAACCCGGTCGCGCAGTCGAAATTCGTGCACACGGTCGCGGCCGGCTATGTCACGGGCGCGGTTTTCGTACTAGCGATCGGCGCGTGGTATCTCTTGCAAGGGCGCCATCGCGCTTTCGCGCGGCGTTCGATGACCGTCGCAGCCTCCTTCGGGCTTGCCTCCGCCTTGTCGGTCGTGGTCCTCGGCGACGAGAGCGGCTACAACACAACGGAAAATCAGAAGGTGAAGCTCGCGGCGATGGAGGGTCTCTGGCGATCGGAGCCGCCGCCCGCCGCTTTCACGATTTTCGGCATTCCCGACCCGGAGCGGCGCGAAACGCGCTTCGCCATCCAGGCTCCGTGGATGCTCGGGCTGATCGCCACGCGGTCCTTGACGACCGTGATCCCCGGGATCTTCGAACTGGTGGACGACGCCAAGGCGCGCATCGGCCACGGCATGGAGGGCTACGCCGCAATGCGCAGCCTCGGAGCGGCCGAGCCGACGGCGGCCGTGCGCAGGACGATCGAGGAGCGCCAGGGCGATCTGGGCTACGCCTTGCTGCTGCGCCGCTATACGGACGATCCGACGAAGGCGACCCCCGAGCAAATAGAGCGGGCGGCATGGGACACGGTCCCCAATGTGCCCGTCATCTTCTGGTCCTTCCGCGTGATGGTGGCGCTCGGCTTCTATTTCATCGCGCTCTTCGCCGTGATGTTCTACGTCTCGTCCCGCCGCGCCTTCGAGCAGCGACGCTGGTTGTTGCGCCTTTCCTTCTGGTCCCTCCCCTTGCCGTGGATCGCGGCGGAGCTCGGCTGGATCGTCGCCGAATACGGACGCCAACCCTGGATCATCGAGGGCGTGCTGCCGACCTTTCTCGCCGCTTCGCCGATCCCTGCGGGCAATGTCTGGCTGAGCCTTGCCGGCTTTTTTATTTTCTACTTGGCGCTGCTCGTGGTCGATATCTTTCTGCTGGTGAAATACGTCCGGCTCGGGCCGGCGGAAAGCTGGGAGATACCCGATCTCGCGACCCGGCAGGCGCCGCCCGGCGGCGTCGCCCTCGAAGAGGTCGCGCCCGGCATAGCGCCTTCGGCCCCGGAGAGCTGAGATGCACGTTCCTCTCGACTACGATACGCTCCGGGTCGTGTGGTGGGCGCTTCTTGGCGCATTGCTCGTGGGCTTCGCCGTCTTCGACGGCTTCGATCTCGGAACCGCGATCCTGCTTCCATTCCTGGGACGCACCGACAGAGAGCGGCGCATTCTCATCAACTCGATCGGCCCGGTATGGGAGGGCAACCAGGTCTGGTTCATTCTCGGCGGCGGCGCGTCCTTCGCCGCCTGGCCGCCCGTCTACGCCGCCTCCTTCTCCGGCTTCTATGTCGCGATGTTCGTCACCCTAGTGGCGCTGATCCTGCGGCCGGTCGCATTCAAATTCCGCGGCAAGGTCGACAGCTCGCTCTGGCGCTCGATTTGGGACTGGGCGCTGTTCTTTGGCGGCCTGGCGCCGGCTGTCATCTTCGGCGTCGCCTTCGGCAATCTTCTGCAGGGCGTTCCGTTCCGCTTCGACCACGATCTGCGGGTGGTGTATACAGGGACCTTCTTCCAGCTCCTCAATCCCTTCGCGCTTCTTTGCGGCCTCGTGAGCGTCTCCATGCTGATCATGCACGGCGCGGCTTATGTGCGGACAAAGACGCTCGAGCCGATTGCGGGGCGGGCCCGTGCGGCTGGAATTCTCGCGAGCCTCTTGACCCTCGCGCTCTTCGCGGTCGGCGGCTACTACGCCTATTTGACGCTGGACGGATATGCGGTCTCAAGCCAGATCGCCGCCAATGCGCCCTCCAATCCGTTGCGCAAGACCGTCGAGGTCGCGACAGGCGCGTGGATGCGCAACTACGACCGATATCCCTGGTCGCTAGCGGCGCCGATCCTGGGTCTCGTGGGCGCCCTGCTGACGGCGGCTATGTTCGCCTTTCGCCGAGAAAAGGCCGCCTTCGTCACGAGCGCCGCAGCCGTTGTCGGAATAGTGGCAACCCCGGGCCTCGCCATGTTTCCCTTCATCATGCCGTCGTCGAGCGAGCCGAACGCGAGCCTCACCGCCTGGGACGCCTCGTCGAGCCACCTGACGTTGTTTGTGATGCTCATCGCGGTCGTGATTTTCCTGCCGATCGTTCTCGCCTATACGGCCTGGGTCTATCGCGTGCTGCGCGGAAAAGTCCCGTCCCACATCTTCGAGCCTGGCGGGCATGCTTATTGAAGGCGGGCGCCTCGCGCTGGGCGTGAGCTTATCCCTCCCCTTTACGGGGAGCGTGGCCCCGCGTGAGCGGGGTCGGGTGGGGTAAAGCTGGAGCGCTGTCGTTGCGATGCGAACGCCACCCGGCGTCCTATGGCGGCCGACCTCCCTGTAAAGGGGAGGTATCTGAGGCTGATGGCGCCACCAGCGCTTCACCCGGTCGCCGCAAATGCAACGCTGCCCCTTACATTGACAAGGGTTCCCCCGCCTCTTATCTCTCCGGCGGAAATGCCGCGTCGACCCTGACGACCGGAGCCCCGGTCGTCGTCGCAAGCGGTTGCTTTTCCACGAGATTTGCGACGCTCCGCCCCGCCCGCCAGAAACGGCGCCCGCGTTGGCGGCGGCGCGCCACATGAAAGGTTAGCGGGAATGCTGGGCGCCCTCGCCAAGAAAGTTTTCGGCACGGCCAACGACCGCCGCCTCAAGACCTATGCGCCGAAAGTCAAAGCAATCAATGGGCTGGAGCCCCAGCTCGCCGCCCTTTCAAATGAGGAGCTGCGCGCCCGCACCGTCATGTTCCGCGAGCAGATCGCCGCCGGCGCCACGCTCGACAACCTTCTCGTTCCCGCCTTCGCCACCGTCCGCGAGGCCGCCAAGCGCACGCTCGGCCAGCGTCATTTCGACGTTCAGCTCGTCGGCGGCATGGTGCTGCACGAAGGCGGCATCGCCGAGATGCGCACCGGCGAAGGCAAGACGCTCGTCGCGACGCTCGCCGTCTATCTCAACGCGCTCGCGGGCAAGGGCGTGCATGTCGTCACGGTGAACGATTACCTCGCCAAGCGCGACAGCGAGTGGATGGGCCAGATCTATCGTTTCCTCGGCATGTCGGTCGGCTGCGTCGTGCACGAGCTGTCGGACGAGGAGCGCGGGGCGGCCTACGGCTACGACATCACCTATGGGACCAACAACGAGTTCGGCTTCGACTATCTGCGCGACAATATGAAATATGAGTTCGCGCAGATGGTGCAGCGCGGGCACAATTTCGCGATCGTCGACGAGGTGGACTCGATCCTCGTCGACGAGGCGCGCACGCCGCTTATCATCTCCGGCGCCGTCGACGACAAATCCGACCTCTACAACACCATCGACCGACTTATTCCGAAGCTGAAGGCGGAAGACTACGAGCTCGACGAGAAGCAGCGCACGGTGCATCTCACCGACGCCGGCAACGAGCATATGGAAGAGCTGCTTGCCGAAGTCGGCGCGCTGACCGAGGGCGCGCTTTACGAGGCGCACAACGTCACCCTCGTCCATCACGTCAATCAGGCGCTGCGCGCCCACAAGCTCTTCCAGAGGGACAAGGACTATATCGTCCGCAAGGGCGAGGTGGTCATCATCGACGAATTCACCGGCCGCATGATGCCGGGCCGCCGCTATTCGGAAGGGCTGCATCAGGCGCTCGAAGCTAAGGAGCGCGTCCAGGTTCAGCCCGAGAACGTCACGCTCGCGTCGATCACCTTCCAGAACTATTTCCGTCTCTACGACAAGCTCGCCGGCATGACGGGCACGGCCGCGACCGAAGCCAACGAATTCGCCGAAATCTATAAGCTCGACGTGGTTGAAATCCCGACAAACCGTCCCGTGCTGCGCCGGGACGACGACGACGAGGTCTATCGCACGGCGAAGGAAAAGCTCAACGCAATCCTCGAAGAGATCAAGGACGCCAACAGCAGGATGCAGCCGCTGCTCGTCGGCACGACCTCGATCGAGAAGTCCGAGCAGCTTGCGGAATTCCTGATCCAGCAGGGCTACAAGATGATCGACTTCGCCGATCCCAAGGGATTGTCGAAACTCTACGAGGCCGCCCGCTCCGGCGAGCCCTCCAAGATGCTCGCCGTTCTCAATGCGCGTTTCCACGAGCAGGAAGCCTATATCGTCGCGGAAGCGGGCGTGCCGGGCGCGATCACCATCGCCACCAACATGGCCGGCCGCGGCACCGATATTCAGCTCGGCGGCAACGTCGACATGCGCGTCGCGCAGGAATGCGCCGGCCTGGAAGGCCCCGCGCGCGCGGAGAAGGAAGCTGAAATCCGCGCCGAGGTCGCCGCCTTCAAGGAAAAGGCGATCGCGGCAGGCGGCCTCTATATCATCGGCACCGAGCGCCACGAGAGCCGCCGCATCGACAATCAGCTGCGCGGCCGCTCGGGCCGCC
>JAMBEQ010000099.1 GCA_024506175.1 Methylocystis sp.
TGGTTCAGCGTGTTGTAGACGGTCGACAGCGACATTGTGAGGCCCGCTTCGCGCGCCTCGGCGTGAAGCGCCTCGGCGCTGACATGGCGGTCGCCTTTGCCGTAGAGCAGCTTGCTGAGCGCCAAGCGCTGCACGGTCGGGCGAAGGCCGGCGTTGCGGAGCCTCGTTTTCGGGTCTACCGGCAGGCCCGCGGGCTGCTCACGAAGACGGGGGGAATTATCGAAGCTCCTGGGAACTGGCTGATGCGTCATTCTTCGAACCGATAGCGAGCAGTCTCGCCCCTCGAAACTCTGTTGTTCTCAGTAGACGGCAGCACAGCCGCCCTGTCAAATGCCGCAGCGTGAAAGATTTCCAAAGAAGCGCACCGCCAAATCCATGAGAAGTACGGAATCCCCTCCCACAGTAATCAATCGACGCCGCGCGCTGCAGGGCCTGGCGCTCGTCTTGGCTGTCGGCGCTTCACCCGCGCGCGCCTCCGATTTTGCGCAATTCGTGAAAAACCTTTGGCCGCAGGCGCAGGCGGCCGGCGTCTCCCGCGAAACTTTCGAGGCGGCGGTCTCCAGCCTGACGCCGGAGCCTGGCGTCCTCGCCAAGCCAAAGACGCAGGCCGAATTCACCATCTCCATCCCTGCCTATCTTGCAGGAGCCGTGACAAATGGTCGCGTCTCACGCGGCCAATCGTTCTCGGGAGAGTCCGCAGAGCCGCTTCACCGCGCCACGGCGCGGCACGGCGTTCCTGGCGAGATCATCGTCGCCATTCTGGGCGTCGAAAGCAATTTCGGGACGGCGACCGGCGGCGCCGACGTGCTGAAAGTGCTCGCGACGCTGGCTTGGAAAGGGCATCGCGCCGAGACTTTCATCGAGGAGTTCGTCGACGCGCTGGTCATGCTCGAAAAAGGCTATGTGACGCGCGCCCAGCTGCGTGGCTCCTGGGCCGGCGCCATGGGCCAGCCGCAGTTCATGCCTTCCGCCTATCTGAAATTCGCCGAAAGCGACGACGGCGCCGGCGCGCCAGACATGTGGCGCTCGCACGCCGACGCGATCGCCTCGATCGCAAATTTCCTTGCGAAGTCCGGCTGGGTCGCCGGCATTCCGGCTGTCGTCGAGGCGCTGTTGCCCGACCGCTTCGATTACGCGGCCTTTGATCTCGACTTTGGCCGCTGGCGAGCGCTCGGCGTCTCGCGCGCAGATGGACAGGCCATGCCCTCGAGCGGCGCCGCGAGCCTTTATCTGCCGGCGGGCGCGAACGGGCCCGCGTTCCTCATCTCAGACAATTTCGAGGTCATCCGGCAGTACAACACCTCCGACGCCTACGCCATGTCGGTGGCGCTGCTCGCCGAGCGCATCGCCGGGCGCGAGGTTCCATCAACGCCTTGGCCGAAAGTGGCGCCGCTTTCGACAGCGGACGTCAGGGCGATGCAGCAGTTGCTGACCGAGAAGGGCTATTATCACGGGACTATCGACGGAAAGCTTGGGCGCACGAGCCGCAATGCCGTTCACGCCTTCCAGATCGCCGAAGGGATTCAGCCGGCGGATGGCTTTGCGACGAAAGAAGTTCTCGCGAGATTGAAAGGACGCTGAGGCTATCCCGGCATCGCGAGGTTTGAAGCGACAAATTACGGATTGGTTCGCGACTGAGGCGTCTCTTCGAGCCGCTTGAAATGAGATTGAGCGGAAAGCGCGCTAGCGCACGGGCGCCGAAACGAAGCCGAAGGCGACGCGGGTCAGCATGTCCGAGCCGAAACGTTCTTCGGCGCGCCTCACGGTCTGGCCGCCGAGGCTGCGATAGAACGAAAGCGCCTTCTCATTTTCTGCGAGCGCCCACACGATCGTGGAAAGATAGCCGTGCTCGGCGAGCTCGCGCCGAGCCGCGTTGAATAGCTTTCGGCCGAGACCGACACCCTGATGCTGCGGCGATAGGTAAAGCTCGAAGATTTCGCCCGAGTAAGGCATGGACGGCACACGGTTGCGCCCATAGGTCGAATAGCCGGCGACAGCTTTGTCGAAATCGAGCACTAGGAGGCCCGTGCCCCGAACGATCGCCGAATGCCACCAGGCAGGCCCACGCCGCGCGATCATGCGCTCGAGTTCGACGCCCGGGATAACGCCACGATAGGCATCGCGCCAGGAAGCGTCGTGAACGCGCGCGATTTCTTCGGCGTCGCCGGGGCGTGCATGGCGAATGGAGACGGCGGTTTTGACCATGGAAGGATGTTAGGGCTTATTTCGGCCCCAGGGCAAGAGCCCGAAAGGTGGAAAGCATAAAAAAACAAATGCGGAAGAGTTAGACTTTTGGTAGCGTGCAATTACGCCTAAGGAGCGAGTGGCTGCTTGCCTGTCTAGGCGCGATTGCTTATCCTGAGGCCGTTTCGGTCTTATGAGCCGTCGTGAGGACATCTGAACGTGGCTATCAAGGTTGCCACATACGAAGCCGAAAAGGCGCGGGCGCCGCGGGGCGCCGCCGCCTGCGCGATGCTCTGCCCGCTGCCGCTCGCCGGCCTGCTGCTTCGTCGCCCCTGACGCCCCCAGGGCTCTCGCCCAGGCGGTCAGGGGATCGACGCAACCCGAACAGGCCCGGCACAGGCCACAGCAGCTTCAGAAAGTTTCAATCATGACCCATACAGCCAACGGCTCCCATGACGGCGAGAACGTCGTCATCTTCGATACGACCCTGCGCGACGGCGAGCAATCGCCCGGCGCCTCCATGACGCTGGAGGAAAAGCTGGAAGTCGCCGATCTTCTTGACCAGCTGGGCGTCGACATTATCGAGGCCGGTTTTCCCATTGCGAGCCCCGGCGACTTCGAGAGCGTGACGGAAGTCGCCCGCCGCGTGAAGAATGCAACGGTCGCCGGCTTGGCGCGCGCCTCCGAAAAAGACATCGACCGTTGCGCCGAGGCGCTGCGCGAAGCAAAGCGGGCGCGCATTCATACTTTCATCTCCACCTCGCCCGTGCACATGAAATACAAGCTCCAGATGGAGCCCGAGCGGGTGCTGGAGCTCGTCGCTTCATCGGTCACGCGCGCGCGCAACCATGTGGCCGACGTGGAATGGTCGGCGGAGGACGGCACGCGCACGGAAATCGACTTTCTGTGCCGCTGCGTGGAGACTGCGATCAAGGCGGGCGCGACGACGATCAACATCCCCGACACGGTCGGTTACACCACCCCGACGGAATATGAGCAGCTCTTCCGCACCGTGCGGGAACGGGTGCCCAACTCGGACAAGGCGATCTTCTCCGTGCATTGCCACGACGATCTGGGCCTCGCCGTCGCCAATTCTCTGGCGGGCGTGCGCGGCGGCGCGCGCCAGGTCGAATGCACCATAAATGGCCTCGGCGAGCGTGCCGGCAACGCCGCGATGGAAGAGGTCGTGATGGCGTTGAAGACGCGCCAGGACATATTGCCTTACTACACCAACATAGATGCGAAACTCCTGACGCGCGCCTCGAGGCTCGTCTCGGCGGTGACCTCCTTCCCGGTGCAATACAACAAGGCGATTGTCGGCCGTAACGCCTTCGCGCATGAGAGCGGGATCCACCAGGACGGCATGCTGAAAAATGCGCACACCTACGAGATCATGACGCCCGAGAGCGTCGGCGTCTCGAAGACCTCGCTGGTGATGGGCAAGCATTCGGGCCGCCATGCTTTCCGCGAGAAGCTGAAGGAGCTGGGTTACGATCTCGGTGAGAACGCGCTGCAGGACGCGTTCAATCGCTTCAAGGATCTCGCCGATCGCAAGAAGTTCGTGTACGACGAAGACCTGATCGCGCTCGTGGACGACGAGATCGTGACCGCGCATGACCACATCAAGGTGCTCGCCTTGATGGTCATGGCCGGAACGCACGGTCCTCAGTCTGCCGCTTTGACGCTCGACATCGACGGCGACAAGGTTACGCATCAGGCGACGGGCAACGGCCCGGTGGACGCCATTTTCAACGCCATCAAGGCGCTGGCGCCTCATGAGGCGACGCTGGAGCTCTATCAGGTCCATGCGGTAACCGAAGGCACGGATGCGCAGGCGGAAGTCTCGGTGCGTCTCTCCGAGGATGGCAAATCCGTCACCGGCCGCGGCGCCGATCCGGATACGCTGGTCGCCTCCGCGCGCGCCTATGTCTCCGCGCTCAACAAGCTGATGCTGAAGCGCGGTCGCTCCAAGCCCGAGGCCATGCAGGCGGTATGACATGCGGGAGCGCTTTCGATGCGAGCGCTCCTTTTTCAAGCCGAAGCAGCCTTTGCGAGCGCCGCCCTTCGGGATACGGCGCTCTTTCTTTATGGGCCATGTTTTGGATCCGCGAGACCGGTGACCCCATGTCCGAAGAAGAAAAGAACTTCCCCGACACGATCGTTCAGGGGAATTACGTTACGTTCCAGCACGAATTCATCGAGTTTCTCGTCGCTCAGCTTATCGATTTCCGTAAGGTCTTCAACGGCGACCTCGACGAGCTTCTCGTTTTTATCTTTATTTCTAGATACTACTTGAGGGAAGAGCGCGGCCGTCTCGCCGAGCAGGACCAGGACATCCCGCCGTCCGCGCCCCCCACGCTTTCCCGGATTTCCGAGCTGACTGGGATTCCGCGCGAAACGGTCCGTCGGAAGCTTCTCGCCTTGCAGAAGCGCGGTCTGCTGGAGAAAGTCGAGCAGGACAAATGGCAGGTGGCGCTTCGAAACGACCAGCCGATCATCCGGGCTGAATACGAACAGTTCTGGCAGCGGGAGATGCGCCGCCTCGTAAAGCTCGTGCGCGCGCTCGCGCCGCACGTGTGAATGAGCAAAAAAAATGGGCTGCCGTCGCCAGCAGCCCAAGTCGGGGAGAACGCCAAAAAAGGCGAAGGTCAGCGGGAGGGTAGAGGCTGACTGACGCCAATTTATTGAGCGGCCCCGCTGGCTTCAACGAAACGGCGCCCATTTTGGGTGGATAAGCGCCCGATGGACAAAATGCCGCAAGCCGAGGCTCGGCTGTTGAGCGCGCAGATCGGCTTCTGATCGGAACGCTTGCCGTTCGCGCGCGTTAAAGCTCCAATGCTCGAGCCGCACGCGAGCTTTGCGAGCTTCTACAGCGACATTGGCGTCCCCAACCGCAGAATTGCTGCGACGAGAAAGGCAGCGCCGTGAATCTTCCCTTGGATGACGTGCAGGCTCCGGAGTCTGCGCCGCGCCCTCGGACCAAACGCCGACAACGGGCCCTCGACGTGCTGGTCATCGAAGACGAATCGATCATCGCGAAGGACATAGAACTGATCGTGAGCGATCTCGGACACAGAGTCATAGGTCCGGCGAGAACCCATGAGGAGGCGCTGTCGCTCGCGCTGAAAGCGCGGCCGGCTGTCGTGGTCGCCGACGTAAAACTCGCCGATGGCAGCTCTGGCATCGTCGCCGTGGACGAGATACTCAAAAAGATCGACGCTGCGGTGATCTTCGTGACCGCCGTTCCGCAGTGGCTCCAGACCGGAGAGCTCGAGCCCGTGCTGGTGATCCCCAAGCCCTATTCGGTCGAGGAGGTCAAAGCCGCCGTGGCGCAGGCGACCTCGAGACGCGCCCAATCGCTCGAAACAATCATGGCGACGAAATCCGCCGTTGGTCGGTTGACGCGCAAACAATAGGGTGTGGGACGCCCCTCCCTTCCGGCTTGGCTTCCTATACTATGTCAGTAAATTTGAATGATGACGTTCGAGGGAGGCAATGAATGTACAAGAAGATTCTCGTGCCCGTAGATCTGGCCGAGTCCGGAATGACAAAGATGGCGATGGAGGCCGCCCTGGCGCTGACGAAGGCCAGCGCGGACGCGCAGTTGCGGATCGTGAACGTCCAGCCCCTCGTGCCCATGGCCTTCGTCGATTACATCCCGCCGAATTTCGACGAGGAGATGCGCCAGTCCGCCGAAAAGGATTTGACCGATATCGCCGCAAAGGTCGATCTGCCCCGCGAGCGCGTGTCCTCGACCGTTCGGTTTGGGGCAGTTTACCCGGAGGTGCTCGCCGAAGCCGATGATTGGGGCGCGGATCTGATCGTGGTCGGCTCTCATCGGCCGACCATGGCGACCTATCTCCTCGGCTCGAACGCCAAAACCATTGTGCGTCACGCCAAATGCTCGGTTCTGGTGGTGCGCCAATAGAGCGCATTCCGCAAAAGTTGACAGACTTTTGCGATAAAGAATGCGCTTCGGATATTTGATTTAGCGCGATTTCTGATCACTCGCGTGATTCCATGCGGGTGAAAGCGCGCTGGGCTTGCGGGCGCAGGGGCGGCGGCTAGACTACCGAACATGGTTCGATTCGCCGCCCCCGCCCTCGCCGCTCTCCTTGCCCTGGCCGGTTTCAGCCCGGGCCTTCCCGCCCAGGCGGCGGAGAACGACGTTTTGAGATATGGCGAGAGCATCGCCAAGGCCAATTGCTCCCGCTGCCATGCGGTGGGCGTCGCCGGAAAAAGCCCAAACCCCAAATCGCCGCCGTTCCGCGATCTTTCCCGAAAATATCCTCTCTCATATCTTGAAGAGGCTTTGGGCGAGGGCATCGTCGTCGGCCATGAGGGGCCGGAGATGCCGCAGTTCCAGTTCGATGCGAAGCAGATCGAGGCGCTGCTCGCTTATCTGGGGTCGATCCAAAAACGGTAACAGAAAACGCCGCAGGCCCTTTTCCGGGCATGATCGAGGGACTAATCTGTATTGATCATTGGCGAGTGCGAGATCGATACCGTGGACACGCAGGAAAAGACGGTGCGGATTTCCGCAGAAATTCCGGAAAGCCTCTTCAACCAGATGGTGGAATTAGCAAATCTGCGGAAAGTTTCCGCCAATGCAGTTCTGGAGCACGCGATCCAGACGGAGCTTTATCTCGCCTCTAAGGAAAGCGCCGGAGGGAGCCTTCTAATCCAGGAGGGGTCAGGCGGGATTAAGAAAGTCAAGAGATTTTAGGAAATTTTGCCTTTTTCTTTTCAGGGTTCTTCTATGGGTGAGCCAATCAAGCAGGAAGGCGCTCTCGACCTCAAGAATTTTGGCGTGACAGGGTACACGCAGGCGGCGAGCAGCCAGGCGCCCGCATTCCGGGAAGAGAAATTCGATAAATTGCGGGCGCAGGAAACCATTCGCGGCCGCATCGCCCTGTGGCTTGTAGGCTACCTTGTCGCCTTCATCGCGTTCCTGCTTCTCGCCTCGCTGGCAACGCAGTTGTGGTGCGCGTATAGCCAGACCTGTTCTTCCGAAGCAATCGAGCTGAAGCCGCTCAAGACGGTGGCCGAAGTTCTTCTCACTCCGCTCGTCGGCCTTGTCGGGGCGGTCACCGGCTTTTACTTCGGCGAGAAGTCCGGAACGAATGGCGCCGGCTGAGGCCGCCTTCTCGACCGTGCCTTTGCGCTTCCCCTCGGGCTGGTCTAAAACGCCGAGAAAGTCAGTCCGAGGAAGAAATGTCCGCCATCCCCGATTTCACCAAAGTCCCCTTCGCCGCCGTCAATGTCGCGCAGGAGGCGACGCCGCGCAGCTGGCTGACGCCCGAGGGCATAGAGGTGAAAAACGCCTATGGGCCGGCGGATGTCGTGGGGCTTTCCTTCATCGACGGCTTCCCCGGCGTCGCGCCCTTCGTGCGTGGGCCCTACCCCACCATGTATGTCGCGCAGCCCTGGACGATCCGCCAATATGCGGGATTCTCCACGGCCGAGGATTCGAACGCCTTTTATCGGCGCAATCTCGCCGCCGGCCAGAAAGGCCTCTCGGTCGCTTTCGACCTCGCGACCCACCGCGGCTATGATTCCGACCACCCACGCGTGATGGGCGACGTCGGCATGGCGGGCGTCGCGATCGACTCGATCTACGACATGCGGACGCTCTTCGACGGCATTCCGCTCAATCAGATGTCCGTGTCGATGACGATGAACGGCGCTGTTCTGCCGGTTCTCGCGCTCTTTATCGTTGCGGCGGAGGAGCAGGGCGTTTCGGCCGACAAGCTTACCGGCACGATCCAGAACGATATTCTCAAAGAATTCATGGTGCGCAACACCTACATCTATCCGCCGGACCCCTCCATGCGGATCGTGTCGGATATTTTTGCCTACACCTCACAGCACATGCCGAAGTTCAACTCGATCTCGATCTCCGGCTATCATATGCAGGAGGCTGGCGCTTCGGCCGATTTGGAGCTCGGCTACACGCTGGCCGACGGCGTCGAATATGTGCGGGCCGGCGTGGCCGCAGGCCTCGACATCGACGCCTTCGCGCCGCGTCTCTCCTTCTTCTTCGCAATCGGCATGAATTTCTTTATGGAGGTCGCCAAGCTGCGCGCCGCCCGCCTGCTCTGGGCGCGGCTGATGAAGGACCTCGGCGCCAAGTCCGAGAAAAGTCTGACTCTGCGCACGCACTGCCAGACCTCCGGCTGGTCGCTCACCGCGCAGGACGTCTACGTCAATTCGATCCGCACTTGCGTCGAGGCGATGGCGGCGACGCAGGGCCACACGCAATCTCTGCACACCAATGCGCTGGATGAGGCGCTCGCTTTGCCGACGGACTTCTCGGCCCGCATCGCTCGCAACACGCAAATTGTGCTTCAGCAGGAGAGCGGGACGACACGGGTGATCGACCCCTGGGGCGGCTCCTATTATGTCGAGCGGCTTACGGCGGAGCTCGCCAAAAGGGCGTGGGCGCATATCGAGGAGATCGAGCAGCTCGGCGGCATGGCCAAGGCCATTGCAGCGGGCGTGCCCAAGCAGCGCATCGAGGAGGCCGCCGCCAAGACGCAGGCGCGCATCGACAGCGGGACTCAGGTAGTCGTAGGCGTCAACAAGTATCAGCCAGAGCATGACGCCAAGCCCAATGTGCTGAAGGTGGACAACGCGGCCGTCCGCGCCGCGCAGCTCGACAAGCTGCAGCGCCTGCGCGGCGAGCGCGACGAGGCGACGACGCAGGCTGCGCTCGACGCGCTGACCGAAGGCGCGACCTCGGGCGCCAATCTTCTGGACCTTGCCGTGAAGGCGGCGCGGGCCAAGGCCAGCGTCGGCGAAATTTCGTCCGCGCTCGAGAAAATATTCACGCGCCACAAGCCCAAGGCGAACGTCATCTCGGGCGTCTATGCGCGCGAGGCGGGCAAGGACAGCGCCCAGGTTGGCCGCGTCGTCGGCATGACCCGCGATTTCGAGGAGAACACCGGCGGCAAGCCGCGCATTCTTGTCGCGAAGATGGGCCAGGACGGCCACGACCGCGGCCAGAAAGTCATCGCCTCCGCCTTCGCCGACATGGGCTTCGACGTCGTGATCGGCGACCTCTTCGCGACGCCCGACGAAGTGGCGCAGAAGGCGAAGGAAGCCGACGTGCATATTGTCGGCGTCTCGACTATGACCGCGGGCCATTTGACGCTAACGCCGGAACTGCGCGACGCGCTGGCGCGGGTTGGCCGCCGGGACATCATGATGGTGGTCGGCGGCGTCATTCCGCCGGATGATTTCCAGGCCCTTTATGACTTCGGCGCGGCCGCGATCTTCCCGCCGGGCACAAATATCCCTGCCGCGGCGGAGAAACTTCTGCACGAGCTCAACATCCGCCTGGGCTTCGCGCAAAGGGAGGTTGCAAAGGCTCGCTGATCGGCTTGCTCGCTGGCAAGCCATAGGTTTATCGCTGGGCAGACGCCCTAATGTTCGCCTGCCCGGCGCCCTCGCGGCGGCGAAGCGGCGCGTGTTCTCAAACCTCTCTCTTCGATTGTCCCACCCGCGAAGCAAGCTGGGCAAAAGAAAGGCTTCTCCCTTCGGAAGGGACACGCAGCGCTTCCCGAAGAAAACGAACCGGGAAGCAAATAGCCTCGATGTTAGCCTCCCGCATCTCCGCCGGCCGGTTCTGGTCTTTGACCAATGCGGCCTCGGCCTCCGCCAAACGGCCCATGAGTTCGTCGCGCTCGAAAAGCCCTTTGTCACACATCCCTTCGAGAATGGCGGCGACCGCGAGATAAAGTCCTTCTAATTGGAGATTGGCGGTGTTCATGGTTGCTCCTACCTTTTCGACGATGGCCTTCGCCTTGAGATAGGGCTTAAAAGCGCCCGCGGCGGCGCGCCTTAGCGGCGAAGGCGTCGGCCCCCGGCGCGCGCTTCCGAGCCCGCGCAATTTTACCCCTTCAAAAGACGGGCAAACGCTCGAATTCTCCTGCGCCTTGCTTGAAAGTTGCGCTTTGCGGTCTACGTCTAGCCGACGAACAGAGGACTCAGGCCCATGGACGCGGGGTACTCATGGCTGGGGCTGCTCATCGACAGCTCTTTCGCCAGCCGCTTTCTTATCAACCGCGAAAACAATATCATCTTCGCGAATAGCGCCGCGCACGCCCTGTTTGGTTATTCGGATAACGAGCTAGCAGGCAAGCCAATCGACGTAATATTTGCCTCGCGCAAGGACCGCGAGATATCCATTCCTCGAATGCCTTCGTTTTCTAAGAGGATTGTTGGCGATCATATCGAGATAAGGGGTCTAACAAAAGATGGGCGCGAGCTGATACTGCGTGTTGGAACCGTTCCAATCGACACGCTTGGCGGATCCTTTTTGTCCGTTACCGTTTTTGACATAACGTGCCACAAACAAAAAGAGCGAGAGCTTCAGTTTCGTGCGCGCCAACTAGAGGAAGCCAATCGAAAAGTTTCCGAGTTTGCCAATCTCGTTGCGCATGATCTGCGGACAGGCCTAGCCGAAATTCTTTCCGCCTCTTCCAAGCTCAAAACCGCCTTGACGGAAGGTCGCCAAGAGGAGGCGGCCGACGCGAGCGCGGCCGTGCATGACTTAACATCGCGCGCGTGCGGCGTGGTCGCCGATTTATTGGAATATTGCCAAGAGGCGTCATCCGTCCTGAATCTCGAGTACGTGGATGTCAGGGAGGAAATAGAACTCGTCCTGCGGGATCTCTCGCCTGCCATCAACGAGGCAGGCGCGATAATTCAAAACAGAGTGCCCGCGAATCTCAAAATAAAGGCGGACAAGCCGCAGTTCGAGCGGTTGATCGCCAGCCTGCTTTCCAACTCAATAAAGTCAAAGAACACGAGTGAGCCCCCCGAAATCGTCATTACCGTCGCGCGGAATGGACAGCAAAACGAGATACAGCTCTCGATAGACAACAACGGGTCCGATCATTCTGGGAAAAGCCAAATTGCGCCTGCCGCCAAATCCATAAGCGAGCAGCATGGCTGGAGCGTCAGCTCGGAGCGGCTTCCCGACCAAGGCGCCAGGCTCAAGGTTGACATCCGGACAAGTCCGGCGGTGAATGCGACGGTCTAGC
>JAMBEQ010000100.1 GCA_024506175.1 Methylocystis sp.
GCGGCCGGTCTGTCGAAGTCGAACGAAGGTCTCGGCGCGGTGGGCAACTACGCCTCGCTCGCGAACTACACCGCCCTCGGCGGCGTGCTGACCGTCTTCGCCCTGCCGAACTAAGCAGAGCGTTAGGGCGCGCATTACAAAACCCGGCGCTCGGCGACATCTCGCCGGGCGCTTTTTATTGTACATAGGGGCGGCGGCAGTCAGTCATCGTGAGCGAAGCAAAGCATCACAAGGCCCCAGAGCCGCAGTTAGATTGCTTCGTCGCTTCGCTTCCCGCAACGACGGCGCGGCCTCGGCCGAGCTATCCCGCGCGCGCCTGCGGGGCCGTCGGCTCATGCAGCCCTTCGAGACCAGCGGTCGGCTGCGGCGGCTCGGCCATGAATTGCGCCGCCGCCAGCGCCGCGAAGCGACCCCCTTTCGCCACCAGCGTCTCGAAAGAGCCGCTCTCGACGATCTCGCCCTGGTCGAGGACGAGGATGTGGTCGGCGTTGCGGACGGTGGCGAGGCGGTGCGCGATGACGAAAGTGGTGCGCCCGCGCGTCGCGGCGTCCAGGGCCTTCTGGATCTGGCGTTCGGTCGTGGCGTCGAGCGCCGAGGTCGCCTCGTCGAAGACGAGGATCGGCGGGTTTTTCAGCAGCGCCCGGGCGATCGACAGGCGCTGGCGCTCGCCGCCGGATAGCGTGCGCCCGCGCTCGCCGATCCGCGTGGCGCGCCCGTCGCTCTGGCGGGAAACAAACTCCGAGGCCTGCGCGAGGGTCAGCGCTCGCGCGATGTCGGCCTCCGTCGCGTCCGGATCGCCGATGCGCAGATTTTCTTCGATTGTGCGCGCGAACAGCATCGGCTCCTGAAAGACGACGCCGATGTTGCGCCGAAGCGAGAGCAACGTGAACTCGCGGATGTCGGCGCCGTCGATTTTCACGGCGCCTTCGTCAGGGTCGAAAACGCGATGAAGAAGCCCGAGCGTGGTCGATTTGCCCGAGCCCGTCGCCCCGACGAGCGCGACCGTCTGGCCCGGCTTCACGGAGAAGCTGACATCCTTCACGGCGTTCCGGCGCCCGTCGTAGGAGTATGTCACATTCTCGAAGGAGACCGCGCCTGAAAGCCGCCCGGCGTCGCGCGCGCCCGGGCGGTCGGCCACGGCGGGCTGCGTGTCGAGCACAGCAAAAAACTCGCCGATCTTCGCAGACTGCTGAAAGAGGATGTTGACGAAGCCCACGACCTGCTCGAGCCGGCCGATCAGCATGGTCGCAAAGTTGGTGAAGGTCACGATTTCGCCGATCGTGGCCATCCCCTTGAGATGCAGCCATGTGCCAAGCAGAAAGATGGAAAGGATGGTGAGCGTCGCGGAGGCGCGGCTCGCCACCGCGACGACTGCCCACCAGGAGAGCACCGGCATTTGGGCCGCAAGCAAATCCTCGACGATGCGCTTGAGCGCGCGCGACTCGCTTTCGACCCTGGTGAAGCTCTGGACGACAGGGATATTCCCGAGCGCGTCGGAGGCATGTTCGGCGAGCGATGAATTATAGCGCTCCACCTTTCCCTGCAGCGCCTCGGTGCGCCGCACGACGAAGCTCGTCGACAGGTAAAACGCGACGACAAGGATCACCAGAAGCCCGCCGAGCCGCCAGTTGAGGAACAAGGTCGCGGGAAGAAGGATGAAAAGCGCAACGAAGGAGGCGCAGTTCTCTCGAAAGAAGGAGAGCCAGAGGCCGAACATGGCTATCGCGCCGTCGAGCATCGTCTTCAGCAGCCGGCCGGAGTGCACATTGGCGTGAAAGGTCAGCGGAAGATTGAGGACGTGCTCGAAATATTCCGACATCACGGCCACCCGGCGGCGATGCGCAAGGCGGTCGGCGTTCCACCCGACGAGAATCCCGCCGCCGATCGAAAACAGGCCGAAGCCGGCCCATGCGGCGAGCAAGGGCGCGAGATCGCCCCAGGCAAGTGCCTGGCCCGGAGCCTGGGCCTGAGTCATTCGGTCGATGATGCGGCCAAAGAGAAGCGGCTCAGCGAACTGCGCCACAGCGAGGGACAGATTCGCAGCGACCAGAATCAAGGCGAGCCCCGCCTGGGGGTGCAATTCGCCGAGAACTCGCGCATAGATTTTGAGAACGGACATCTTCTCGGCCGTTTGCTTCGTCGGGGGCCGCGCTTGCATGCGGGCGTTCAGCCGCACGAGGACTTAGCGCGCTTTCCGCTCGCATGGAATCATGCGAGCAATGAGAAATCGCGCAAAATCAAAAATCTGGGGTGCATTCTGATCGCAAAAGTCTGCGGAATGCGCTCTGGGTCAGCCGCCGGTTGTTCTACTCGCCTTCGCCGAAGCGATTGGCGACCAATGCGTCGAGCGCGTCGATGGCTTCCAGCGCCTGCGGCCCGGTCGCTGCGACGGTAATCGTCGAGCCCTGGCCCGCGCCGAGTGTCAAAATGCCCATGATGGAGCTGCCGCCGACGGTCTCGCCGTCTTTGGACACGGTTATTTCCGCGTCGAACTTCTCGCAGCACTGGACGAACTTGGCCGTGGCGCGCGCATGGAGGCCCTTTTTGTTTATGATCGGCAAATTGCGGGAAATGGCGCTCTCGGCCGCCCCTTCTCGAGCATCGGACATGGGAAGATCGCTTCGGCCAGGTTTCTGTGGCGTGAGAGCTAGCACAAAAAGCTTACTTCGGGTTCAGCACTCTGCTGGCGATGTAAACATATTTCCTCCCGGCGTCCTGCGCCTGCAGGACCGCCTGCTCCAAGCTCGCCGAGTCCCGGACCGAGGCGAGCTTGATCAGCATGGGAAGGTTCACGCCGGCGAGAACCTCGACCTTCCCCCCGTTCATCACGGAAATAGCGAGATTGGACGGCGTCCCGCCGAACATGTCGGTCAGCAGGACGACGCCGTCGCCGCTGTCAGCAGTATGGATGGCTGCTAAAATATCGGCCCGGCGCCGCTCCATATCGTCCTCGGGACCGATCGAGATGGAAACGAGCTGCTTTTGCGGACCCACGACGTGTTCGAGCGCCGCGCGGAACTCCGTGGCGAGCTGGCCGTGGGTCACCAAGACCATTCCGATCATTCGACCCTACCACTCATGAAGACGTCTCGCGCTACGCGATGGCCCCGCGCCCGGATTCCACATAAGCTCGCCGCCGCTTTTCGCCCCCCGACGATAGCATACACAAGCTTGTTTGCCGCGCCCATCTCATTTTCGTCGGCGCCGGAGCCGCAATTTTTGTGCGATGCGGCGAGATTGGCAAGTGAAAAGCGCGAAAGCAAGTCAAATTGAACCAACCGATTGAATAAATAGGAAGATCCTGGCCACGGAGACCTCGCGGCAAGCTTCGACGCACAAGCGCGGCAGGGCGATTCCCAGGAGGACCTCCGATTCCTCGGTCTCCTCCGGCATGCGCGGCGGCGCGGCGCCGGCCGCGCAAATATCGACGATCGCGTGAAGGACGCAGGCTGGCTCATATTCCATCCGCGTGAGACCGAGGCCTCTCACCTCCAGTGCCCCGGCGATTGCCGGGTGCGGCCGCGCCACGAGGCGCCCGTTTCTTGCTTCGAGGCTTACCCTGTCGTCCGCCACCAACCGGGCGAAGTCGCGGCGCGAGTGGCAGCGTGAAATCAGAGCCAGGGTGAAGGCGCTCTTCCCGCTGCCGGAGGGCCCCCGCAGCAGCAGCCCCTTTTCGCCGAGCACCAGCGCATTGCCGTGGCAGTAGACGGGCCGCCCTCCGGTCATCTCGCGGCGGGAAGCCAAAGCACGAATCGCGCCCCGAGCACCGTATCGCCAGCCTCCGGCTCGTCCGTGCCGTCCGGATGAGCGAGCGTGCGGTTCAGTGCGCGAATGCGGCCGCCATGAGCCTCGATGATCTGCCGCGAGATGGCGAGGCCCAGTCCTGAATTCTGACCGAAGCCCTGTTCGGGCCGATCCGTGTAGAAGCGCTCGAAAACGCGCTCGAAGGCGCCCTCTGGAATTCCCGGCCCGTCATCGTCGACGATGATCTCATAGCCATCAATCGGCGCGCCTCCCGGGCCCTTTGCCTTTTCCGGCCATAACAGCACCCGCACCCTGCCGCCTGGCTTCGAAAAGGAGCGGGCGTTGTCGATGAGATTGTTGAAGACCTGCCCCAGCCGCGAATCATTGCCCCGCACGCGCCAGCGATTGCGGGGCTCGCCCGAGGGATGACGTAATGTGAGCTCGATTTTTACGCCGTCGCCGCGATCCACCGTGCGCGCGACGTCGACGACGGTGATGAGCGCTCTAGAGAGGTCGACGTCGGCCATGTCCGCGCGGGCGAGCTCGGCGTCGAGACGCGACGCGCCGGAAATGTCGCTGATCAGCCGATCGAGACGCCCGACGTCGTGCTTGATCACCGCGAGCAACCGATCGCGCGCTGAATCGGTCTTTGCGATGGGAAGCGTTTCGACGGCGCTGCGCAGAGAGGTTAGCGGATTTTTCAGCTCATGCGCCACGTCGGCCGCGAAATGTTCGATCGCTTCGATGCGATTGTAGAGCGCCGTGGTCATGTCGCGCAGCGCGCAGGAGAGGTGGCCGATCTCATCCTGGCGGTCCGAGAAGTCGGGGATCTCGTGACGCGATTTGGCGCCCCGTCGCACGCGCTCCGCTGCTTCGGCGAGCATGCGCATCGGTTCGGTAATGGTGTTGGTGAAAAAAAGCGAGAGCAGCAGCATCACGCCGGCGGAGACGAGGAAGATTCGGATGATGCCCCAGCGCTCGGTGGCGATGATCGCGTCGATGTCGCCGCCCATGGTGGAAAGCAACAACGCGCCGCGCACGGAGCGGAACCGCTGAACCGGCACGGCGACAGAGATGATGGTCTCGCCCTTGGCGTTAGCGCGCACGACGGAACGGGCGCGTCCCTCGAGCGCGGCCCCGACCTCCGGATAGGCCTTGCCGTTGCCCAAGCCAATGTCTTCATAAAGCGGCAGCTCTGGGCGGCGCATCAGCCGCCTCACGAAATCGAGCGACTTTTGCAGATAGGAGGAGGCGTCGATCGTAGTGTTTTGCCTGGAGGGCGGCAGGTCGAAGCGTAGGATATTCGAGCGCCCGGACACCGAGCGCGAGTCGAGCAGAAGATAGCCGTCGCGGTCATAGATGCGCGCGCGCAGCCGCGTCGGCGAGACGAGGCGGCGCAGCAGCGGGCCGACGCGTTCGGGGTTGAGCGAAAACTCCATCGAGGGCTGGTCGTCGCCCGGGCTCGCGCTTTCGCCGGGCGCAAGCTTGAGCAGCTTTTCAGGATCGATAGTGATGGAGTCAGTGTCGACGGTCGCAGACGCGGCGACGGCGGCCGCGATGATTTCGCCCTGTGTTTGCAGGCTCTGCACGCGCGCGTCGATCAGGCCCTCGCGGAACTGATTGAGATAGAGAAAGCCGCCCAGCAAGGCGACGAGGCCGCCGAGATTGAGAACGACGATGCGGCGCGTCAGCGACGAAGATAGGTGCGATTGCGCCGCCCGAGACAGGCGTCGCAGACGAATATTAAGAGTCCGGGCGCGCCGCGCCGGTGGCCCGCTCGCCCTCTCCACGCGGACGGGGGCTTCGGGGGCCTCCGGCGCAACCGCGTCGCCGATCTCGGATGCGCTCATCGGGCCCCGTCAGATTTCCTTGAACCGATAGCCCACGCCGTAAAGGGTTTCGATCATTTCGAAATCGGGGTCGGCGACCTTGAACTTCTTGCGCAGCCGTTTGATGTGGCTGTCGATGGTGCGATCGTCGACGTAGACTTGATCGTCATATGCTGCGTCCATCAGCGCGTTGCGACTCTTTACCACACCCGGCCGCTGAGCAAGCGACTGCAGAATCAAAAACTCTGTGACGGTCAGCACGACGGGGTCGCCTTTCCAGGTGCAGGTGTGGCGCTCGGGGTCCATCACCAGCGCGCCGCGCTCCAAGACCTTCGCTTCCGTCTCCTTCTGCGCGGCGGCCTCCTTCGGATTGGCGCGGCGCAGGATCGCCTTCACGCGCTCGACCAGAAGGCGCTGCGAAAAGGGCTTATGGATGAAGTCGTCGGCGCCCATCTTGAGGCCGAAGAGCTCGTCGATCTCCTCATCCTTCGAGGTGAGGAAAATAACCGGAAGGTCGGACTTCTGCCGCAGGCGACGCAGAAGCTCCATGCCGTCCATGCGCGGCATCTTGATGTCGAAGATTGCCAGATCCGGGGGATTTGCGCGCAGACCATCGAGCGCCTGGGCGCCGTCGGTGTAGGTCTGCACGCGATAGCCCTCGCCCTCGAGCGCGATAGACACCGAGGTCAGGATGTTGCGATCGTCGTCGACGAGAGCGATGGTCGGCATAATCATCCCTTGCTTGTTGGCCCGATGGCGGCTGCGGCGCCTGAGACACTGACCGCTGGCCCGGTCCTTCGGGGCGGCGGCCGTCTTGGTCCATCGCGGCTGAAATGTGGCCTCTCGAGGGGGCCAAAAACCCTGTGTGCGTCAAAGAGGCGACGACTTCCTTTCGGAGCGCGTCCTTGGACCGCTCCAGCAGCGACAGCCTCACGCCTCTCTTATATACACATTCGGTCGGCAATGCGAACCGGCGCCTTTTTGCGTTAGAAATGGGGGCGAAATCATGACCGTTGAAAATGATGCGCCGCCGCCGCGCGATCCTCGGCAGGACCCCGACTTCGATCCGGTGGGAGAATCCAAGCGGCTGCTGCGAACGATCCGCACCGCCGCGCTCGCGACGCTCTCGGAGACAGGAGCCCCTTTTGCGACATTGACGGCGATCGCCACCGATCACGACGGGACGCCGATTCTGCTGCTCTCGAAGCTCGCCCATCACACGCGCAATCTCGAGCGTGACGGTCGCTGCTCGCTGCTCCTGGCGCAGGGCGGGCGGGGAAACCCCATGGCCCATCCGCGTCTGACGCTGGTCGCCCGCGCCGCCCGCACGCAAAGCCGCACGGCGCGCACGCGGTTTCTCAGAAGGAACGCCAAGGCCCAGCTCTACGCCGATTTTCCCGATTTCTCGTTCTGGCGGGCGGAGATCGAGGCCGTGCATCTCAATGGCGGCTTTGCGCGTGCGGCGGATTTCGGTCCCTCGGCTTTATTGACGGACGTCGCCGGCGCCGAAACGCTTATCGCGGCTGAGGCCGACATAGTCGAATATCTGAACGCCGACCACCCCGATGCGCTCGCGCTTTATGCCGAGAAGCTCGCCGGGGCGAAGCCGGGGCAGTGGCGGGCAAGCGGCGTCGACCCAGAGGGGCTCGATCTTGTCTGCGGCGATGCGACGGCGCGCGTGGCCTTCCGGAAAGCCGCGAAGACGCCGGAAGAAACGCGGGAAACGCTCGTGGAGTTGGCGCGGGCCGTGTGCGGCTGATTAGGCGAAATGAGAGAAGCGCGGCGGATAGCGCGCGACTCAAGCGAGCGACCGGGCGACGCGCTGCGAGGCGCGCCCGCAAAAGCCGAGTTTACATCGGCCTTCACGTGCGCGCGGCAAGCTTCGCGCGTCGGCGCATTACATCGTGGCGAGGAAGCCCGCAATCTCATCCTTCAGCGTCAGGCGCTTCATTTTGAGATCCTCGATCGTCGCGTCGTCGACCGGTTTCGACATTGGTCTCCATGCGGTGAATGGAGCGATTGAGCGTGTGGTATTCCTGTGCAAGGCGCGCAAAATGCGCGTTGCTGGCCTTCAAGGCATGAATGGCGTCGGCCTTCTCCGGGAACTCCTCGTGCAGTTCGTGCGCAACATGGCTCATCTTTATTTCTCTCCCTCCTAATTAACCGCGTGACGCTCTGTGCGTCCCCCAATCGCTTACCGGCTTGCGAGAGCAAAGCCCAAGCCCTCGGGCCATGCGGCCAAAGCGCGCAAGTGAGGCCTTTCTTTGACGGACGACAAAAGGGCGGCGACGAAAGGCTGGCGAAAGCTTCTCGGCCCCGGCCTCGTTGCTGGCGCCGCCGACGACGATCCCTCCGGCGTCGCGACTTATTCGCAAGCCGGCGCGGGTTTCGGCTACGGCCTGCTTTGGGTCGTGCTGATGACGACGCCGCTCATGTTCGCCGTGCAGCTCGTGAGCGGCCGTATCGGCCGGGTGACGGGCGCCGGGGTGGTCGCCAATGCGCGGCGGCATTTGCCACGGGGCGCGGCGCTCGGGCTTGTCGTGCTGATGCTTGTCGCCAACATCGCGAATATCGCCGCCGATCTCGCGGCGATGGGCGAAGCGCTGCAGCTGATTCTGCGGGGCGGTGAGCGGAATCTTGCGCTGGTGATCGGCGCGGCCGGCCTTCTCGCCCAGGTGCTCGTGCCCTACCGGCGATATGCGGGATTTCTGCGATGGTCGACGCTTGCGCTGTTTGCCTATGTGGCGGCGGCTTTCACCGCCAAGCTCGACTGGTCCGCGGCCTTGCGCGGCGCCCTCCTACCTAGCGCCGGTTGGAGCCCCGACGCGATGATGATGATCGTCGCCGTGCTTGGCACGACGATCAGTCCCTATCTTTTCGTCTGGCAGGCGGCGCAGGAGATCGAAGAGATGGGGGTCGCGCATCATGACCCGTTGCGCGAAGCGTCATCTGCGCGCGCCGAGCTGCGGCGGTTGCATCTCGATACGGGCGTCGGCGTGTTCCTCTCGAATCTTGTCGCCTTCTTCATCATGCTGACCGCCGCCGGGGCCCTCAACGCCCATGGCGTGACCGACATCGACACTGCGGCGAAAGCGGCGGAAGCCTTGCGGCCGCTCGCCGGCGATTTCGCCTTCTTTCTTTTTGCGCTCGGCATCATCGGGACAGGACTGCTTGCGATTCCCGTTCTTGCCGGCTCTGCGGCCTATGCGGTGAGCGACGTCGTCGGCGGAGGCTTTAGCCTGGAGGCGCCTTTCGTTCGCGCGCCTGGATTCTACGGGATTCTCATTTTCGCGACGCTTTTCGGCGCGGCGCTGGACTTCACCTCGATTCCGCCTATGCGAATGCTCCTCTGGACGGCGCTCTTGAACGGGATCATTGCGCCGCCGTTCCTTTTTGCGATGATGAGCGTCGCAGGAAATGCGCGGGCGATGGGCCCTCACGTTTCCCCGAGATGGCTCTCGGCGCTTGGCTGGGCCGCAACGGCCGCGATGACGTTTGCGGTGCTATTGCTTGCAATTTCAACATTCGGATTTGCGCTTCGGTAGGGTAAAGCCGCACCGCGGTCGTCCGCGCAGAGATGCGCTTTTCGCGCGACGACCATCGCAGCCCAATTTTTCTTGGTTTCCGCTCAATCTTCGCTTGACGCGATGGCGAGCCGAGATTAGTTTCCGCCCACTTTCGACAGGCCGTAAGTTCACGCCGTCGGTGAGCGCCTCGCTCTCGATCTTCCGAGCTTAAACGCTGTCGCCTTGCCTGTGACCGCCATTGAAGACCGGCTTCGGTCGGTTTGGTAATCATCCCGTCGCTTCGCGGCGACGGACAGGAAGGCACGATCCCGGCATCCCGGGGTCCTCTGCATCAGGAGCGCCTTGGCCTTGCGGCCATCGGCGCTTCGCTCGTTTGCGCGTTTTTAACCATGCGCTCTCGGGTTCACCCGAACATCCGCCATTCGCGTCAGAAGCGAAGCGAAGGACTTTTTGATGCCGACGATCAGCCAGTTGATCCGCAAGCCGCGTCACCCCAAGACGTATCGCGAGAAGGCCCGCCATCTCGGCGCCTGCCCGCAGAAGCGCGGCGTGTGCACGCGCGTCTACACGACGACGCCGAAGAAGCCGAACTCGGCGCTTCGCAAGGTCGCCAAGGTGCGTCTGACCAATGGCTTCGAGGTCATCGGCTACATTCCGGGCGAAGGCCACAACCTTCAGGAGCACTCGGTGGTCATGATCCGCGGCGGCCGCGTGAAGGACCTTCCGGGCGTCCGCTATCATATTCTGCGCGGCGTGCTCGACACGCAGGGCGTCAAGGACCGCAAGCAGCGCCGTTCGAAATACGGCGCGAAGCGTCCGAAGTAATCCGGCCGAAACAGGGAGACAAAAATGTCGAGACGTCACCGGG
>JAMBEQ010000101.1 GCA_024506175.1 Methylocystis sp.
ACAGGCGGGCGTTGTTCATCATGGTGAACATGCAGGCGAGCCCGTTGTTTTCCTCGCCGACGAGGAAGCCGATGGCGTCCTCGTAGATCATGGTGCAGGTGGGCGACGCGTGGATGCCGAGCTTATGCTCGATCCCCGCGCAGCGCAGCCCATTGCGCCGCGCGAAGGCGCCCGTCTCATTGGGCAGGAATTTCGGGGCGAGAAAAAGCGAGATTCCCTTCGTGCCGGCGGGCGCGTCAGGCAGCCGCGCGAGCACGAGATGCACAATATTATCGGCGAGGTCGTGCTCGCCGTATGTAATGAAGATTTTCTGGCCCGTGATGCGGTAGGACCCATCCGCGTTGCGCTCGGCCCGCGTGCGCAAAAGCGCGAGATCCGAGCCCGCCTGCGGCTCGGTGAGATTCATCGTCGCCGTCCACTCGCCGCTGACGATCGTGGAGAGATAAGTTTCCTTCAGCGCGTCGCTCGCATGCGCCTCCAACGCCTCGATCGCGCCGTGGCCGAGCAGCGGGCAAAGGGCGAAGGAGATATTCGCCGCGTTCCAGATTTCCGTGCAGGCGGCGTTGAGCAGGGCAGGGAGGCCGAGCCCGCCATATTCGGGGCTGGCGGCAATGGCGTTCCAGCCGCCGGCTCGCCAGCCGGCATAGGCTTCCCGCCAGCCTGGGACGGTGATCACGTCGCCATCGGCGTAGCGCGCGCCGATCTTGTCGCCCTTGCGGTCGAGGGGCAGGAGCTGCTCCTCTGCAAATTTCGCGGCTTCAGTCAGGGTCTGCTCGGCGACGCCGCCGGCGATGTCCGCGTAAAGGCCTTCGAGGTCAGGCCCTGCGGCGAGGCGGATCGCCAAGACAATGTCCGAAAGCGGCGCGCGATAAGTCATGTGGGTTGCCCAGGGGAAAGCGAATCGACGGGCTCAATTTAGGGCGCCTCAAGCGTTCTTGCGCGGCTGATGGTCGCGCCCGGCTTTTTCCGGCCGCGCAAGCGGCTTATCATGCGCTAAACTCATGAACCCACGGAGCCCCATGCCTCTCTACGCCTTTCATTGCCGGGATTGCCACCATAGCTTCGAGACGCTTGCGCGTTTCGATGAGACGCCCGAATGTCCCGCCTGCGGCGGCGCCCATGTCGAGCGCCAGCTTTCGCTGATCGCCAAGCCTGCGGCGGGCGGCGATACGGACGCGGGCCATAGCTGCGGCGCCATGTCGGGCGGCGCGCCCTGCCCGGGCTGCCCCGCACTCGCGGGCTGATGGACGCCGCCGAGGCGATCCTCGGCGCACGGCGGATTTTCGCGCCCGCCAATGGGCTGATGTTCGAGGTCTTCGAGGCGGGAGAGGGAGACCGGCTCGCGCTGCTGCTGCACGGCTTCCCCGAGACCGCCGTCATGTGGCGCCATCTCGTGGCGCCGCTTGTCGCAAAGGGTTTCCGCGTGTGGGCGGTCAACCAGCGCGGCTATGGCGCGACGAGCCGGCCGCAGGGCAAGGCGCATTACTCCCTTGCGGCGCTGACCGGGGACGTCGTCGGCCTCATCGACGCCGCGGGCGCCAAGTCTGTCACGCTGATTTCCCATGACTGTGGCGGCGTCATCGCCTGGGTCGTCGCGATCCGACGGCTAAGGCCGCTGGAGCGGCTGGTCTTCATCAATATTCCCCATCCTCTATGCTTCGACCAGGCCCTTAAGCGCCGATTCTCCCAGAAGCTCAAATCCCTCTATGTCGCCTTTTTTCAGATTCCGGCGCTTCCCGATTGGCTACTTTCGGTCGGGCGCGGCTTCCTTACCGGGCTCATGATCCGCCGGACGGCAGGGCGACCTGGTGCGACGCCTGACGCGGTCATCGACATTTACCGCGACAACGCCGCGGCCCCGGGCGGGGCGACCGCCATGCTGAACTGGTATCGCAGCGTCTTGTGGGACGTTGCGGCCGCGCGCGATCTCGATGCGGTTGTGGAAACGCCGGCGCTGATCGTCTGGGGGTCCGACGACGTGGCGTTGAGCGAGTTCTCTCTCGAGGAAACGGAGCGTTATGTCGCCAGCCTTCGGATCGAGCGTCTGCCCGGCGTAAGCCATTTCTCGCCCGAGGACGCGCCCGAAAAACTCGTCTCGCTCATAAATGATTTCCTCTGACGCCGGCTTTCGCGCGAATAATGGCGAATTCAGCGATTTCGCCAGTTGACATGCCGCGCAGTCGTGAGAATCTCCCTCGCTCCGGATATCCGTCCGAAAACCGATCCGCGCAACGAGCGCAGTTTTTCATCACGGCCGAGGTTTTCGGCCCCCGTAAAGGAGAATGATCCATTCGCAGGCCAATGAAGAGCACCGCGGCGCCGCAGAAGGAAGGGCCGCGCACCAACCGGGAAATTCGCGCGCGTGAAGTGCAGTTGATCGATTCCGAAGGAAAGAATCACGGCGTCGTTCAATTTGTGGACGCGCTGACCATGGCGGAGCAGGCCGGACTCGATCTCGTCGAGATTGCGCCGAACTCTACCCCTCCCGTCTGCAAGATCCTGGACTACGGCCGTTTCCGCTTCGCGGAGCAGAAGAAGGCGGCCGAGGCGCGCAAGAAGCAGAAGGTGGTCGAGGTCAAGGAAATCAAGCTTCGCCCCGGGATCGACGAGCACGACTACGACGTCAAGATGAAGGCGGTTCAGCGCTTCTTCGAGGAAGGCGACAAGGTCAAGGTGACCCTTCGCTTCCGCGGCCGCGAGATCGCTCATCAGGACATCGGATATCGTCTCATGACGCGCGTCAAGGCCGAGACTGCTGCGGTGGCCAAGGTCGAGCTCGAGCCCTCCATGGAAGGCCGGCAGATGGTGATGGTTCTGGCGCCGAGATAAGCGCGCTTGGCTGCCGGGCAGGCTGGGGGAGGGAAAGGTTGGGCACGTCGAACTTACGGGCGCCGTCCTGGACGTTTCATTCTCGGGCGGCGGCCGGCCTTGCCCTCGCGCTGCTCGCCTGCGCCTATTCAGAGCCCGCATTGTGCCAGCTCGCGCTTCCTGGGGCCGTCGCGCCGACGCCGGAAGGGACGGTGACGTCGCCAAAGCCGAAGAAAAAACTCAGCAGCGGAGAGATGGGGCAGGCGCGCGGGCCGGCGGTCATGCCCAAAGCCCCGTCGGAAGACACGATCATCGGCAGAGCCCTGAAGCTCGACGGGGCCGGCAGCGAAATTGAATTCTCCAGGACGGGAACGGACTTGGAGGTCGTGAAGCTGACTTTGTCCGGTGACCGCCTGACGCGCTCGGGCGAAGAATGCCGCGTGGACGTGGCGGGCATGCCTTTGAAGCTTGCGCCGAGAGAAGGCGGCTCCGGTCTGCGGCGCTATCAGCTGGCTTCCTTCCCCGCCTGCCCCTTTACGCTCGATGTGCTCGACGGCGCGATTCTCGTCACCAACGAGGGGAAGGCCTGCGAAATCAAAGAGGCGGACTGCCGCGCCGATCCGAGCGGGCTTTGGGGCATGGCGGAGACGGAGTTCGACCCCAAGAAGGCCGAGGAAATGCTCGGCGCCCGCGCGAAGGTCGAGAAGTCGGTTCGCGCCGACTTCCGGGAGCTTTACGAGCGCAACAAGAAGGACAAGCTGGTCCGCGGCTTCGTCGTGAAGGAGCAGGCGGGCTTCTCCTCCTGGCGCGAGGAAGTTTGCCGCTCCTACGCCAAGGAATCAGACTACGGCTATTGCGCCTTGCGGTTGACAGAGGCGCGAGTCATCGCGCTTGGGGCTCAGCTCGCGAGCGGCGTCAAGCTGCCGGAGGGCTATGCGGAAGCCGCGGCCGCCGGAGAGGCGGCGACGAAGGCGAAGAAGAGATAAGCGTTTCCGCGCCAATCGGCTAAGCGAGCCTGGCTCGCTAGCCCCTCCGCATCAGCATCCCCCGAGCCGGATCGTAGGCCACGACCGCGCCGATGAGGAAAACGCTCGTATAGCCGCCGACCGCGAGCAGCGAGACCCATTCGACCTGTTGATAAAAGGCGAAGCGAATCAATTCCACGGCGTGAGTGAAGGGATTTGCGACGCAGACATAATACAGCCAGGGGCTCGACTCCTTCACGCGCCACAACGGGTAGAGCGCGGAAGAGGCGAAGAACATCGGGAAGATGACGAAGTTCATCACCCCGGCGAAATTCTCGAGCTGCTTGATGAGCGAAGACAGCAGCATGCCGAGCGCGCCGAGCATCAGACCGCCCAGCGCGAGCGCCGGCAGCACGGTGAGATAGCCCCATTTCGTCGGCGGCTCGATCTCCCAGAAATAAGCAATGAACAGGAGCGCGTAGACCTGCAGGATCGACACGGCGACGCCGGCGAGAAGCTTGGCGCCGAGCAGGAACCAGCGCGGGAAGGGCGAGACGAGCAGCGTGCGCATGTTGCCCATCTCCCGGTCGTAGACCATGGAGAGCGAGGACTGCATGCCGTTGAAGAGCTGAATCATCGCCATGAGGCCCGGTGCGATATAGACCTCGTAGAGAACGTAAGTCTCGTAGGGCGGGATGATCGAGACGCCGAGCACCTGCCGAAAGCCCGCCGCGAAGATGAAAAGCCAGACGAGGGGCCGCACGAGCGCCGAGACGAAGCGCTCGCGCTGATGCAGAAAGCGCAGGCCTTCACGCCAGACCACGCCCCAAAGACAGATGAGATATTGGCGCGCGCCGAAGCCGCTCTTTCCCTTTGCGGCGAGAGGGTTCTGATCAGGGGCAAGGCCGCTTGTGTGAATCATCGTCATGGGCAGGCGCCCTTCTTGTTTTCCAGCCATGTCTGGCGCCCCCGCAAAGGGATCACGCCGAAGCCATCTCCGCCCCGGCGCCCGTGATTTTTGCGAAAGCAGCGCCAATATCGGCAGCGTTTTCGCTTGCTACAATGTCTCGGGCCAGCCCGGCAGCCAGCATCTTGCCCTTATGGAGGATCGCCACTTGGTCGTCCTCCGCAATCTCGTCGATCAAATGCGTGGTCCACAGCACGCCCAGCCCCTCGTCGCGCACCAGGCCCCGCACATGGGCGAGAATGTCCGCGCGCGCCTTGATGTCGAGACCGACGGTCGGCTCGTCGAGCAGCAGGAGCTTTGGCCCATGCAGCAGCGCGCGGGCGATTTCGACGCGGCGCATCTGCCCGCCGGAGAGCGCGCGAGCCTTGTCATTGGCGCGCTCGGCGAGGCCGGCGCGCGTCAAGGCGTCTAACCCCAGGCGGCGCGCCTCGAAGGGGCCGATGCCATGCAAGGCCGCGTGGTAGAGAAGATTTTGCATCAGGCTCAACTCGAGATCGAGCGTGCGCGCCTGAAATACGACGCCGAGCCGGCGCAGGGCGGCGCCGGGCTCCCGCATAACATCGGCGCCGAATATTTCGATCTCTCCGTCGCGCGCTGCGAAAAGACGGGTGACGAGGGAGAAGAGCGTGCTTTTGCCCGCGCCGTTCAATCCGAGCAGCACGGTGAAGCTGCCGGGGGCGACGGTCAAGCTCACGTCGTCGAGCGCCTTTCGGTCGCCGTATGAGTGCGAGAGATGGCGGATCGAGAGGGCGTCGGTCACTTCGGCGCCACCACGACGCCCCAGGGAAAGGAGCCGACCGGAATCGACTTCACCACTTTGAGGCTCCCCACGTCGATCACAGACACGTCGTTGGAGACGCCATTTGCCGTCAGCAGATATTTTTCATCCGGCGTGAAAGCGAGATGCCAGACGCGCTGGCCCACGAGCAAATATTTCTCGATCTTCTTCGTCTCCGCGTCGATCACCGCCACGCGGTTCGAAGGCCCGAGCGCAACGAAGGCGCGCTTGCCGTCTTTCGTGATCGAAATGCCGATGGGCTGGATCGCCTCCTTCGACATGCCGGGAATCTCGAAAGTGATCTTCTGCTTCAATTCGCGCTTGATCGGATCGATCACCGCCACCGTGCCGCCGACCTCCGACGACACCCAAAGCTCCGAGCCGTCATTCTTGAATTCGGCGAAGCGTGGTCGGCCGTCGACGAGAATATTGGCGACGATCTCCTTTGTCCGCGTATCGATCAGATGCGCCATGTTTGTCGTCTCGGACGTGTTGACGAGCAGCTTTCCATCCGGGCTCACCGCCATGCCCTCGGGTTCGACGCCGACGGGAATGTCGCCGATCTGCTCCTTGCGCTTCACGTCGATGAGCGTGACCAGATTGTCGTTTTCGTTCGAGACATAGATCGTGTCGCCGGTGGGGCTGAGCGCCAGCAATTCGGGGTCCGGACCGGACGGCAATTTGCCGGTGAGCTTCAATGTCTTCGTGTCGAGCACCTGGATCGCGTCGTCGTCGCCCGCGCAAATGTAAAGCTCTGAGCCGTCCTTGTTGAGCTCTATGCCGCGCGGCCTGCGGCCGACTTTCACCGTCGCCACCGCTTCCAGCTTGTCGGTGTCGATCACGGTGATGGAATTGCCCTTCTCGTTGCTGACATAGGCCTTGTAGGCCTGCGCCGGCGCCGCCGAGAGAAGGCCGCAGCCGAGAGCGAACGAAACGAGCGAGAGAGGCGGCCGAGCGTATTTCATTTCAACCTGCATTTGGTTTCGGGCTGGTCGAGGCCGAGCGTGTCGAGTTCCGTCGCCTGATGCAGGAAGCC
>JAMBEQ010000102.1 GCA_024506175.1 Methylocystis sp.
CAGCATAAATGCGCATCCTGTTCTTTACGCACTACTATCCGCCTGAGGTGAATGCGCCGGCGGCGCGCACGTCAGAACATTGTCGCGCCTGGGCGAAGGCCGGCCACGAGGTGACGATCGTCACATGCGCGCCGAACCATCCCAAGGGCGTAGTCTTTCCCGGATACAGGAACGCGCTGTACCAAGTCGAAGCGATGGACGGCGTGCGCGTAGTGCGCCTGTTGACCGTGCTCGCGGCTAACGAGGGCTTCCTGCGGCGCATCATAAATTACGTCTCCTATCTTATCGCCTCGATTCTCGCACTCCCCCTCCTGCCGCGCGCCGACGTCATCGTGTCGACCTCGCCCCAGTTTTTCTGCGGCCTCGCCGGCCTTTTCGCGCGCTTGGTCAAACGGGCGCCCTGGGTGCTCGAAATTCGCGACATCTGGCCCGAAAGCATCGTAACCGTCGGTGCCATGCGCAAAGGTTTGGCGATTCGCTTTCTCGAATGGCTCGAAGCTTACGCCTACCGTAGCGCCGATGCCGTCGTGTCGGTAACAAAATCCTTCGTGCCGCATATCACCGAGCGGCGCGGAACCGAACAGGGTATCGCGATTTTCCGCAACGGGGCGGATCTCACGATGTTTAAGAAGTCGGACGCAAGCCGGCAGGTCAAGCGCACGCTCGGCCTCGAAGGTAAGTTTGTCGCGGCTTACGTTGGCACGCACGGCATGGCGCACGGACTTGGCGTGATCCTCGATGCGGCTGAGAAATTGCGTGACGATCCGCGGATCGCCTTCCTGATGGTCGGCGACGGTTCGGAGCGCGAGCACCTGCAGGCACATCGCGCCGCGCGAAAGCTCGACAACGTGCACATCCTCGGGCTTCGGCCCAAAAGCGACATGCCCGGCATATGGGCCGCGACCGACGCGAGCCTTATCCTTCTGACGCGCAGCGATCTGTTCAAGAAGGTGCTGCCGTCCAAGCTGGCGGAGTCCATGGCGATGGAATGTCCGGTCATTCTGGGCGTCGAGGGCGAGGCCGCCGAAACTTTGGCGGAGGCAAAAGCTGGCATTGCGATCACGCCGGAGAACGCCGACGAACTCGTCGCCGCCATCCGCAAGCTAGCTGACGATCCCGCACTCGCCGTTTCTTATGGCCGGGCGGGCCGCGCGTTCGTACGCGCGCAATTCGATCGCGCCGACATCGCCGCGCGCTACTTGGCGTTTCTGGAAGATGTCGCCGCCGGACGCGCAGCCGCCCCGGAGCGCGGCCGGGAGACGGCTTGATGGGCCTGTCGCGCCGCGTCGCGCCGGCCATCGCATTCGGGCGCCATATTCCCCTCTCCAAGCTGCTGCGCCGCGTCGTGTTGATGGCGTGCCGACGATTGTGGGACCGAACGGGATGGCCGGTTTTTCCACAGCTTCCGCCGCCACCGCGCGCCGTCGATGCACCGAAACCGATCTTTGCACCGCGTATAGGAGGCATGACAGAGGGCGGCGACAGAACGATCTTTCATTTTCTCGACCGACCTTACGAAATGGCCGGTGCTATCGACTGGCGCCTGCCGGAGGATCAGCTCTGGCGGATGAACCTACACTACATGGTATATCTCGAAGGCGTCAACGACACGCGCTTTCTCGCTCTGTGCCGGCAATGGATCGCCGCCAACCCGCCGAACGCGGCCGGCGCATGGCGCGACGCATGGAATTCCTATGCGCTTTCGCTCCGCGTCGTCGTGTGGATGCAGCAGATCGCGGCTCGCGAGTTCGTGGGCGAAGCGGCCGCACCGCTCGTTGCCAGTCTTGCAACGCAGGTTCGGTTCCTGACGCGGAATCTCGAAACCGATCTCGGCGGCAATCATCTCATCAAGAACATTAAGGCGCTCCTCTGGGCGTCGACCTTTTTCGACGGCCCAGAAGCAACGCGATGGCGCGCAATCGGCCTACGTCTGCTAAAACGGGAAATTAGCGCGCAAATCTTGCCGGATGGAGTCCATTACGAACGGTCTCCGTCCTACCATTGCCAGGTCTTTGCCGATCTTCTGGAATGCCGTGTAGCGTTGGGGCCCGACTCCTATCCTCCCGAGCTTGACGACGCTTTGCGCCGCATGGCGCAGGCGGCGGCCGATCTGACCCATCCCGACGGATTCGTGGCTGAGTTCAACGATTCCGGGCTGACTATGGCTTATGCGCCGGCCGAATGCCTCGGAGTGTGGTGCCGGCTGTCGGGCGCCGCGCCCCTGCTGCGCATCGCGTTCACACTGCCCGACGCCGGCTATTACGGATTTCGAGTCGGCGGGAACTATTTCATCGCGGATTGCGGACGCATCGCGCCGGACGATCTTCCGGCGCACGGCCATGGCGATGTCCTGAGTTTCGAATGGTCGGTCGGCGGCCGGCGTGTGGTCATCGATCAAGGCGTGTTCGAATATGTCACCGGCGCAAAGCGCGCCGCGTCGCGTTCTGCGTCTTCGCACAACACTTTGTGCTTCGCGGACGCTGACCAGGCCGATTTCTTCGGTGCCTTTCGCTGCGGGCGGCGGCCTAACGTGCACGTGATAGCCTGCGAAGCCTGCGACGACCGCCTTATCCTGGAAGGCGCGCACGACGGTTTCGCTAATCTGCCCAACGCGCCGCGGCATGTGCGCCGATTTGAGGTTACGTCTGATGGAATCATTATTATCGACAAAATCGAGAGCGTCAGCGACCGTCCCGCGCGCGTCGGTTTCCTGCTGCATCCCGACGTCGAGACACGGCTCGTCGACGGCGGGGCGCGCCTGCGCATCGGCGATCATGCGATTTCCGTGGCCTGCGACGCGCTGCTCGTCATCGAAGACTCCGTCTGGTGGCCGGACATGGGCCACGAGTGCGCAACGCGACGGCTCGTGGCGGTTCTGCCTGCCGGCGCGAAATCGGCGGTCACGCGCCTGTCGGTCGAGCGCGCATGAGCTGGCAAGTCGATATTTACCGCGCAAGCCCCATGGTTTTATCAGGCGCGGCCGTTCGCAGTAGAATGCGCAGCTTAAAAAGGGGAACATCGGTTTTTCGCGAACAGCGCGCACTAAACTCTATAGAAACGACCATAATTTCTGCGATCGAGCGATTCCGTCCGATCTCAGCGCGATCCTCCGGAGAGCACACTTGTCCGCAATAGACTGGCATTCGAACATCGCCGAAAGCTTTGACTCCGGCTACCAGCGATCGGCGCGCTTCGCCGAGCGTCTAAGGGTGCTGGGCGCGCTCATCGAACAACATCTGCCTGACGGCGGCACCTTCCTGGACGCCGGCTGCGGTAGCGGGGTATTTTCGCTCATCGCCGCGCGGCGCGCGGCACACGTGACCGGTTTCGACGGAAGCGCCGACATGATCGCGCTAGCGCGCGCCAAGCCCTTGCCAAACGTGCAGGCGCAGGTTTCCTTCGAGGTGGCCGAATTGGGCGAAATCGCGAAATTTGGACCCGGAGAATATGATGTTGTGTTCTCCTCCAGCGTGCTGGAATATGTTGAAGATCTGAGAAACGGACTCAATGCCCATGCAGCCATGCTGAGAAGCGGCGGCGTATTAATCGTTTCTATGCCGAACGGTGACAGCCTCTATCGCCTTGCCGAACGCACCGTCTTCGAAGCAATCGGCCGCCCTCGGTACTTGCGCTATGTGCGTCACATGCCGAGGGCGGACGAACTGGCGCAGCTGGTCCGACGCGCCGGTCTCCAACAGCTTTCGACAGCGACCTTCGGGGCCGCGCCGCTTCTGGGCCCCGCCATGCGCGCGCTCGGAATGGCGCGAAAATCGGACACGCTGACCGTGATTGCCGCACGCAGGGGGGGGGGGCTTCGGCTCAAGTATGAACCACCGTCGCAGGGGCCCGGCGGTGGCTGGTGCCACATCAATTTGCACGAGCGCTACGGCGGGACGCTTCCGAAAAAGCTCGAATTTTCCCAAATCAGCGCAAGGCCGCGCCACCCTGCGCAAGACGCGAGGATCCTCGAGGCGTATAAGAAATTCGAAGCGACGATGAAGGCACCTTGCACCTAAGTTCGCTCCAGCGCCGAGCGCTCTCGGGCGACGACGGGGTCGCCTCGGACGCCCCAGCAAGGACGGAACCTAGCTGGGGGGGGGTGTTCGGAGGTTGCTGCGCACGGCGCTAAACAACTTCCGATCCTGTGAAGTGAGCCCGAGCTCCTATAAATGTACGCAGCACGATGTGAGACGTGTTGCAGAAATGCCCCACCGGCGGGTTAAAAGCCCGAGCTAGCCACTTCGGTCTTGCAGGTAAATTTGTTTTCCCTGAAAATGGCCAATAGGTAGACCGGCGATTTTTCAAGAGGGCGGATAGATGACGAAGATGAGCTTAGTCTTGGTGGGGGCTTGCAGCATCGCGCTGGCCTCGACGCCTGGGTTCGCCCAGACTATGTGCCAGAACATCGGCGGGAGGCCCGTCCAAGTGGAACTTGTGGGCGGGAAGTATCGTCCGCTGCTGATCAACGGCCAGATGGTGGACTGCGACCTTAATCCCGGCGAATCGCTGGAGCCTGGGATGGTCGGCCTAGTCGTCGGCGGCTTGATTATCGGCGGCACCGTCGCCCTTGCTGTTGCTGAGAATAGTCGCCAAACAAACCCACCAATATTCCTGCCTCCGCCTCTTCCGGTCAGCCCCTAACTGCCGGATCAGGTGCGAATTGAGGGAGCACGCCTTTCCTCAAGGCGTGCTTTGTCGTTGGCGAATCGCCACGTAACTGAGGGCTGGTCACCAGCGCGCCGCCGATTGTCAGGCGAGCACTAGATTGGGGCCGTCCACGCCACGGCTGCGGCAGGCGTTGCGGGTATCCACTACTAGCCTTGCATTGCCCAGGATGGCACTGTAATCGACAACGTCGTGGTCCGTCGAGATTAGGACGGCGTCGTAGGAGCGAATCGCTTCGGGCGTTAGCGGCACCGCCTTGCGCCCCGCCAGTTCGGCATGTTCGCGTGTCGGCGGCACGACCGGGATATGTGGATCGGCATAGTCAACACGCGCGCCCCGGTCCTCGAGAATTGAAATGAGTCTGAAAGAGGGGCTCTCCCTGAGGTCGTCGATGTTTTTCTTGTAAGCAAGGCCAAGGACCAGGATTTTCGAGCCGTTCAGCCCTTTTTTCTGCTGGCGATCCATGGCTTCCGCGAGCTTGGAGATCACGTAGGCCGGCATCGCGACGTTGATCTCGCCGGCCAGCTCAATGAACTTTGTCGACAGTCCGTATTCCTTGGCCTTCCAGGTGAGATAGAACGGATCGATCGGGATGCAGTGCCCACCGAGGCCGGGGCCGGGGTAGAAGGGCATGTAGCCGAAGGGCTTAGTCTTGGCCGCGGCCACTACCTCCCAAATGTCGATCCCCATGGCCGCGTAGATGACCTTGAGCTCGTTCACGAGCGCAATGTTGATGCTGCGGAAGATATTCTCGGTCAGTTTGACGGCCTCGGCAGTTGCGCTCGAGGAGACCGGCACGGTCTTCGCAACAATGATCGAATAAAGCGCGTCCGCCAGGTAGCCCGCCTCCGGCCCCTCGCCGCCGACCACCTTAGGGATGCAGGAAGTCGAAAAATCCGGATTGCCCGGATCTTCTCGCTCAGGCGAGAAGGCAAGCCAGAAGTCGCGCCCGCAGGCAAGCCCCGACTCTTCCAAAATTGGTTTGAGGATTTCCTTGGTCGTGCCCGGATAGGTCGTCGATTCGAGCACAATCAAATGGCCGGCGCGCAGATGCTTGGCGATCGATTCGGTCGTCGTGACCACATAAGAGAGGTCCGGCTCGAGATGCCGCGTGAGTGGTGTCGGCACGCAAATCAAGATCGCATCAACGCTGCGCAGTTGCGAAAAATCGGAGGTCGCAGCGAAACGTCCGCTTTTCGCCAGCTCTGTGACCTCCTCGGACCCGATGTGCTTGATATAGCTTTCCCCGCGCATGAGCATGGCGGGCTTCGTCTCGTCGATATCTAGACCCAGGACATCAAGGCCGGCGCGCGTAGCCGCGATGCATAGGGGCAGGCCGACATAACCGAGCCCGATGACGCCCAGGCGCGCCTCTTTCGTCTTGATGCGCTTCAGCAACGCGTTGTGCGACATGATTTCTTGTCCCCGCGGCCAGTTTGCAGAATTGAGCCTCCCGAAGGCGGCGCAGCCCGGATTAACTAGGATAAATCCTGTTGCGATGCAACGCTGCGGGACAGCTCTATTGATCGCGCCGTAGAGGGAATGATATGAGCACGCAGCTCCATCATAGGAAACCGAGCACACCCTTGAAACAGGTCCAGCAGAACTATCGCAGCGGCGAACTTACGGTAAACGATGTGCCGGCACCGCGTGCCGGCGCTCGCGGCGTGCTCGTCGCCACGCGCGTATCGCTGATCTCGTCGGGGACCGAACGGCAGCTGATGCAGCTGGCGAAATCGTCGCTCGTCGGCAAGGCAGTTGCGCGGCCCGATCTTGTGCGCCGGGTGATCAGCAATCTGAAGCGCGACGGCGCGCGTGCGACCTTTGAGAAGGTCTCCGCCAAGCTTGATACGCCCATCCCGCTCGGCTACAGCCTCGTCGGCACCGTGGTCGAGGTGGGCCGCAACGTCGGTGGGCTCACAGTCGGCGCGCGGGTCGCGTGCGCCGGTGCGGGGCTTGCAAATCATGCCGAATTCAACGCCGTGCCGAAGAATCTCGTCACCCCCGTGCCGGATGGCGTGAACGACGAGGATGCAAGCTTCGTCACGCTCGGGGCCATCGCGCTGCAGGGCGTGCGCGTAGCAGCGCCGACGCTCGGTGAGCGCGTGGTCGTGATGGGCCTCGGCCTCATCGGCCAGCTCACCGTACAGATCCTGCGCGCCAACGGCTGCCGGGTGCTAGGATTCGATCCCAATCCAGCGCGCGCGGAACTTGCGCGTGAGCTCGGCGCCAATGTCGCGATCTCCGACTCGCTGTTCGAGGCGACGGCCGGCTTCACGAACGGTTTCGGTGCCGACGCCGTGATAGTGACGGCGTCGTCCAAATCGAGCGATCCGATCAACATGGCGGCGGAGATCAGCCGCATGAAAGGGCGTGTCGTGGTTGTCGGCCTCGTAGGCATGACCATCGACCGCGAGCCTTTCTACAAGCGCGAACTCGAGCTCAAGCTTTCTATGTCCTATGGGCCGGGTCGCGGCGATCCGGACTACGAGTTCGACGGCATGGACTATCCCCTGCCCTATGTACGCTGGACCGAACAGCGCAACATGGAGGCCTTTCTCGGGCTGATCGCCGACGGCAGCGTGACGCCAAAGCTGCTGATCAC
>JAMBEQ010000103.1 GCA_024506175.1 Methylocystis sp.
TCCTCTTTCGTCCGTTCCTGTCCAGACCGCGGCGCGCCCGCGCGGATCGATTTCGACGAGCTTCACATCGGCGGGCGTGGCGGCGCCGTCCCGGGCGATCCCGCGCAAAAAGCCGTCCATGGGCGACCTCACCGGCAGGGCGTCGAGATGGCCGAGCACGAAGCCTTTGAACACCTGGGCGCCGACGTCGAGCGGCGTGCGCCATACGCCCTCGCGCGCCGAGTAGACGAAGCGCTCCTTGCCGACCCCGCCGAGCGCGCGCGCGACGCCATCGGGGGCCCGAGTCTGGCCGGCATCGAGAAGCTCGCCCGTCTGGGCGGGATGCGTCTCGACGGCGACGTCGCAGTTTTTCCCCACGACGAAGTTCGGCCCGACGCCGATCGCGAGCCGGGAGACGCCGCGCAGATCAGGCGTGACGCGGTGCTTCTGAATCCTCGCATCAATGACAGTCGCAGGCGTGCGCAGCGTGATCAGGTCGGTCAGCTGGAGATGTGTCACCGCCACTCGCCCGTGAGCGGAGAGAGCGTTTATGATTTCGGCAGCGTTTTCCGCGCGCCGCCCGATGACGCCGTCTACCCCGGCCCGATCTTCGAATAGCGCATCGTGGAAAGCCATCCCGCGGCGGATAACCGGCGGAAAGGGGTCGTGGCTGAGGACGACGCGGAAACGCTCCCAACAAAGGCGGACGGCTATCGCCGAGGCGATCTCGTTTGTGCCAAGGATAATAGCGTATGGATCGGCTTGACGTTGGAGAAAGCTGCGCGGTTGGAGATCGTCCATTGCTTAAACCCCTTCTTCAGAACGGATCACAGCAAAGGGCGGGCCAACAGGGAGTCGGCGCGGCAGTCGATGTAAATATATTATATATAGCGCTATACTATGGGGAGCGCGGCGTGGGCCTTGAAGCCCGATAGGGCAAAATCCGAAATCTAACGCGGTTGTGAGAAAGCCGACAGGCGATATGTTCAAGCGACTCTTGCCCAGAAAGAGAGACTCTACCATGGGGTGGCGGAGCAAGCTTCAGGGAGGACAGCCTGAGCGGGAGCCGGCGCCGCTTTATGTCGCGGCGGCCGGCTTGCTGATGTCGATCGCCAGTTATGCGCTCCCCGACGGCTGGGCCTCTGGCACGCTCTTCGGCTCGGGCTTGATAACCGCTGGTTTCTGCGTGGTCTATTGGTTTGCAAACCCTGGCGGCGACAACAGATGAGTTGGGCCTTCAATTGGGCCGCCGCCTCGTGCTCGAGCGCGGGCCGGTATTTTCGTCGCTAATCCGCCGCCCAAAATATGCTAGCCATTCAAGCGTGGCCCGAACGGCCACAGATTCGTTGACGAGGAGCTTGATCATGGAACGTCGCGATTTCATTGCTACGATTGGCGCCGCTGTTGCGGCGGCTGCATCTGTTTCGCCTGTGTTGGCCGAAGAGAAGGCGAAGCCCGTTCCGCATCATCACCCTGCGAAATACAAAGCCGTGTCGGACGCCGCAGCCAAGTGCGTGCTGGACGGCAACAACTGCCTCCGCCATTGCTTCGGCATGCTGTCGATGAATGACTCCAGCATGGCGGAGTGCACAAAGGCGACTTTCGACACCATCGCCGCATGCGGAGCCTTGGAGAGCCTGGCTTCCGTGAACTCGGACTTCACGCCGGTGATGGCAAAAACCGTGGCGGCCATCTGTGAAGCCTGCAAGAAGGAGTGCGATAAATTCCCGGACGTCGCCGAGTGCAACGCGATGGGCGCGGCTTGCAAGACCTGCGCCGACGAATGCCACAAGGTCGCGGCCTGACGAGCCCTCCCTGAACGCCGATGCAATGCAAGACGCCCCACGCCCTCAGCGCGGGGCGTTTTTCTTGTCGCTTCCGCTGCTCTACGACGCCAGCGCGAGGTCCGATATCGCGGCCGCAAGAAACCGCCCGGCTTCGCCGCCGGAGATGACGCGATGGTCGAAAGTCAGGCTAAGGGGCAAAATACGCGAAATTACTGGCGCGCCGTCTTTTGCCTTCACCTCGCTTCTGATGCGGCCCGCCCCGAGGATCGCCACGGTCGGGGGCAATACGACCGGCGCCGCATAGCGTCCGCCGATGGTTCCGAAATTCGACAGGGTGATCGTCGCGCCGCGCAATTCTTCCGGTGGAATGCGCCTCTCGACGATCGCCGCGCGCATCCGGTCGAGTCCCTGACGCAGGTCGGCGGTATCGCGGGCGCCGACGTCCCGCAGGACCGGGACAAAAAGTCCATCGGGGGTATCGACGGCGATTCCGAGATCGATTTTTCGGATTACTCGGCGAGAGAGAGTCGCGCTTTCAAACCAGCAGTTGAGGCCGGGCTCAACTTGGCAAGCTTTGGCGATCGCACGGATCAGGCGGATGGTGGCGTCCGCGCCCGGCTCCCAGGCGTCGACGTCTGCGTCTTCCATGATGGTGGCCGGAGCCACCTCGGCCTGGGCGAAGGCCATATTCTGCGCCATGGCGCGCCGAGGGCCGCGCAGAGGCTCGGCCGGCTCCGTCTCGCTCAGAATCCTCGCAACGCGTTGCACATCCTCGGGGGTGATGACGCCGTCCGCCCCGGAGGGCGTGACCATTGTAAGATCCACGTCGAGCTTTCTTGCGAGCGCGCGCGCCGCCGGGACGACGCGCACAGAGCCGCCCGCGCGTCCAAGCGCCATCGGCGCCTCGCGCAATATGTTGCCGCCGCTTTCGACCGCGCCGACGACCGTGCCAGCGTCATCCGCTGCTTGCCCCTCGAATTCGACGAGTGGCGCGCCGACGCGAATAATGTCGCCCGCGCCGGCAAAAAGCCGTTCGATGCGGCCCGCGTAGGGTGAGGGAATCTCCACCACGGCCTTTGCGGTTTCAACGGCCGCAAGCGGCTGGTCGACGGCGACTTCTTCACCCGCCTTCACGCGCCATTCCACTAATTCGGCTTCCTGCAAGCCCTCGCCGAGGTCGGGCAATCGGAACGTCCTCATGACCCCTCCATGACGCTGCGCACGGCGTCTGCAATGCGGTCGAGGCTCGGGATGTATTGGCGTTCGAGGCGGTAAAGCGGCACGACGACGTCATAGGCGGCGACGCGCTTGACCGGCGCAAGCAATGAAAAAAGCGCGCGCTCGGCGATCTCCGCCGCGATCTCGGCGCCAAACCCCGCTGTTCGCGGCGCTTCGTGGATAATGACGCAGCGGCCGGTTTTTTCGACAGAACGTAAAATCGTTTCGACGTCGAGCGGCTTGATGGTCGCGACATCGATGACCTCAACATCGACGCCTTCCCGTTCGAGCGCATCGGCGGCTGCAAGCGTCTCTTGCATCATCGCACCCCAGGCGACGAGCGTCGCGTCCTTTCCTTCCCGCGAGACAAAACAGGCGTCGAGCGGCAGGCTCTCCCCGTCGTCTGCGACCTCCTGCTTGAACAGGCGATAGAGGCGCGTGGGCTCGAGGAAGACGACAGGGTCGGGGTCGCGCATGGCCGCAAGCAGCAAGCCATAGGCGCGCGCGGGCGAGGATGGGATCACGACCCGCAGGCCAGGCATATGCGCGAAGAGCGCTTCGGGACTCTCGGAATGATGCTCCGGCGCGTGAATGCCCGCCCCATAGGGCGATCGCAGCACCATGGGGCAGGTCAGCCGCCCGCGCGTGCGATTGCGCAACCGCGAGGCGTGATTGATCATCTGATCGATCGTTGGATAGATGAATCCGGTAAACTGGATCTCCGCCACAGGCTTCAGGCCCATCGCAGCCATGCCGACGGCGACGCCAGCGATGCCGCCTTCGGCGAGCGGCGTATCGACGACCCTGTCTTTCCCGAAGCGCGCTTGAAGGCCATTGGTCGCCCGAAACACGCCGCCATTGGCGCCGATGTCTTCGCCGATCAAAAGCACGCTCTCGTCAATGGCCATCTCGCAAGCGAGGGCGCGATTGACTGCCTCGACGAGGCTCAGTTCAGCCATGCCCGCCTCCCGCGCTGGGCGCAAAGCGGCGCGCGATTTCACGCTGCGGAACGTAAGCAGGCGGGAGCGTGGCGTAGAGATAGTCGAACATCGCGTCGCTGCTTGCGGGCTGAGTGGCCTGATAGGCGCTCACCGCCTGATTGACCTCTTCCAGACATTGCTGCTGCAGTGCGGCTTCACTGTCCGCGCTCCAAACGCCCTTGCCGATAAGGTAGGCGCGCAGCCGAGCGATCGGCTCCCGCGACCATTCGCGTCTGACCTGATCCGGATCACGGTAACGCGTGGCGTCGTCGGCGGTCGTGTGGTCGCCTAAACGGTAAGTGAGCGCCTCGATTACAGTTGGCCCTTGACCGCCGCGCGCCTTGTCGACCGCCTGGCGGACAGTGTCGTAAACGGCCGCCACATCATTGCCGTCGACCTGCAGCCCCTCGACGCCGACCGCCACACCCTTTTGCGCGAGCGTCGTCGCCGCGCATTCGAGCGCGCGCGGCGTGGAAATCGCCCACCCATTGTTGTTGATGACAAAGACGACAGGCGTCTTCCAGACGCCGGCCATGTTGAGCGCTTCGTAAAATCCGCCGTTCGCGGTCCCGCCGTCTCCAATGAAGGTGACGACGACTCGGTCTTCGCGGCGCAACTTGAACGCATATGCAGCCCCGACCGCATGCGCGATTTGTGTCGCGACCGGAACGCAATTGGGGAAATCCAACCGCGAGTGAGCGAAGTCGCTGCCTCGCTCGTCGCCGCCCCAGTAGAGCAGACATTCGGCCATGGACATGCCGCGAACGAATTGCGCGCCATGATCCCGGTAGGATGGCGCAAGCACGTCGCGCGCCGCCATCGCAGCAGCGGCGCCGACGCCGACAGCCTCCTGGCCAAGAGCCGAGGCGAAGGTGCCAAGCTGCCCGGTGCGTTGCAAGGCGATTGCCTTGCCATCGAAAGTCCGCGTGCGCGTCATTGACCGGTAGAGCGACAAAAGCAATTCGTCGCTCACCGATGGTGGCATCGGCCGGCATAAAACGCCTTCCGGCGTAAGAAAACGTATCGTGGCGATGTCAGGCTCAACGCTGGTATGTATGCCCATGAGAGACTCTTGGCGTTCAAGTAACGGCGTCTGGGGCGACGTCAGCGCTTCGATGCAGGCTGAATTAGTGCGCGGACGGGGGAAATCACCTTGCGCCTACCTTAATTTTCGAGCGCGCCCCTCCCGCGCCGCACAATAGCGGCTCGCGAAGGGGCCTCTTGACCAAGGCCTTTTCGGCTCCAAGCTAGTCGTTATGTCGAAGAACACAGCTGCGGATGTTTTCGCTTTCGGCGACGAGTTCGGCCCCGCAAAAATTGTCCACCTGCATACGCCGTCGGTTGGTCTGCGCGCGGTCGTCGTGATCGACAATGTCGCCGCCGGCCCGGCAATCGGCGGCACGCGAATGGCGCCGGATGTCTCGGTCTCAGAATGTTTTCGTCTCGCCCGCGCAATGACGCTGAAGAACGCCGCCTGTCGCTTACGACACGGCGGCGCCAAGTCGGTCATTTTTGGCGATCCTGCAATGCCGCGCGATCAGAAGGAGCAACTGATCCGCGCTTTTGCGTGCGCCATCGCGCCGCTCGTCGAATATATTCCGGGGCCAGACATGGGCACCGACGAATTCGCGATGGCGTGGATTCACGATGAAATCGGGCGCGCCGTCGGCCTTCCAGCGGAAATCGGCGGAATTCCGCTCAACGAAATTGGCGCGACGGGCTTCGGAGCTGCGGTCGCTGCAGAAGTGGCTGCGCCTTTCGCCGATCTTTCGCTGGATGGCGCATCCGTCGTCGTCCAGGGTTTTGGGGCGGTCGGCGAGCATGTGTCGCGCTTTCTGGCGAAGAAGGGCGCCCGCCTTGTCGGCGTTGCGGATATTGCAGGGGCAATCTCGAACCCCGACGGCCTCGACATCGAGACGCTGGCGGAATTGAAACGCGCGGGCAAAAGCGTCGCCGCCTACCGCCATGCGACGGCGATCCCCGGGGACGCCCTCGTCGCTCTGCCTTGCGATATCTGGATCCCCGCCGCCCGGCCGGATGCGCTACGCGCCGACAACGTCGACCGCCTCGCCTGCAAGCTTGTCGTTCAGGGCGCAAACGTTCCGGTTACCAAAGACGCCGAAAGGCGCATGTTCGAACGCGGCATCGTCAGCGTTCCTGATTTCATCGCCAATGCGGGCGGCGTGATTTGCGGCGCCGTCGAATATAGCGGCGGCTCCGAGGCGGTCGCCCTGGCGACCATCGAGGAGAAAGTTGGCCTCAATACGCAGCTCACGCTCGAGAGCGCCCGTGCGATGAACGTCCCGCCCGCCGAGGCCGCGACAAAGCTCGCTCTGGATCGACTTCGCAAGATGAGCCACTTCAAACGCTGGCGTTAGACGCCCCGTTCAATCGCGATAGCCGTCGCCTCGCCGCCGCCGATGCAGAGCGCCGCGACGCCTCGTCGAAGATCGTAACGCTCGAGCGCCGAAAGCAAAGTCACGACGATGCGGGCGCCCGATGCGCCGATCGGGTGACCGAGCGCGCAGGCGCCTCCGTGGATGTTGACCTTGTCGTGGGGAAGGCCAAGGTCGCGCATCGCCGCCATGGTGACGACCGCGAATGCTTCGTTGATCTCGTAGAGATCGACGTCCTCGACGCGCCAAGAAAGCTTCTCCAATAATTTTCGTATCGCGGCGATCGGCGCGGTCGAGAATTTCGCTGGAAGTGCTGCATGGGTGACGTGGCCCAAAATTCTGGCGCGCGGGATCAGTCCCTTGCGCTCAGCATTTGTCATTCGCGTCAGTACGAGGGCTGCGGCGCCGTCGGAAATCGCGCTCGAATTTGCAGCGGTCAAGGAGCCGTCCGGGCGGAAGGCGGGACGAAGACGCCCGATTGCTTCGGGCTTTGCTTTTCTCGGCAGCTCATCCTGGGTGACGGCCGCTTCGCCAACAGGTTCGAAGGGCGCGATCTCGTCGTCGAAAGCGCCCTCCCGCGTGGCCTTCTGCGCGCGGGAAAGCGAGGCGCGCGCAAATTCATCCTGCATCTCGCGCGTGAACTGATAGGCCGTCGCACAATCTTCGGCAAAGGAACCCATCAGCCGGTCTTTTTCATAGGCGTCTTCGAGGCCGTCCAGAAACATATGATCGCGCGCGCGAAAATCTCCAACGCCAAAGCCGGTTCGCGCGCGGTCGAGCAGATGGGGCGCATTGCTCATGCTCTCCATGCCGCCTGCGACAATAAGATCGACGCTCTCGGCGACGAGCTGATCATGCGCGGTCATGATGGCCTGCATGCCGGAGCCGCACATCTTGTTGACGGTGACGCATCCCGACTCGACGCTGAGCCCCGCGCCGAGAGCGGCCTGTCGCGCCGGCGCCTGGCCCAGCCCGGCTGTCAAAACGCAGCCCATCACGCATTCGTCGATCTGATCGACCGGCGCTTTTGTGCGCGCCACAGCGGCTTCGATCGCACGCGCGCCGAGCTGCGGGGCGGCGACAGGCGCCAACTCGCCCAGAAAGGCGCCGATCGGAGTCCGGGCGGCGCCGACGATGACGACCTGGTCTTTCGCGCTCAATTCGCCGCCTCCTTCCCACGTTCAAACGGTCAAGTGGGGCAGGGCGGCCGTCAGGGAAGCGCAATGGGTTTTTGTCACAGCGCGCCGAAAGCCGGCTCGGGGTCGCCACGCCCTTCGAGAATCTTCAAGACAGCGGCCTGGTCGACATCCTCGAGCGAGGCGGGACGCCATTTCGGCGTTCTGTCCTTGTCGATCAGCGCCGCGCGTATGCCTTCGTAAAGATCGTGCCCCTCCAGCAAGCTGCACGCTGCGCGATATTCGTTGATGAGACACGTCTCCAAGCGGTCGGCCGTCATGGCGCGCTTCAAGAGCGCATGCGTGACTTTCAAGCTCGTGGGCGAGTTGCGGGAGATTTCGTCCGCCGCCTTGCGTCCGAAGGTCGAACCGCTCACGCGCAAACCGTCGATGATCCGCTCGACGCTGTCCGCGCTCATCGCGCGATTGAACTCGTCCTTGTGTTGCTGCAGCTCTCCCGGCAGTTGAGCGACCGCGAAAGCATCAAGTGCCGAGTGGACGTCATCGACAGTGGTCACAAAACTCAATCGCTCCGACAAATCTGGTATTTGCTGCGAATTAATTGTCACATCCGCCAGACCGACATGCACCGCGTCGGTTGCCCCAATTGTAACGCCCGAGAGCGCCATATAGACGCCGGCGCCGTTTTTTCGCGTCAAGAGCCATGTGCCGCCGACATCCGGGGTGAAGCCGATCCGCGTTTCCGGCATGGCGAGCTGCGTGCGCTCGGTCACGACCCGGCGATTGCCATGCGCGGAAACGCCCACGCCGCCCCCCATGACGACGCCGTCCATCAGCACGACATAAGGCTTGGGAAAGGCGGCGATGCGCGCGTTGAGCGCATATTCTTCACGCCAAAAAGTCTTATAGCCATCCCCCGCGCCGTTGCGGCATTCATAAAGCGTGCGAATGTCGCCGCCAGCGCAAAGCCCGCGCTCGCCTTCCCCCGTCACCAGCACGGCGACGATATCGGGATTGGCGGCGAACTCCACGAGCGCTTGCGTGAAGCGTCGCACCATATCCAAGGTCAGGCTGTTCAGCGCCTTCGGCCGATTGAGGCGAATGCGCCCGAGCCGGCGTTCGCGCGAAACCAGGAGCTCCTCCTCCTGGCTCATTTCAGCCTCTCTTCGAGGAGCTCGCGGGCTACGATCAGGCGCATGATTTAGTTCGTGCCCTCCAATATTCGGTGGACGCGCAGGTCTCGCACGATCTTCTCGAGCCCATAGTCGCAGAGATAGCCATAGCCGCCGAGCAACTGCAAAGCGTCGTCTGCGACGCTGAAGCCCACATCCGTGGCGACCCGTTTCGCCATGGCGCAAAGCCTCCCGGCATCCTCGGCCCCGGCGTCGAGCGCCGATGCGGCGCGCCACAAGAGCGCGCGCGCGGCTTCGAGCTCGGTCGCCATGTCTGCGAGACGAAACTGAAGCGCCTGGAATTTGTCGAGGCGCCGGCCAAAGGCTTTGCGCTCTTTCGTATAGGCAAGCGCCCCATCGAGCGCGGCCTGGGCGCCGCCGAGCGAGCAGGCGCCGATGTTCAGTCGGCCGCCGTCGAGGGCCGCCATCGCCATGGCGAAGCCGCGCCCTTCCGGTCCCAGCATGCTTTCGGCCGGCGCTTTGCAATCGTCGAAAATCACGGCGCGCGTAGGCTGGGCGTTCCAACCCATCTTTCGCTCATTTTGCCCGAACTTCAATCCAGCGCTTCCGCCCTCGATCAGAAAGGCGGAAATCCCAGATGGTCCCTCCGCCCCCGTCCGCGCCATCACGAGGTAGAGATGCTCATCGCCGCCGGCGCCGGCGCCCGAGATGAATTGCTTCTCGCCTGTCAGAAAATACGAGTCGCCGCGTGTGACTGCCCTGGTGCGCAACGCGGCCGCGTCGGAACCGCAGCCGGGCTCCGTCAGACAATAGCTTGTCAAAAACTGCATCCTGGCGAGCCGAGGCAGCCATCGCTCGCGCTGGGCGTCGGAGCCGAAAGCGTCGATCATCCAGGCGCACATGTTGTGGATGGAGAGATAAGCGGCGACCGTAGGGCAACCGGTCGCCAGCGCCTCGAAAATAAGAGCCGCGTCCAATCGAGAGAGGCCCGCGCCGCCGGATTCTTCGCGAACATATATGGCCGCGAGCCCGAGCGCCGCGGCGGCCCGCAGGGTTTCGACCGGAAAGAATTTGTCCTTGTCCCAGTCGAGGGCGAAAGGCGTGATCTCATTTTTCGCAAAGGCTGTCGCCATCTCGCGAATGGCGAGCTGCTCGGCGGTCAGTCCCGTAGTCGAATACGTGGACAATGCAAGTTTCCGGGCTAGGCTGACGAGGCATTTGGCGCGCATGGCCGCCGAGACAAGGCCTCGCTCCCAAGGCGGGCGCGCGCCACCTTGCTTTCGGGCGGCCGGTCCAGGATCGCAGAAATGAAGCGGGTCGCCTCGAGCAGTCTGCCCTCATCGACGCCCGTCTCGACGCCACAACCATGGAGCATGTAGACGACGTCTTCGGTTGCGACATTCCCCGCCGCGCCAGGCGCAAAGGGGCAACCGCCAAGGCCCGCGACGGAACTGTCGACCACCGAAATCCCTACCTCCAGGCAGGCGAAGATATTCGCCAAAGCCTGGCCGTAGGTGTCGTGAAAATGGACTGCGATGCGCTCGATCGGGATCGATTGCGCCACGCGTTCCACCAGGCGGCGCGCAGCAAGCGGCGTTCCGACGCCGATCGTGTCCCCGAGAGAGGTTTCGTAGCAGCCAAGATCGTTCAAGCGCCGCGCAACATCGGTCACGCGACCAAGTTCGATCTCGCCCTCGTAGGGGCAGCCCAGCGCGCAGGAAACATAGCCGCGCAGCGGAAGCCCCGCATGTTTCGCAGCCGCCGCCACGCCAGCGAATCTGCCGAGACTCTCCTCTATGCCACAGCCGAGATTGCGGCGAGAAAAGCTTTCCGAAGCGGCGGCGAAGATGGCGATTTCATCAACGCCGGCCGCCGCCGCGGCGTCGAAACCGCGCACATTCGGAACGAGCGCCGCGAGTCTCGGCTTTTGCAAGAGCCGTATCGAAGCCAGCACGCCCGCCGCGCCGGCCATTTGAGGGACGGCTTTTTCAGAGACGAAACTTCCCGCTTCGATGCGGCGGAGCCCGGCGTGCGCGAGAAGCTCGATCAGCCGCGCGCGCGTCTCGACCGGGAGGATAACCGCTTCATTTTGGAGGCCGTCGCGCGGCCCGACCTCGACGATTTGAACCTGCGCCGGCAGCGTCATGACGCCTCCGCAAGGCGCAGGAGAACCGCGCCCTCTCGAACCGCCTCGCCCTCTGCGCAGGAGACGATCTCGACATCTCCGTCACGCGGGGCCGTGATCGTGATTTCCATCTTCATCGCCTCCAGCACGAGAAGGTGCTCGCCCTTCAGGACGCGATCCCCCGGTTGAACAAAAGTGCGGACCACTCGCGCCGGCAACGGCGCCGTGAGTATCTCTTCCCTTGCGAGGCTGGGCGTTCTCGGCATGAGCGGGTCCAGGCGCTCAAGATCGTAATTCTTGCCCGCGCGGACGACCGTGTATCCTTTTTCCGCCGGAATGATTGCTACCTGGCGTCCCACGCCGTTAACGAAAAGCAGGGTTTTGCCGCCGTTCGCGCTGACTCGCACATCGGCCGTCTCCGAGGGCGTTTCGAGCTGAAACGCGTCCTGAGCAACCGGGCGAAGGCGCGCCGAAAGCGTTCGGCCCTCGAAAAGAAAAGAGATTGCGCAAGAGGCTTTGCCAAAGAGACGCCATCCATCCGCGACCTTCCATGGGCCGCCGCAGCTTCCGGCGCCGCCTCCCAAATTTTGAACGGCGTCTCTGAACCAGCCGGCCGCCGCCGCGGCTAAAAGCCAGGAATCATCTTCTGGAGCGACAGCCCGCGCGGAATAGTTGAAAGCATCGACAAAGCCCGTGTCATATTCGCCCGCCGCGAAACATGTGTCTCCAACAAGCGCGCACAGGAAATCCAGATTTGTGGCGAAGCCGATGAACTCGCAGCTCTCGAGCGCCGTGCGCAACCTGGAAACAGCTTCCTCTCGATCTGCGCCCCAAACGATGAGCTTGGCGAGAAGAGAGTCATAGTAGGATGAAATTGGATCGCCTTCAGCGACGCCGGAGTCTATGCGCAAATGCGTGCTCTGTTGCGGCCATCTGAGATGCGCAATGCGGCCGGTCGCCGGGATGAAGCCCTCGGCTGGGTTCTCCGCGCAAATCCGCGCTTCGATCGCCGCGCCTCGGGTCTCAATCTCCTCCTGCGCCAAGGGTAGCGGCTCCCCCGCGGCCACGCGGAATTGCCAGTCCACAAGATCGAGCCCCGAAATCATTTCGGTTACTGGATGCTCGACTTGGAGGCGCGTATTCATCTCTAAGAAATAAAAAGCGTTGTCCTGAACGAGAAATTCAACGGTGCCGGCGCCGGCGTAGCCCGACGCGAGGGCGGCTTTCTTCGCGGCTGTGCGCATGGCGGACCGAAGCTCGGGGTCGAGCGCAGACGCTGGCGTCTCTTCGATGATCTTTTGACGCCTGCGCTGCAAGGAGCAGTCGCGCTCTGGAAAGGCAACCACATTGCCGAGCGAGTCGGCGAAGATCTGGACCTCCACATGTCTGGGCCGGTCCAAAAACTTTTCGATCAGTAATCGGTCGTCACCGAAGGCGCCAAGCGCTTCTCGCCGGGCGCTCTCCAATGCGCCTTGGAGCTCATGCGGCTCCGACACAACCCGCATGCCGCGCCCGCCACCTCCCGCCGACGCTTTGATGAGAACTGGGAATCCAATCCGCTTGGCGGCCTGCGTCAGCGTCGCCGTGTCTTGCGCCTCGCTATGATACCCTGGCAGAACCGGCGTCCCGATCTGCGCCATCAATTCCTTGGCTTGGGCCTTCGAGCCCATCAGGCGCATGGCGTGGGCAGGCGGCCCAATAAATGTGATCCCTGCATCGACGCAGCGCTCGGCGAATTCCGCATTCTCCGAAAGAAATCCATAGCCGGGGTGAATGGCGTTGGCTTCGGTTCTTCGCGCGGCCTCGAGGATCCGCTCTATGGACAAATAACTTTCCCGCGCCGGCGCGGAGCCAATTCGAAAGGCTTCGTCCGCGGACGAGACATGCAGAGCATTCTCATCGGCGTCCGAGTAGACGGCGACAGTCGCGATCCCCATGGCGCGTGCTGTCCGCGCAATGCGGCACGCGATCTCGCCGCGGTTGGCGATGAGGACCTTACGGAACATCGGCGGCTTTCCGGCGCGGGCGCCAATTCGGCGCGCGCCTCTCCAGGAAGCATCTCAAGCCTTCAGCCCCTTCCGAAGAGGCCCACCGCGCCGAAATCAGACGGGCCATTTCCTTTCTGAGCGAGGCGTCGATGGGCCGCCGTTCGCAAAGCTGGACAAGGCCCTTGGCCTGCGCCTGCGCGCCAGGGGCGCCGAGGAGCAGGGCCTCGATGATCCTATCGCCGGCGGCGTCGACTTCACGCTCTGCAGAAAGCTCGTGAACGAGCCCGATTTGCAGGGCCTGATCGGCGCCTATGGGCTCGGCGGTCAAAAACAAGGCGCGCGACGCCCGAGGACCGATGGCTTTGACAAGATACGGCCCGACGACGGCGGGGACGAGCCCGAGCCGAACCTCGCTCATGGCGAATTTCGACCCCTTGTCCGAGATGGCGATGTCGCAGCAGGCGACGAGACCAACGCCCCCGCCGTAGGCGACGCCCTCGATGACCGCAATCGTTGGTTTCGACAGGCTATCGAGCGCATGGAACATTTGGGAAAGCTCCAACGCCTGCTCTTCTTGCGCTTGCGGCGAAGCGTCGGCGAGACTGCGCATCCACTCGATGTCGCCTCCGGCGCAAAAATTTCCGCCTGCGCCGGATAAAGCAACCACGCGCACGCTCGGGTCGGCGTCGAGGCGTCGCAGCGTTGATGTGAGGTCTAGAATGAGCGCGCGGCCGAAGGCGTTGCGCCGATGCGGGCGATTGAAGGTCAAAAAGGCGACGCCGCGCTCATCGATCGATTCGAGAAGATTCATCTGACCTCACATGCGGAAAAGACCAAATTGCGTTTTTCCAATCGGCGCAGCGGCGCTTGCCGAAAGCGCCAAGGCGAGAACGCGGCGGGTCTCCGCCGGGTCGATGATCCCATCGTCCCAGAGTCTCGCGCTCGAATAGAGCGGGTCGGCTTGCCGTTCGTAATCCGCCTGGATCGGGGCCGCGAACTTCTGCTCCTCTTCGGGGGACCATTCTTCGCCGCGGGCTTCCAAGGCTTTGCGCCGAACGCGTGAAAGCACGGACGCAGCCTGCGCGCCTCCCATGACGCCGATCCGGGCGTTTGGCCACATCCAGAGGAAATTCGGAGAATAGGCACGCCCGCACATCGCATAGTTTCCGGCGCCGAAGCTGGCGCCGATGACGATGGTGAATTTCGGAACGGCCGCCGTCGCCACCGCCGTCACCATCTTTGCCCCTTCCTTGGCGACGCCTTCCGCCTCGACCTTGCTTCCGACCATGAAGCCGGTCGTGTTCTGCAAGAAGACAAGCGGCGTTTGGCGCTGCGCGCATAGCTCGATGAAATGCGCAGCCTTGAGCGCGCTCTCGGGAAAAAGGATTCCGTTGTTTGCGATGATGCCGACGGCATAACCCCAGATGCGGGCAAAACCTGTGACGAGGGTTGGGCCATAGAGGGCCTTGAACTCGTCGAATTCCGAAGCGTCGACGATGCGCGCGATCACCTCACGGACGTCGAACTGCTTGCGCAGATCAGATGGAGCGACGCCGTAAAGTTCCTTGGGATCGTAGCGCGGCGCGGCAGTTGTGGTCGCGCTGCGCGAAGCGCGGGGGCGCGCGACATTTGCGACCGCTCGGCGAGCGAGCGCAATGGCGTGGGCGTCGTTCTCGGCAAGGTAATCGGCGACGCCCGAGCGGCGGCAGTGCACCTCCGCGCCGCCCAATTCTTCTGCGCTGATCACTTCGCCGGTGGCGGCTTCGACAAGGGGCGGGCCCGCGAGAAAGATCGTTCCCTCGTTTCGCACGATGATGGTTTCGTCGCACATGGCGGGCACGTAGGCGCCGCCCGCCGTGCAGGAGCCCATCACCACGGCGATCTGCGCGACGCCTTGCGCCGACATTTTCGCCTGATTGTAAAAGATGCGGCCGAAATGCTCGCGATCCGGAAAGACCTCATCCTGCATCGGGAGATTGGCTCCGCCTGAGTCGACGAGATAAATGCACGGCAGGCAATTTTGCGCGGCGATCTCCTGCGCGCGAAGGTGTTTTTTTACGGTCATCGGAAAATAGGCGCCGCCCTTCACGGTGGCGTCATTGGCGACGATCATGCACTCGCGGCCGTTTACCCTTCCGACGCCCGCGACCACGCCGGCGCAGGCGAGCTTTCCGTCGTACATGCCATGCGCTGCGAATTGCCCAATCTCCAGGAAAGGCGAAAGAGGGTCGATCAAGGCGTCGATGCGCTCGCGCGCCAGCATTTTGCCACGGCGGCGCTGTCGCTCTCGGGATTCTTCACCACCGCCTTCTTGGATCTTTTCGAAGATCGCGTGCAAGCGTTCGACTTGCGCAGCCATGGCGTCACGATTGAGGGCGAAATCCGCCGAGCGCACATCGATCGACGTTTCGAGCGCCGCCATTATTCGCTCCTTTCAGATGGTCTCCTGATACAATTCGCGGCCGATCAACATGCGGCGGATTTCGCTGGTGCCTGCGCCGATTTCGTAGAGCTTCGCGTCTCGAAGAAGGCGGCCGGCGGGATAATCGTTTGTGTATCCATTGCCGCCGAGACATTGAATCGTCTCGAGCGCCATCCATGTCGCCCTTTCGGCGGCAAAAAGGATGGCGGCGGCCGCATCCTTGCGAGTGACCTTTCCGAGATCGCAGGCTTTGGCGACCGCGTAGACATGGGCTCTCGCTGCGCTCAGCGCCGTATACATGTCTGCGAGCTTGCCCTGCATGAGCTCGAATTCGCCGATGGGCTGGCCGAATTGCTTGCGCTCGTGAACATAGGGAAGGACAACGTCCATGCAGGCGCGCATGATGCCGAGCGGTCCGCCGGAAAGAACCGCTCGCTCATAATCCAGGCCGCTCATCAACACCGAGAGTCCTTGCTCCGGCTGCCCGAGCACATTTTCAGCCGGGACGACGCAGTCGTCGAAAGCAAGCTCACAGGTATTGGAGCCGCGCATGCCCAGCTTGTCGATCTTCGCCAAGGCTTGAAATCCCGTGAAGATCTTTTCGACGATGAAGGCGGTTACGCCCCGCGCACCCGCGGACGGGACAGTCTTCGCGTAAACCACCAGAACGTCCGCGTCCGGCCCATTCGTCACCCACATCTTGGCGCCGTTGAGAACATAAGCGTCGCCGAGTTTTTCCGCGCGTAGGCACATATTTGCGACATCCGACCCGGCGCCCGGCTCGGACATGGCGAGCGCGCCGACATGCTCGCCGGCGACGAGCTTCGGCAAATAACGCCGCCTCTGCTCAGGCGACCCGTTGCGCTGAATTTGATTGACGCAAAGATTGGAGTGCGCGCCATAAGAGAGCCCGACCGACGCGGATGCGCGGCTGATCTCCTCCATGACCACAACGTGTTCGAGATAGCCGAGGCCTGCGCCCCCATATTCCTCGGGGACGGTTACGCCAAGAACGCCGAGCGCGCCGAGCTTTCGCCAAAGCTGGCTCGGGAAGGCGTTTTCGGAGTCGATGCTCGCGGCGAGCGGCGCGATCTCGCGAGCGGCGAAGGTTTCCACCTGCTGTCGCAAAAGGTCGATCGTCTCTCCGAGATCAAAATCAAGCACTCTGGGAAAGTGGCGCATCGCGCCCCGCTCCTTTACCGTCGCACTGCGGCATGAGGGCTATATTTGCCCGCGCCGAGGCGTTTCAAGGCGCCGGCCGCGCCTTTACTCGGCGTCAGGTTGCGCGGAAGGGTGCGCAGCCTGAAAGGCGGGATGCGCGTCGCAGACCGCTCCCACGGCGCGCACTCTCGGAAAAGCTTCGAGCGAGATCGAGAAGCGCGCCGCGTAGAAAAGCTGCGGCGCCAGGCAGACGTCGGCGATCGTCGGTCGAGCGCCGAAACAGAAGGGCGCGGGCGCGATCAATTGCTCGACCGCGCGGAGGCCTTCTTGAACCCAATGCATGCGCCAGCGGGTGATGGCGTCCTCGCTCTCGCCGAGCTCGTCTTTCAGATATGAGAGAACCCGCAAATTGCCGAGCGGATGGATGTCGCAAGCAATGGCGAGAGCGACGGCGCGCGCCTTTGCGGCAAGCACGGCCTCTGCGGGCACAAGCCTAGGCTCCGGCTGCAAGGCGTCCAAATATTCGATGATGGCGAGCGACTGCGTAAGCGTCTCCCCGTTGTCGAGCTCCAGCGTCGGAACCAGGCCTTGGGGATTTTTCAGACGGTATCCGTCCGTGTTCTGCTCGCCGCCGGCTTTCAGTAGATGAATGAAGCGGCGCTCCGCCGAAAGCCCCTTCAAGGCCAGGGCGATGCGCACGCGGAAGGCCGCAGACGAACGAAAATAGTCATAAAGCAGCATCCCAGGCTCCTGCAAAAACGTCACGACAGGCTCGAGATAGGGCTTCAAGCGGGCCTGTGCCGCCATATTTCACCCTTGTTCGTCTCGCCTCTCGAAGATGAAAGCTCAACGATGGACCCGCAAGCGCGACACGACGAGAGCGACGCTCTCTCCATCGACAATCCGATGGGAACGGATGGGTTCGAATTCGTCGAATATGCGCATCCCGACCCCGCGGCGCTCGCCACGTTATTCGAGACGATGGGTTTTGCCGCAGTTGCGCGGCATCGTTCCAAGGACGTGACGCTCTTTCGGCAGGGCGACATCAATTACGTCCTGAACGCCGAGCCGGATAGTTTCGCCGCGCGCTTCGCGCGAGACCATGGCCCCTCCGTTTGCGCGATGGGCTTTCGCGTGCAGGACGCCGGCCATGCGTTGCGGCGGGCCGCCTCCTTCAACGCCAAGGTCATCCCTACCCATCCCGGGCCCATGGAGTTGCACATTCCGGCAATCGAAGGCGTCGGCGGCAGCCTCATTTATCTTGTCGATCGCTACGGCGACCGCGGGTCGATCTGGGACGTGGACTTCCGCTGGACGGGGTTTGCCGAGCCGAGGCCACAGGGAGTTGGCCTTCTGGAGATCGACCATCTGACGCATAACGTCCGGCGCGGGCGAATGAACGAGCTGGCGGACTGGTATGAGCGCATTTTTAATTTTCACCAGATCCGTTACTTCGACATAGAGGGGCGCTTTACCGGCCTCCATTCGCGGGCGATGACGAGTCCTTGCGGCAAGATCCGCATCCCCATCAACGAGAGCGCGGATGAGACGAGCCAGATCGAAGAATTCATCCACGCTTATAAGGGCGAAGGCATCCAGCACATCGCCTGCTTGTGTGGGGACATTTACGATACGGTAGAGAGGCTGAGCGCGCGCGGGCTGGACTTCATGCCGACGCCGCCGGCCACCTATTATGAAGACATAGATAAACGGCTTCCTGGCCATGGCGAGCCGGTGGAACGGTTGCAGGAGCTCGGAATTCTTATCGACGGAGTCGGCGCCGTCGAGGGGCGCGCGCCGCAGGTGCTTCTTCAGATTTTCTCCAAGACCGTGATCGGCCCGATCTTCTTCGAGTTCATCCAACGAAAGGGCGATGAAGGCTTCGGCGAAGGGAATTTTCGCGCGCTCTTCGAGTCGATCGAAGAAGACCAGCTTCGGCGCGGCGCGCTGAAGCCGAGGGAGTAAGGCGATGGCGGGCTATCTGAGCGGCTTCGGCAATGAGTTCGAGTCTGAAGCCCTGCCAGGCGCCTTGCCAAAAGGGCAAAACTCGCCCCAGCGCTGTCCTTACGGGCTTTACGCCGAGCAGCTTACCGGCTCGGCCTTCACCGCGCCGCAAGGCGCGAACCGGCGGTCATGGCTTTACCGCATTCGTCCGTCGGTCCTGCATGCGCGAAACTTCCTTGCGACGGATCTGCCTCTCTGGGTGAGCGCGCCACATCGTACCGAAGGCGGACATGCATTCGGGCAGATGAGATGGGGCCCTATTGCTCTGCCCGACGTCCCCTTAACTTTCGTCGAGGGCGTGCGGTCCATGACGACCGCGGGCGACGCTGACGCGCGAACAGGAATGGCGGCGGGCGTCTATGTTTCCACGCGGTCGATGGTCGACGAATATTTCTATAACGCAGACGGCGAGCTTTTGATCGCGCCGCAACAGGGGGGTCTCGTTCTGGACGCCGAATTCGGCCGCATGGGTGTTGAGCCAGGCGAAATCGGCGTGGTCCCCCGTGGCGTTAAATTTCGTGTCGCGCTCCAAAACGGGCCTGCGCGCGGCTATCTGTGCGAAAACTACGGCGCCCCTTTCGCTTTGCCGAGCCGTGGCGTCATCGGCGCAAATTGCCTCGCCAACTCCCGCGACTTTCAGACGCCCGTCGCCTCATTCGAGGACTCGGAGCGCCCGTGCGTGCTGACGGTGAAGTGGGGAGGGCGCTTCTATGCCTGTGAGCTTAACCATTCGCCGCTCGACGTTGTCGCCTGGCATGGCAATTACGCGCCTTACAAATACGACCTCCGTCTGTTCTGCCCCGTCGGCGCCTTGCTCTTCGACCATCCGGATCCCTCGATTTTCTGCGTGCTGACGTCGCCATCCCTCCAACCGGGCGTCGGCGACATCGATTTCGTCATTTTCCCCGAGCGCTGGCAAGTGGCCGAACATACGTTCCGCCCGCCATGGTTCCATTTGAATCTAATGAGCGAATTCATGGGTCTTATCTTCGGGGCTTATGATGCGAAACCGGAGGGGTTTTCCCCGGGCGGCGTTTCTTTGCACAACGCCATGCTGCCGCACGGCCCCGACGCTGCGGCTTTTGCCGCCGCGACGAGCTCGACGGTCGAGCCCTCGAAGCTCGAGAACACGCTTGCCTTCATGTTCGAGACGCGCCTGCCGCAGCACCCTACGGATTTCGCCCTGACGCTCGACACGCTGCAGGAAGATTATCCGGCTTGCTGGGATGGCCTTCCAAAGATGTTCGAGGGGGGGCGCCCATGAAGCTGGCTTCGCTGAAAGATGGTCGCGACGGCAGGCTTGCTGTCGTGTCGCGCGATCTCACCCGCGCGGCCTTCGCCGAAGACATTGCGGCGACGCTGCAGGCGGCGCTCGATGATTGGGTTAGAGTTGAGCCTCTGCTCGCGGGGCTTTCAGAAAAGGTGGAGGCTGAGAAAACCAGCACGTTTCGTTTTCGAGAGCGTGATTGTGCGTCGCCTTTGCCGCGCGCCTACCAATGGGCTGATGGGTCGGCTTATCTCAATCACGTGGAGCTCGCCCGCAAGGCGCGAGGCGCTGATATGCCCCAACGCTTTTGGGCCGAGCCGCTGATGTATCAGGGAGGCTCCGACGCTTTCCTGGGACCGCGCGATCCGATCCCTCTCCTCGATGAAGGATACGGTCTGGATCTCGAGGCGGAAATCGCCGTCGTCACGGACGATGTGCCGATGGGCGTAGCGCCCGCCGCCGCGCGCGAGCGCATCCGGCTCGTCATGCTCGTCAACGACGTCACGCTGCGCGGTCTGGTTCAGGATGAAATCGCCAAGGGCTTCGGCTTTTTTCAATCCAAGCCCAGCTCCGCCTTCTCTCCGGTCGCCGTGACCCCGGATGAACTTGGCGCGGCCTGGGATGGCGGAAGGCTTTCGCTGCCGCTGCTCTCGTCGGTCGACGGCGCGCCGCTCGGGCGGCCCAACGCCGGCGTCGATATGGCGTTCGATTTCGGCCAGCTGATCGCGCATGCGGCTCGGACACGCCCTTTGTCTGCTGGAAGCATTATTGGTTCGGGCACTGTTTCCAACCGCGGCGCCGATGGCGGGCCCGGACTTCCGATTGCAAAGGGCGGCCTCGGCTATTCGTGCCTCGTCGAGCAACGCGCCGTGGAGGCGCTCACGGACGGGGGCCCGCGCACGCCATTCCTCAAAGCCGGCAAGGTTGTGCGGATCGAGGTGTTGGACCAACAACGCCACTCGATCTTCGGCGCCATCGAGCAGCTTGTGGAGGCAAGATAATGAGCGTTTTGGGGGATTTGTGATGCAGGATTTGGCGCATTTTATCGGCGGCCGCCGCGTTCCCGGACGCTCGGGCCGCTTCGTCGATGTCTATGAGCCGATGACGGGCGCCGTTAGAGCGCGCGCGCCGCTTGCTTCGAGCGACGAGGTTCGGGAGGCCGTCGCCAATGCAGTTGCCGCGCAGCCCGAATGGGCCGCGGTAAATCCCCAGCGCCGCGCGCGCGTCATGATGCGTTTTGTCGAGATCGTCACGCGGGAAATTGAGGCGCTCGCCAAGCTGCTCGCCTGCGAGCATGGCAAGACGATCGCCGATGCGCGCGGCGATATACAACGCGGCCTCGAAGTCGTGGAATTCTGCATCGGCGCGCCGCAGCTCCTCAAGGGCGGCTACACGAATTCGGCCAGCGCCGGGATCGACATATGGTCCATGCGGCAGCCGCTCGGCGTGGCGGCGGGGATCACGCCTTTCAATTTTCCGGCGATGATCCCGATGTGGATGTTCGCGCCGGCGATCGCCTGTGGCGACGCCTTCATCCTCAAGCCGTCCGAGCGCGATCCAAGCGTGCCGCTGCGTCTCGCAGAGCTCATGATTGAAGCTGGCTTGCCGCCGGGCGTGCTCAATGTGGTCATCGGCGACAAGGAGGCGGTCGACGCACTTTTGGATGACGCCGGCGTCGAGGCCATTGCCTTCGTCGGCTCGACCGGCATCGCCGAATATGTCTATACGCGCGCAACGGCCAACGGCAAAAGAGCGCAATGCTTCGGCGCGGGGAAGAACCATATGGTGATCATGCCCGACGCCGACATGGATCAGGCCGTCGACGCGCTTGTCGGCGCGGGCTATGGCTCGGCAGGCGAACGCTGCATGGCGATCTCTGTCGCCGTGCCAGTCGGCCAATCGACAGCGCAGGAATTGCTGCAGCGGCTTGGGCCGCGCGTCGAGAACTTGAAGGTCGGCCTCTCGACGGATGACACAGCGGATTTCGGGCCGCTGATCTCGAAGCAGCATCTCGATCGTGTGCGAAACTACGTTGCGCTCGGCGTATCGGAAGGCGCTAAGCTTCTCGTCGATGGCCGAGACTTCAAGATGCAGGGCTACGAGCAAGGCTTCTTCATCGGTCCCTCTCTTTTCGACGAGGTCGAGCCGCAGATGCGGATTTACCGGGAAGAGATTTTCGGCCCGGTCGTCTCGGTCGTGCGAGCCGATAACTACAAAGACGCGCTCGCGCTCGTCGATGCCCACGAATATGGCAACGGCGCCGCTATTTTTACCCGGGCGGGCGATGCAGCGCGCGATTTCGCGTCGCGCGTCAAGGCGGGAATGGTCGGCGTCAATGTGCCGACGCCGACGCCACTCGCCTATTACACATTCGGCGGCTGGAAACGCTCGGTCTTCGGCGATCTCAATCAGCACGGCGAAGACGCCTTCCGTTTCTTTACCCGAACGAAAACAGTCACCTCGCGCTGGCCGAGCAATGTGAGGGAGGGGGCCAATTTCGCGTTTCCCACCATGTCCTGAGGAAGGGAGAACCAAGTTGTCTCGCGTCGCTTTCATCGGGTTGGGCGCAATGGGCGCGCCGATGGCCGTCAACCTAGCGGCCGCGGGCTATCAGATCGCCGGCTTCGACGCCTCGGCCTCCGCGCGTGAAAACGTCGCGGGGCAGGGGATGAAGGTTTGCCCAACGGCGGAGCACGCGACGGAAGGCGCCGATGTCGTCGTGACGATGCTGCAAACCGGCGCGCAAGTTCTTTCCGTTTGGGAGGCGCTCCTTCCGCGCGCCGTCGCCGCGCTTTTCATCGACTGCTCCACGATCGATATGGCGAGCGCCCGGCGCGCTCATGGTCTGGCGCAAGAGTCGGGAGCGCTTTCGGTTGATGCGCCGGTGTCCGGCGGGGTCGTCGGGGCGAAGGCTGCGAAGCTCACTTTCATGTGCGGGGCTGAGCCGAAGGCTTTCGAGAGAGCGCAGCCAATCCTAAAAGCAATGGGCGCGCGCATCATTCATTGCGGCGGCCCAGGTCTCGGACAGGCGGCGAAAATCTGCAACAATCTCATGCTCGGTGCCGCCATGGCCGCGACCGCCGAGGCCTTTACGCTCGCGGAGACGTTGGGCCTTTCCAACCAGGCGCTTTTCGACGTCGCTTCCGTCTCCTCCGGACAATCCTGGTCGCTGACGAGTTATTGCCCAGTTCCCGGATTGGTCGCGGATTCCCCGGCAAACAACGATTATCGGGCGGGATTCCAGACCAAGCTCATGCTCAAGGATTTGAGGCTCGCCGAAACGGCGGCGGCGGACTCGGGGCTCGCAACGCCGATAGCGTCAGCGGCGGCTCGGCTCTACTCCGACTATGCAATCCAAGGTGGAGAAGAAAAGGATTTCTCCGGCGTCATCCAGGCGATGCGGCGACGCAAGGGCAGCTGATTTTATCTCGTCGGCGTCAATGCGCCGCCAGGGCGCGAGAGCTCGAGCAATTCCTCGGTGATCTGTTCCTGACGCAGCCGGCGGTGGCGGGCCGTCAGCTCATCGAGAGTCTTGCGCACATTGCTTCGGGCCGCAGTCATAGCCTGCATGCGGGCGAGATTCTCGGAAGCGACAGAGAGCAGCGCCGCTTCGCAGAGTTCGGCAAAGACATATTCTTCCGTGAGAGTCGACAAGAGCAGCGGCGGCGCGAGATTGACGAGCGGCGGCGCGCGATCGCTCACTCGCGGAAATCGCGCGAGATCGAGCGGCACGATCGGCTTCGATATGACTCCGATTTCGGAAGGCGAGGCAGGAGCCATATGGACGAGCTCCACCTGAATCCTCTCGCCGGAAGAGACTTGGTCGTAGAGCGCATCGGCGATGCGTTCCGCGACGGCCGGCGCGTCGACGGCATGCGCCGCCATCGGCGTCGACCAGGCGACAGTCAGACCGCGTTCGGTCGCGCTTGTCTTTCCCTTCTGCCCGACCACATAGAGCGATGCTTGCGGCGACGAGAGCGCGGCGGCGCGCAGCACACGATCGTCGAAGCCGCCGACAAATCCCTGCTCCGAGCAAAAAGCCAGAACAATTCGCTTCGAGGCGGAGGGCGGCGCCGTCGGCTCGCTGGGCGCGAGAGACAACGCGATTTGAATCGCTTCGCCAACCGCGCTTGCATAGGATCGCACGCCGTCGAGACTTTTCTGCGCGTCATGACTGCGGGCCGCCGCAAGGCCGCGCATGGCGGTAAAGACTGTTTCGAGCTGGCGCGTGGCGGCGATGCGCTTGCGAATGTCGGAGAGATGTTCGCTGCTCACGCGGGCGCCTCGGAGCCTGCTTCGCCGATCTCCGCCGCGAGAGCTCTCGTCACGTCTATCAAATTGCCGCGGCTTGTTTCGTCCAGCGCCGCCCTCGACTGACAGGCGGCGACCGCCATCGGCGCGTCTCTGTCAAGACGATCGGGGAGGCGCTCGCGCAACAATCCGATCGCCTCGGTCGCCAAACCATCCAGAACCCCGGCTTCGAGCGCCAGAAGAAGCGCGACCTGGTCGACCTGCCGCAGCAGCGCAAATGTTGGTTGCGTCAACAAAGCGCGTATTTTCTGACCACGCGTGATTTGGCCATGAACATGGGTTGTCGAAACCCCGCCGAAACGGCTGAAAAGCTCCAGTTCGAGAAACTGGGAATATTGCAGTCGCAATCGCGCGGAAGCCTGTTTGAGCGCCGGGGGCTGCGCCTTGCCGCCCACGCGGCTGACGCTGAGCCCGACATCCACGGCCGGCCGCTGGTTGGCCGCGAAGAGGCGCGAGTCGAAAACGATCTGCCCGTCGGTGATCGAAATAAGGTTCGTCGGGATATAGGCCGAGAGATTGCCCGCCTCCGTCTCGGCAATGGGCAAGGCGGTCAATGAGCCGCCTCCCTTCGACTGGGAAAGCTTCGCCGCGCGTTCGAGCAACCTTGCATGCAGATAGAAGACGTCGCCGGGATAGGCTTCGCGTCCCGGCGGCTCGCGCGTGAGCAGCGCAAGCTCTCGATGGGTGGCCGCATGTTTGGTCAGATCGTCTACAACGACAAGCGCATGGCCGCCACGATCGCGAAAATACTCCGCCATGGTGAAGCTCGCGAACGGCGCGATCCATTGCAGCCCCGGCGCGCTGGAGGCGGCCGCCACGACGAATATCGTCCGCTCGGGCGCGCCGCGCGTGCGCACCGCCTCGATCGCGCGCTCGACGGCCGACGCTCTTTGTCCGATCGCGACATAGATGCAGATCACATCGGACTGCTTTTGATTGAGGATCGCGTCTATGGCGACGGAGGTTTTTCCCGTCGCGCGATCTCCGAGGATAAGCTCGCGTTGCCCTCGGCCGATCGAGAACATCGAATCGACGACCAGCAGGCCCGTCTCGAGCGGCTCCGTCACCAGATCACGGTCAAATATGCCCGGCGCGTCCCGCTCCACGGGGTGAAAGCTTTCGGCGTCGACTGGACCCGCATCGTCGAGCGGCCGCCCGAGCGGATCGATGACGCGGCCGAGCAGGCCCGGCCCAACCGGCGCGCTTGCCGTTTCGCCGAGGCCCGCCACCTTGTCGCCGGCTTCGATGTTCTCCGCGTCGTCCAGCAGCACCACGCCGATCCGGTCGACATCGAGGGTCGTCGCAAATCCGAGGCTGCCGTTTTCGAAACGGAGCAGCTCGTTGAGCCGGGTCTGCGGCAGACCGGAAACCAGGGCGACCCCGTCGGCAAAACTTTCCACGCGACCAATCTGCGCAACGGCGGGCCCGAGCTGAACCTGTGAGACACGCTTTCGCCGCTCGTCCAGCCAAGCCCCCCAGGGATCGACCCCGTTGGACGCTGGCGACGGAGGGCCCGGCCTATTCTGCGTCATGACCGTCGAGCGCCGCCGCCATTCTTGCGAGATCGGCGCGCAAGCTGTTGTGGACGGTGGCATGCCGGTTCTCGAGCTCGAGCCCGGCGATGACCGACGGGTCTATCTCGACCGAGAAGGCGACCGGTCGCCCGAAGCCGATTTCGAGCGCATGGCGGCAATCGGCCTCCTCCTGGGCCGTCAGCGGTCTCGGCGCCTTGAGGCGCGCATCGCCATCCTGCTCGAAATCCGCCTTCGCTTCGGGCGGAAGGGCGGCGGCCGCCGCGGCCAGGCCGGCGATAAATCCGGAAACGAGGCTCGATTGCGGGAAGCGGTCGACCAACCGTTTTGTCATGCCGACGGCAAGGGCGCTCGCATGTTTCATCTGTGCTTCAAGGCCGAGCGTCGCCTGGCGCGCGAGTTCCGCTCGCGCCTCTTCGCGCATTCGCTCGGCCTCGGCGCGCGCGGTGGCGAGCAGCGCCTCCCTTTGGGCCTCCGCTTCCTGCTTCGCCGCGTTCAGGGCGGCTGATCGGCGCTCGGCCATCTCGGCGAGGGTGGCTTGTTCGTTTTCGCGCGCCGCCTGAGCGTCGGATTTCGCCTGCTCGGCCTCATCGAGAAGACGACCCGCCGCCGCTTTGCGTTCGGCGATGACATTGGCGACGGGTTTGAACAGGAAATAGGCCAACAGCCAAATGAGCACCACCGCATTGATGGTTTGCAGTGAAAGCGTCCACCAATCGATGCGCATGCGCGCCTATCTCACGAAAGGATTTGCGAAAAGAAGCAGCAAGGCGACGACGAGGCAGTAGATCGCCATCGTCTCGATCATAGCCAGGCCGACGAAAAGCGTGCGTGACAGAACGCCGGCAGCCTCGGGCTGCCGCGCGATCGCCTCCATGGCGGCGGCGACCGCCTTGCCTTCGGCAAGCGCGGGTCCGATGGCCCCGAAGGAGACGGCGATCGCGGCGGCGATGACGCTTATGTTCTCAATCTGATCCATGTCGAGCTCCGTCAGAGCCTGGCGCGGCATCCTTCTCGGGGGCGACGGCGGCCCCCGTAAATACCATTGCGAGTGTTGCGAAAATATAAGCCTGCACCGCTCCAGTCAGCAGATCGAGCGCCATCAGCGGGATCGGCACGAGAAGGCCGGCGAGCGACAGAACGATGCCGACGACGAAGACGCCGCTCATCACATTGCCGAACAAGCGCACGAACAAGGAAAAGGTGCGCGTGATCTGCTCCACGAGATTGAGCGGAACCATGAAGAGGCTCGGCTCCGCGAAGGTCTTCAGATAGCCCCAGAGTCCTTGCGTCCTCAGCCCGTGATAGATGGTCGCGACAAAAACCACGAGGGCGAGCGCCGCATCCGTCTCCAAACGCGCCGTCGGCGGCTCAACGCCGGGAATGACGGCGGACCAATTCGCGAGAAGGATGAAGAGGAAGAGAGTCCCGAACAGCGCGCGGTAGGGGCGGGGGTCGACCCGCATCGTGTCGCGCACCTGGGAATCGAGCGTGTCGACGATCAGTTCGAGGAAGGCTTGAACAATGCCTGGGCGCAATGCCAGTCGGCGCGTCGCCAGCGCGCTCCCGACGATCAGGAAGCCCATCAGCGCCCACGTGGTCGCCACCGGCTTGGCTATGGGAACGGGGCCGATATGGAAAGCGATCTCGAGCTCGAGCGGCGAGCTGATCATCGCCCGTCTCCGATGCGTTTGATAAGCAGGCGGCGCGCCGCCAAAAGGCCCCCCGCGCCCGAAAGGAGCGCGAGCGCCCCAAGCTTGACGAGCGCAAACAGGGTGAGCGCCAGTACCGTGACCCTCGCCGCAAACAGCAGCAGGGCGCGCGCCGCAGCGCGGCGGTCGATCAGCAAAACATTCCACCAAAGGGCCGAAAAATAACCATAGCCGACGATGGCGCCGATGACGGCGCCGGCGCAGAGCTGGAGCGCCGGCGAGACGGCAAGGGATACGGTCATTGGCGGGACATCCATTTCCAGGCGAGCCATAGTCCGAGCGCCGCTCCCAGCATGACGAGCGGCGCGGAGAAGAAGACGCCGGAATGCATCGTCTTGTCCAGCCAGCGGCCGACGAAAAGCCCGAGCAGGGTGGGCGTGACGATGGTCCAGCCCAGGACGCCGATCTGCCCGAGCCGGCGCCCGAGAGAGGGTTCCGGGTCGCGGCGCCCCTCGCGCTCGCGGTCTGCGGCCGTGCGGGCGGCGTCAGCCAGCCGTTCGGTCGAGTGAGAGCGGGGCGGCTCGCTCATTGGCCGTCCTCCTGGCCATCCGCCAGGATCGACTCCGACAAGCCGGCCGGCCGCAAATAGCGGATAAGCTGGCGCACGGCGCGCGCATGCAGCCGAGCCTGCTCCACGCGAGCGTGGCTTTCCATCTTTGCCTGAGCGGCGGCGGCGGCGCGGACGTCGGCTTCCAGCTTTTCCAGCTGGTCTCCGAGCACGCCGTGCCGGCACGCGACGCGCACCTGCAACCCATCCTTGACGCTCATGACGCCACCACGCACGGCGCAGTAATGCTCTTTCTCGTCGCGCCGCCAGCGAAGAACGCAGGCGGAAAGCGCGGTGACAAAATCCGCGTGGCCCGGCAGAACGCCGAAGCCGCCGCTCGCGTCCTCTCCACGCAGCGATGCGACGTCGGGCTCGTCGACAAGCAGCCTTGTCGGCGTCGAGATGACGAGCCTGAGGCTTTTGGCCATCAACGCGCTCCACCGTCCGCGGCGGGCGCCTGAGGCCGGTCGCGGGCTGCCTTCTCCCGCGCTTCGTCGAGAGGGCCAATCATATAGAAGGCGCTTTCCGGCCAATCGTCGCACGCGCCGTCGAGAATGGATTTGCAGCCGGCAATCGTCTCGGCGACGGTGACGGAACGTCCGGGGATGCTTGTGAAATTCTCCGTCACGACGAAAGGCTGTGTGAGAAAGCGTTGCAGCCGCCGAGCGCGCCCGACCAGCCGGCGGTCTTCGACGCTCAACTCCTCCACGCCGAGCAGCGCAATGACGTCCTGAAGCTCGCGGTAGTGCTCGATAACCCGCCGCGTATCGGTCGCGACCCCCGCATGCTCCTCCCCGACGACAAGCGGGTCCAGCAAAACCGAGGACGACTGAATCGGGTCGATTGCCGGATACATTCCTTCCGCCGCCATCTGACGGGATAGCACGACCATGCTGTCGATATGCGAGGCGATGGCCGTCACCGCAGGGTCCGTGAAATCGTCGGCGGGGACGTAAACCGCTTCGATCGCCGTGACGGCGGCGTCTCCGACGGATGCGATCCGCTCCTGCAGATTTGCGACTTCGCTCGCGAGGGTCGGCTGATAGCCGACGCGCGATGGCATTCGGCCCAGAAGCCCCGACACCTCTGCGCCCGCCTGGACGAAGCGAAATACATTGTCCATCAGCAGAAGGACATTTTGGCGCCGCTCGTCCCGGAAGAATTCTGCGATGGTCAGCGCGGTCAGCGGCGCGCGCCATCTAGCGCCCGGGGGCTCGTTCATCTGGCCATAGACGAGGACGCTACGGTCGAGGACGCCGTAGCGCAGCATGTCGAGCGCCATCTCATGGCCCTCGCGCGAGCGCTCGCCGACGCCGGCGAAAACCGAAATCCCCTTGTAGCGGGCGATCATGGCGTTGATCAGCTCCATGACGAGCACGGTCTTGCCGACGCCAGCGCCGCCGAACATCGCCGCCTTGCCGCCATGGGCGAGCGGCGTCAGAAGATCGATCGCCTTGACGCCCGTTGCGAAGATCTCCGTCCCGCGGCTTTGACGCGCGAGCGCCGGCGGCGGGCGATGAATCGAACGGCGCGGCGTCTGCGCGGGGAGCGGCGGCCCGTCATCCGCAACGGCGCCCGTGACGTCGATCAGCCTGCCGAGCACCGCCTCGCCGACAGGAGTTTCCACCGGGCGCCCTGTCGCGATCACGCGTTGCCCGCGGCGCAGTCCGATGGTGGAGCGAAGCGCGATCGCCCGCACATTGTTTTGATCGACATGCGCTTGCACCTCTGCAAGCAAGTCTTCTCCGTCGCCGCGCTCGATCAGCACGGCTTCGTTGATCGCGGGCAGGGCCAAGGCCGGAAAAGAAATCTCGACAATCGCGCCGCGCACCGCCGCAACTTTTCCCGCGGCGCGGCGCTCGTCGGTTTGCTCAACGCCGACAGTCTTCTCGCTGTTCCCACGCTCCAAGAGAAAGCCTTTCAGCTCGGCTTACCGCCAGCCGCGCTAAGAAACGGGCGGCGCGTGCTTCCAGATAAGAGGGCGCCGGTCCAGCTTCTCCCGCGACCCGTGGACCTATATGCTCGCAAGGGACATTATGACCCAAAGACGTGGCCTTCGTTAAGAGCGACGCAGCCGTCTGTGCGCGTCGCGGGCCGCGTAACCCGGTGGCTTCAAATGAGAGCGCCCATGGATCAGTCCGGCGAAAAATCCAAGTCTCATTTCGACATTAGTTATTTTCTTCTCGCGTTCATACTGATTCTCGTGCTCCAGCAATTGCTGACGACCTACAGCCGGACGGATGTCGTCGCCTACAGCGAATTCTACGACATGCTGCGCGAGGGAAAAATCGCCGAAGTCGAGGTTGGCGAAAAGCTCGTGCGCGCCACGCTGAAGAAGCCGATGCCCGATGGCCGCAAGGAGGTCGTCGCCGTTCGCGTCGAGCCCAATTTCGCCCAGGAGCTCGAAGCCGCAAAGGTGAAATACACCGGGGCCACAGAAAACACGTGGATTTCCACGCTGCTCTCATGGGTCGTCCCGGCGACCATCTTTTTTATGATCTGGAGCTACTTCTCGCGTCGCGTGGGTCAAGGTCTCGGCTCCATCATGTCGGTCGGCCAGAGCAAGGCGAAGATATTCGTCGAAAAGGACACCAAAGTCGGATTCCGCGACGTCGCCGGCGTCGACGAGGCCAAGGAAGAGCTTCTGGAAGTCGTCGCCTTTCTCAAGGACCCGATTACTTATGGCCGGCTGGGCGCGCATGTCCCAAAAGGCATTCTTCTCGTCGGCCCGCCGGGCACGGGCAAGACGTTGCTCGCCCGCGCGATCGCCGGCGAAGCCGGCGTTCCGTTCTTTTCGATCAATGGATCGGAATTCGTCGAGATGTTCGTGGGCGTCGGGGCCGCGCGTGTTCGTGACCTTTTCATGCAAGCGCGCGCCACTGCGCCGTGCATCATTTTTATCGACGAGCTCGATGCGCTTGGGCGGGCGAGAGGGATTTCCGGCTTGAGCGGCGGCCACGACGAAAAAGAGCAGACGCTGAACCAGCTCTTAAGCGAGCTCGACGGCTTCGACCCGACCGTCGGCGTGGTGCTGCTCGCCGCCACTAACCGGCCGGAAGTGCTCGATCCCGCGCTTTTGCGCGCCGGACGGTTCGACCGGCAGATCTCTGTCGACCGGCCGGACAAGATCGGCCGGGCCGCCATTCTCGGGATCTACCTGGCCAAAATCAAACTGGCCTCTGACGTCGATCCCGCGCAGATCGCCGCCATGACTCCGGGCTTCACCGGCGCCGATCTCGCCAACCTCGCCAATGAGGCGGCGATGCTGGCGACGCGCCGCAAGGCGGATTCGGTTTCGGCCGCTGATTTTCTAGCCGCGATCGAGCGCGTTCTCGCTGGACCGGAGAAGCGCAAACGCATTCTCATCCCGCGAGAGCGCCGCATGGTCGCCTATCATGAAATGGGTCACGCCATCGTCGCCATGGCGCTGCCGGATGTCGATCCGATCAAGAAAGTCTCAATCATTCCGCGCGGTCTCGGCGCGCTCGGCTATACGATGCAAATGCCTGCCGAAGACCGCTATCTGATGACGCGCACGGAACTCCTCGACCGCATGACCGTGCTGCTCGGCGGCAGGGCGGCCGAGCTGCTCATTTTCCAGGAGGCGACCACGGGCGCGGCGGACGATCTGCAGCGGGCGACGGAAATGGCGCGCGCCATGGCGACGCGCTACGGGATGGCGGAGGAGATCGGGCAAGCCTCCTTTGTCACGGAACGCCCGCGCTATCTCGATCTTCAGGGCCTGGGCCCTCAGCAATCGGAAATGAGCGATCAGACCAGCGCGCGGATAGACGATGTCGTCGGTCGTCTGATCGAGGAGGCCTTCCAGCGAGCAACCGCGGTCCTTCGCGCCTGCGCCTCGTTGCATCGAGAAGCGGCGGAGCGCCTGTTGAGCGAGGAAACCTTTGGCGAAGCCGATCTCGATTTGATACGCGCCAAGGTGAGGGCTGCCCTCCCGGCAAAGAGCGAAGCTGGCCTTGCGGTCACAAGCGCGGATGGCTCCCGCGCATAAGACTCGGACGCCAAAACCTTGGGACTATCTCCGAGGGAACGGTTGACCGTCGCAGGGCGTTTGCGGGAAACGGCAGCAACCTCGGAGAGCCGCAATGACCGTCAAAAAGCTCGACAAGACCGAGTGGCGCACATTTTTTGACATGCTGTCGAGGACGCTGAAAGACGCCCGTGCGGAAGTCGATGTCGTGGGGGCTTCGCTTGGAGCCCAGGTCGAGGCGGATTGGCGGCCTCTTTTTGGCGTCGCTTATGACGACAAGGATGATGTCGTGGAAGTCGCGTTGGAGGGGGTGGATGATCTAATCAGCGCACCGAGCGACGTTTTCGTCGACGAGGACTCCGGGACGATCTCTTCGATGGAGATCATCGGCGGGGACAAGCTCTCCCGGATCATCAAATTCAAGGAGCCCGCGCCAGCTCCAACTGCGACGCGACGCTAAAGCACTCAACGCTATAGCCCACGCGCCCAGGCAGGCCTCAGCGGCGCGGCCTCGGGTTCGGCGATGGCCGCGCGCAATTGTTGCAAGAGCCCTGACTTGTCCGCCCCGAGCGTGCCCTTCAGCACGAGCCAGTTGGAGGCGTGATCACTGCGAAAGACGGTCCGTTCGAGTTCCAGGGCGGAAAGGAAGAGCTCCATTTCCCGCAAGAGATCCGGCACGTCGAGCGGCTCCCATTCAGGAAACTTCTCGCGCAGCCGCCCATCGCCAAAGGGGAAGCTCACGACGAGCGTCGCCAGAAATTCAGGTTGCGCCGCGTTCATCAGCGCCGCCGAATTCAGCGCGTGCTGCCGAGAGAAGGCTCGGCCGCCGAGACCGTTCAGGATCATCACCGAGCGTTTGATTCCGGCCTCGCGCAATTTGTCGAGCGCGTCCCGTGAGGTCTCGAACGTTTCGCCCTTGTCGACGCGGGAGAGCACATCGTCGTCGCCGGATTCCGCTCCGACATAGACGAGGGACAGGCCGAGATCCTTCAGCTCGCGCAGTTCCGCAACGGACTTCTTGCGCACATTGCGCGGCAGGCAATAGCTCGCTATCCGCCGAACCCCCGGGAGGTCGCGGCGGATGGCCTGCAGCACGGCGACAAGGCGACGCGTGGAAAGCGTCATCGCGTCGCCATCCGCCAGGAAGACGCGCTTGATGCTCTCGCCGAAGGCCTCGCCGCAGCGTCTTATGCTTTCGAGGACTTCCTCTTCGTCTCGGGGACGGAAACGCTTCTGCGGGGCGGTGTACATCTCGCAGAAGGCGCAGCGGTTCCACGAGCAGCCGTTGGTCACGGGGAGGATCAGCGACTCGGCTTCGCTCGGCGGGCGATAGACCGGCTCGACATAACGGATCGGGAAGCTCATGCGAGTCTGAATCTCAAAAGAGGAGTCTCGCGGAGCTTAACTCAATAAAGGCGCTGGCCGGAGTCCCTCGCACGCAGCCTCGAAATCGGGGCTGCGCGCATTGGGCGCGAGGAAAAACCTACTTATTTCCGGACCGCAAGAAGGCCCCGAACGCCGCGCCGGCGATTGCGGCAATAAAGAGAGCGGTCATCGGCTGCTCTCTAATCGAGGTTTCGATCGTCGAGCGCAAGTCAGCAAAGCTCTCGCTGGCGGTTTCAGCCGCCTCTCGGCCCTGCTCACGGACGTTCGCGAGGGTTGCAGTGGCCTGGTCGGCCCCTTTTTGCGCGATGCGGCCGAGCTGGTCCGAGGCGGAAATCGCCCGCTGCGCCGCTTCGCTGACAGCCGTGTCCTTGTTCCGTCTAAAGAGCTGCATCTATAGACCCTCGGTTGGCGCCCCCTTTACCGTGGACGTTCAACCGGAGGCGTCCGAGGTTGTTCCGCATTTGCTGACAAAAAGGGGTTGCCGTGCAAGCCAAAACCGTGGGGCTAAAGCGGCTCGCGACATGAGGCGGGGCCGAGCTCGCCGGCGCGACTGCAAGGGCGGCCGCTTCCTTTCCGGTCATCAAATTACTGCGCAGGTCCGAGCCCCTCACCCGCTTTTTGCCGCGATTGCGGGGATAACTGGACGCAGGTCGCCGCCCCAGCCCACGCACGCAAGCGCCGCGGTGGAAAACCGAGGGCGGGGCAGATCCTGTAACCCTTATCGAGCTGTCAATGACGGGTAGGAACTTGAGCCGCTGCAACTCACGTCTTCTGGTGCTCGCTGCTTTTTCGCTTCTCCTCAGCGGGAGCCACAGCGCAATCGCGCAATATTATTCTCGGGAGCCCGGCTATTCCAATGGCTATGAGCGAGGGGCTTGGGGCGATTATTACGGCGAGCCCGACCCCTATGGCGATTTTGACCGGCCGAAGCGCGCGCTTCCCAGGCGCGGGCTCTTGCCGGGCGAGCGTGATTATGGGGCCGACGAACTGGAGCAGCGGCCAGCGCCGCGGTCCTCGCGCGGGGCGCGGCGCTCCACCGCGCGCCTTGCCGCGCTGCCGCCCGACGCCGACCCAGCCTATTCGACGCCGCTCGACTACGACGCCGAGGTCGACCCGAGCGTCTCCACGAAAAATCTGGTCGACGATCCGACGGGCCAGCCGGCCGGCACGATCACCATCGACACCAGGGCGCGAAAGTTGTTTCTGTCGATTGGCCGTGGCCAAGCCTATGAATATGGCGTGGGCGTGGGGCGTCAGGGCTTCGCATGGAAAGGCTCGGCGCAGGTTGGCCGCAAGGCCTACTGGCCTGGATGGACGCCGCCCAAGGAAATGCTGCTGCGCCGTCCCGACCTTCCCGACCATATGGACGGCGGCATCGAGAACCCGCTGGGCGCGCGGGCGCTTTACCTGTTCAAGGGAAGCAAGGACACGCTTTTCCGCATTCACGGCACCAACGAGCCGGATACGATCGGACAGGCGGTGTCGTCTGGATGCATCCGCATGCTCAACGCTGATGTGATCGACCTCTATGGGCGCGTCTTCAGAGGAACACGCGTGGTCGTGCTTTAGTTTTGGCGGCTCAGCCCTTGGCGGCGAGCGCCTCGACGAGGGCGATCAGACGCTCCGGAACCGGCTCGCGCAGCTTGCTCGAGTAGAACTCGCGCAATAGGACGCCGATCCGGTCCTCCCAAAGATTCCTGCGCCGGGTCGAGAGAAGCGCCGCTCTCTGATCGCCGCTGAGGGTTGAGCCAATCGTCGCCTTCCCGACGCGCCGCAGCAGCGCTGAGCCGGCGAGGTCGTCATAGGCGCTTCGCGCGCCTCTGGCGCCGGCGAGGTCGGGACCGAGCAAAGATGGGATTTCCGAGCGATTCATGGGAGCCTCGCCGAACCTCGCGGGCATTCGGGGGAGGGGGAAACGAATGCTCGCGCGATTCGAGTAAAGACGAAAAGGATTAATTAACCGTAAATGTTCCATCCTTTCGTTTGACTCAGCGCCCCGCCTCGGACTCAATCAGGCTTTGCCTTGGTCTGCCATTTTGTGAGGAGAGAGGGCTTGTTGCTCTTCTTGTGTTCGCTCCCCCTTTGGCTCGGGGCCTTCTTCACGGTGCTGCTGCCGACCATGGTCGCCATGGCGGGGCCGGCGCTCGTTCGCAAGCGTTATCCGCTGTCGATCCTGGCCAAGAACAACGAAATCGCCGGCTTCAAATTCGCGACCGTCGGCGCGATCTACGGCGTCATCCTCGCTTTTGCGATCGTCACCGTTTGGGAGAAATTCAGCGAGGCTGAGCTTTTCGTTCTGCAGGAGGCCGGATCGTCGGCCACGATCTATCGCCTTGCGGCTGGCGAGAATGCAGACGCTATCGCGACCCGCGCTGCGCTGGAGGCTTACCTGGGTGCGGTCATCGAAGACGAGTGGCTGCGCATGGCGGAAGGAAAGGAGAGTCGCGAAGCCGCCACGGCGCTCGACGACCTTTATACAGCCGCTATGCGTCTGGGCGATGGCAAGCCGGGGGCTGTAGGCGTCGAAATCATGAGGGAGCTGGGCAACCTAACTCAGGCCCGGCGGGGGCGGCTGCATCTCGCAATGGGGGTTGTGCCGCCTGCGCTTTGGACCATGCTCCTCTTCGGGGCGCTTTTGACGATCAGCTTCACCTATTTTTTCGGGCACGAAAACCTGCGCTCGCAAGTGACGATGACGGGCGGCCTCGCCTCCATTGTCTTTCTCGGCCTCTTCGTCATCGTTTCTTACGACCACCCGTTTACCGGCGAGGTTTCGATCGAACCGCATCCGCTGACGGCAGTGAGGAATAACTTCCACCACGAATGATTTTCGATTGCCTTTCCGCGAACGTCATTGTGCGTTCGAGCATAGCCAACGAGACGATGGACAGTCATCTTGCGGCACGAGGAAAAAACAATCCATCGCGTCGGAGAGCTGGCAGTGATAAGCCATTGGTTACAAGGCGAAAGCCGGATGGGTCGGTGGCCGCTCATTGGAGGG
>JAMBEQ010000104.1 GCA_024506175.1 Methylocystis sp.
GCGCTTACATCGGCGTCAGGGGCGTTTCTGATTCAGTGGCTTGGGGTCCTGCGGATGACAGAGGGACTCTGCGTCAGACGTGATTATGGCGGCTGCCTGAAGCTCACAGACTAGCCGCCAGGTCGAGTCGCTCGTCGGAGGGTCACCCCTCGCGGGGCGGCCTCGGAGCTTTCTGCGCTCGATCGCAACGCCCGAAAGCGTCGCCTGTCATAAATGCTTTAAAGCGCTCGAAGTTCGCGCTCTTTGATAAAAAATTGCTGCGGGCGGAAAATGTCTGGCGAGGCAGTGTGATTTCTTCTCAGGCCTGGATGTTTGAGAAGCGGCCGGTCTCGTGCCTGCCTCAAAAACGCCCCGCCGTTCCCCCGGTCGGGGCGTTCCCGCGACGGCCGGAACCGTCATTTCTTTCCGTGCCCACCGGTGTGGGCGTTCTCGACACTAGCCCAAACCGAAGCCGACGTAACCGGCGCGGTCTTGGATTTCGCCTTCTTCGGTTTTTTGTTTTCGCGATTGCCGCGTTGCGCTTTATTGGCCACGACTATCCCCCTAAAGCTCGATCAGAGGTTACGTTCTGGATATGGGGCGTTTTCGAACGGCGAAGAGAGGGCGCAAAAACAAAACGCCCCGCGCGTTCATCCGGCGTCCGGGCGTTTCTTATTTTGAGGCTTGGGGTCCTGCAGACAACAGAGGCTAGCGTTTCATTCTAGAAAGCAAGGCCGGGCTGAACGGACGACACGCACGCCCCGCCGTCTAGATTAGGCGGGTGTAGCGGGAGTAATGGCGCGCCGCTCTAAGCGCCCGTGCTAACCGGCCGGGGCGCAGGGGACTCAGCGCCAGACATGATTATGGCGGCCGCCTGAAGCTCACAAGCTAGCCACCAGGTCGAGCTGGGTGTCGTTGGGTCACCCCTCGCGGGGCATCCACGGAGCTTTCCCTCGCTCGATCGCAACGCCCGAAAGCGTCGCTTGTCATAAATCCTTTAAGCAGCTCGAAGTTCGCGCCCATTGATAAAAAAATTGCATGCGGGCCGAAAAATGTCTGGCAGTGTAATTTTTGTTTTGGGCCGGGAGGGGTGCTGACATGAGTTACAGGCTGGGTAAATGGGTCGCCGCCTCTTCGCCACAGGTCGCCCTCGACCATCCGTTGCATGAAAATCGATGGCGCCGGCGGACCGCATGGCGGAGCCTCCCCGAGCAAATCACGGGGCGTCAGTCTAGCTGATCGGGTGGGAGCCGCCCTTGTCAGGCAAATGTTGGCCGAAAAGCTCAGTTTGGCGCAGAGATAATGCGTAGCCTACTGATTCTCCTGGCGCTCCCTAGGGGACTCGAACCCCTGTTTTCGCCGTGAGAGGGCGACGTCCTAGACCGCTAGACGAAGGGAGCGGGGAGCCGCTCTATAGACTGCGCCGGGCCGGTCTGCAAGGGCCTTGCCGAGACTTTCGCGCTGTCTTTGGTCATGATAGCCATCGGGGCTGGTTCGGGACGATGACAATGACGCAGCCGCTCACCAAAGAAACGCCCGGGGCGCAAAGCCTCGAGGTCTCGCTTGCCGCCCTCGGGCGCGCCGCTCGCAAGGCCGCGCGGGCCGTGGCGCTGGCCCCGGCCGAGGTCAAGGACAAGGCGCTGCGAGTCGCGGCAAGCGAAATACGCCGGATGAGCGGCGCCATTCTCGCCGCCAACGCCCTCGACGTCGCCGACGCCAAGGCCCGCGGAACGGCCGGCTCCTTCATCGACCGCCTGACCCTCGACCCTGGCCGCGTCGAGGCCGTCGCCCGTGGCGTGGAGGAGATCGCAGATTTGGCCGATCCGGTCGGCCGGCTGCTGGCGCGATTCGAGCGACCAAACGGTCTGATGATCGAGCGCGTTTCGACGCCGCTCGGCGTCATCGGCGTGATCTACGAAAGCCGGCCCAATGTGACGGCCGACGCCGGCGCCCTCTGCCTCAAGGCCGGCAACGCCGCGATCCTGCGCGGCGGCTCTGAGAGCCTGCGCTCGTCGCGCGCCATCCACGCCTGTCTCGTCGCCGGCCTCGAAGCGGCGGGTCTCCCCGCGGCTGCAATTTCGCTCATCGACACGACCGACCGCGCCGCCGTCGGCGCCATGCTCGCGGGGCTCGACGGCAATATCGACGTGATCGTGCCGCGCGGCGGCAAGAGCCTCGTCGCGCGCGTGCAGCATGAGGCGCGGGTGCCGGTCTTCGCGCATCTCGAGGGCATCGTGCACGTCTTCGTCCACAAGGACGCCGATCTGGACATGGCCAAGCGCGTGTTGCTCAACGCCAAGATGCGCCGCACCGGCATCTGCGGCGCCGCCGAGACGCTGCTCGTCGACAAGGCCTGCGCCGAAACACATCTCGCGCCGCTCGTCTCCATGCTGATCGACGCCGGCTGTGAAGTGCGCGGCGACGCGGCGACGCAGGCCGCGGACGCGCGCGTGAAGCCGGCGACGGAGGATGATTGGCGTGCGGAATATCTCGACGCGATCATCGCCGCGAAAGTAGTGGACGGAGTCGAAGCGGCGATCGAGCATATCGAGCGCTACGGCTCCCATCACACCGATAGCATCATCACGCGCGACGACGCCGTGGCGCAGCGATTCATGAAGGAAGTCGATTCCGCCATCGTGCTGCACAACGCCTCGACGCAATTCGCCGATGGCGGCGAATTCGGCTTCGGCGCCGAGATCGGCATCGCGACGGGCCGCATGCATGCGCGCGGGCCGGTGGGCGTGGAACAGCTGACCTCGTTCAACTATCGCGTCCACGGCGAGGGGCAGGTGCGGGGGTAGGGGCCAGGTGATTCCTCTTCGATCGGCAATCGAGGAAAATTGTCGCGGCCACGAGACCTTTATCTTCAGCCAAAAGGCGCTTATTTAGGAAGCGTTCCCGCTAATCGTGCGCCGGCAGACCTTCGAGCGCGCGGGGGGCGATGTCGCCTCCGGAGATGCGAGCGTGGATGAGTTCCCATGGCGCCAGCGTACGACCCCGCGGACAATTGCTCGGCCAAATACCGGGACATGATATCGAACGCGGTGTCGCGCCTGCCGTCGCCGGCGCCCGCATTGAGGCGCGAGCTTTACGAGCGCGCCCGCGCAGCGCTGCAGAAGCAGCTGCGCCGACAGGATCCTCCTCTGGCTGAGTCTGCGATCGCCGAGGAGGAGCGCGCCCTGAACGAAGCAATCGAAGTCGTCGAGGCGCGCGCGGAAGGAAGGGCATCCGGAGACACTCAGGCGGAGCTCGATTCAGGCTATCAGCGGCTCACCGAGCTGCTTAAGCGCGCTGCGGCCCAGGTCTTGGCGCAAAAACCAGCATCGCCGCCCCCTGTAGCGGATGTCGAGACACAGCGTCCCGAAGCGCCGGCCGAAGCGCGCGCGCCACAACGCCAACAATTTGTGCCGCGTCTCGTGTCGGAGAGAAAGAGCGCGGGGGAAGCGGGCTCTTCTGCCCCGCTATCGCCGGCGCCCCGAGAAGAAGCCGCCAGGGTCGTCCTGCGCAAACTCCAGAACTCGCCGGGCGTAGAAGCAGGGGCTGTTATCGCCGCCGACGGATCGATCATCGCCAGCGCTTTGTCTTCCGGCATGGAAGAGGCCCGCATCGCGCGAATGGCTGCGACGCTGAACAGCATCGGCGCAAACGCCGCCACCGCATTAGCGCGCGGGGCTGCACGCGAAGTGATCATCCACGGGAAAGACGGTTACGCGGTCTTAATCAGCGCGGGGGGCGCTTTTCTCCTCGCCCTGACAAATGACTCGAACAGGTTGGGCGCTATCTTTTCCAACATATATGACGCCGTCAAAGCTCTTGATGCGCTGGTACAAAGGCAAGCCGCCGACCCAGCGGCGGAGCCCCGGGCTTCCGCCTAGCGACGCTGCCGCAAGGTCGGGACAGTTCCCGCGGACGCACCGTTCCCTGGGGTTTGGCGTAGGAAATGGAGCGCCCGATGACCAGGCTCGACGAAATGAACAAGGTCTTGCGGAGGATGCAGAGCGACACGCCGGGCGTGGAGGCGAGCGCGCTCATTTCGGAGGACGGCTTGATGATTGCCAGCGCTCTCTCGCCTGATATGGACGAGACCCGCGTCGCTGGCATGACCGCAACGCTGATCAATCTCGGAACGCGCGCGGCGACCGAGCTCGCGCGTGGCGAGGTCAAGGAAGTGATCATTCGCGGCGACAATGGCTATGCTGTGATGATCGACGCCGGACGCGGCGTCATGCTGCTCGTTCTGGCTAACGAAACGAGCAAGCTAGGTCTCATCTTCTTCGACATGCACGAGGCGATCCGCAGCCTCAAGAAGGTGTTGTGAGAGCGCCTGCGCGACCCTGTCGCGCGCTGGAGGTCATATGGCCCACACGACGTTGTTCAACGAGGGCTCACACTCCAACATTCTGTTCGAGGATTTCGATCCCGGCGGACTGGCGGTGCAGTCCAACCAGCATTTGATCGTCCACGGCTCGGCCGCGATGCTGCTGGATCCGGGCGGGCACAAGATCTACAGCAAGGTGATGGCCGAGACATTCGCGAGCCTCGGACCGGCGCAGCTCACGCATCTCTTCTTGTCCCATCAGGATCCCGACATTATCGCCGCCATCAACGGCTGGCTGATGACCACGGATGCAGAGGCTTACATATCGGCGCTGTGGACGCGTTTCGTCCCGCATTTCGGGCTTGATCGGCTGGTCGCCCATCGGCTTCATGCGATCCCGGACCAAGGCATGGTTTTCGAATTGGATGGCGCGAAGCTTTACGCGCTGCCCGCCCATTTCCTCCATTCGGAGGGCAATTTCCAGATCTACGATCCGATGGCCAAATTTCTCTACAGCGGTGATCTCGGCGCCTCCATCGACGCGCCTTACATCACCGTCCCTGATTTCGACTCCCATCTTCGTTACATTGAAGGGTTTCACCGCCGCTACATGGCCTCCCGCAGGGTCATGCAGGCTTGGGCGGATATGGTTCGCCCGCTGGATATCGAAACAATCGCCCCCCAGCATGGAGCGATGTTTCGAGGCAAAGAGATGGTCCGCCGCTTCATAGACTGGTGCGCCGGCCTCGACTGCGGCGTCGACCTCATCGCGCCGCTCTTCAAAGTTCCGGTCGGCTGACATGTCCGCCGCCAGCGAAGAAATGGCTCCCAGTCCCCATCGCGTCGCGGGTGAGGATGCGCCAAAGTGGGTCGCTTACGCCTTCGCCGGAAGTGGTTTGCTTATGGCGCTCGCCGCTTCCTACCTCGCAGCGACTCTGACTTTGCTCGAGCCGGACCTCGCTTCTCGACCGGTAACGGAACCCTCCCACCCGCTCGCACCGCCCATTTCCGAACCCGCAGCGCCCGCAGAGGAAAACAAGCCGCAAAGTAAGTCGCAAGGGGGTGAGGCCCGCGCCGCGGCCGAATGTCTTCCAATTGTCTCGATCGCTTTTCCCTACGGAAGTTCGCGCCCCATGACCCAGGGGGCCAAGGAGCGGCTCGCACCTATTTTGCAATGGCTCAGAGACCATCCTGAGGGGAGACTTTTGGTCGAGGGACATACGGATTCCAAAGGGTCTGAATCCTTCAATGTCATGCTCAGCTATTCTCGTGCGCAGGCGGTCATCGCTTGGTTGACGAAATCCGGCGCGCCAAAAAGTCAGATGGTTCCGTTGGCCGCCGGGACCGCGCAACCTGACGACCCATCGCTGGTCACGGCCGAAAATCGCATGGCGCTCCTGCGCGTGGAAGGCGTCGCGCCTTGCCGCAACCAAAATGAGAAATCGCGATGATGCCGGTCGCTTTGATGATTGGCCTCGCCGCAGCCCTGCTGCTGCTGATCGGCGGGTATCTTTTTGGCGTCCGAAAGGGCGGCGACGCGCGGGAGTCACTGCGCGAAGATAACTCGCGCCTAGCGCGTGACATCGAAGCGCTTAAAAGAGACGCGGCGCAGACCGAAACTGAACGCGACGAGATGTTGCGGGCGACGGTCGAGCGGGCCTTGGGCCCGTTGGTGCAACGCGAGCGCCTCGCGATCGAACTCTCTGAATTGAAGGCTGGGACGGGGAAGCGCAGCGATCTTACGACGCTTCTCGATAGAATCGCGATCGCCGGAGGTTTTCTCGCTGTTGTGCTGGGAGATGCGGATGGTTTGGCTCTCGCCGCCAGTTCCGGATCGCGGGACGCCGATCGCATTGCAGCTAACTCGTCCTTGCTGCTCTTGACGATGGACCGAATGGCGGGCCAAGCCTTCCCGCGAAGTTTGTCGATCGTGATCCGAGATGAAGCCGAGACGTTGCTTTGTAGAGTCTTCAAGGTCCAGGATCAGCGCGTGACGCTGACAGCCGTGGCGACCGGCGAAGCTCGGATAACGCCCTCGACACTGGACCCCGCCCTGGTGAAGGTCTCGGGAGCTCTGGCAGGACCTTTTTAGGATGTTGTTTGCGGACGTTGGTCACGCGTTCGTCTGACGCTCTTGATCTACCCCATTCCCGCGTCGCATATCCGCGCAATGACCTCGGCCTTCGTCCGCCTCCCGCCCCACGCGCCCCGCATGCGCATCGGCCTTTTCGGCGGGTCTTTTGATCCGCCGCATGAAGGCCATGCGCTCGTCTCGCGCATGGCTTTGAAGCGGCTGCGGCTCGATCGCCTGTGGTGGCTCGTCACGCCGGGCAATCCGCTGAAAGACACCCACGGCCTGGCGTCGCTCGATGCGCGCGTGGCGGCGGCGCGAAAAATCGCACGTGATCCTCGCATTGTCGTTACCGGGGTCGAAGCCGCAGTCGGCGCGCGCTACACGGCCGACACGCTGCGCTATCTGCGCGGGCGCTGTCCGGGGGTTCGTTTTGTCTGGATCATGGGCGCCGACAATCTTTTGCAATTCCATCGCTGGCGGCGCTGGGAGGAGATCATGCGCACGACGCCGGTCGCGGTGATCGACCGGCCGGGCGCCACGCTGAAAGCCGCCAATGCGAAGGCGGCGGTGCGTTTCTCCGGCGCACGCGTAAAGGAGGGGGAGGCGCCGCTGCTCGCGACAAAGGCGCCGCCCGCGCTCTTGTATCTGCACGGCCCGCGCAGCCTGTCGTCCTCGACCGCGCTGCGCCGCAAAGCCGGGCGCTGATCACTTCTTTTCGAAAAGCGGCAATATCCAGCGCTTGTAGACCCAGAAGCTCGCAGGGATGCCGACGAAAATCGCAAGCCACATCAGAGCGGAGTTGTCCGTCACGTTTTCATAGAAATTGCCGCCCTCGTGGACCGACTGCGTATAGGGATTGCGCACGAAGAGCGTGAGCAGGAAGGAGCCGATGACGATGGCTCCCACGATATAGAACAAGCTCTTTGGAATGAGGAGCGTCGGCGGCTGATTTTGCCCGGGCTTCTTGTTTTCCCGTTGTGGGCGGCCGGCCTTGGGGTCTTCGGTCATGGTCTCTGCTCCTGGGCGTTATCCTCGCTGCTGAATATGGGCCAAGGCGTGGGCGCGCGCCATAGGCGCCGCCCGCTCAAACAGCCGAGCCGTAAACGTCGTAAGCGTCGGCGCGCTCGACCTTCATCGTCACGATGTCGCCTGGCCGAAGCGGACGGCGCGAGGCGATGAAGGCGCTTCCGTCGATCTCGGGAGCGTCGGCCTTGGTGCGGCCCTTGGCGAGCGCGCCCGCAGGGCCGCCGCCTGGCTCGTCGATGATCGCCTGCAGGCGCTTGCCGATCTTGCGCTTCATCAGCCGAGCGGAGACAGCCTGCTGCTTCTCCATGAAGCGCTTCCAGCGGCTTTCCTTGATCTCCTCGGGGACGGGCGCGAGGCCGAGGTCGTTCGCCGGCGCGCCGGCCACGGGCTCATATTTGAAGGCGCCGGCCCGATCGATCTCGGCCTCGTCCAGCCACTGGAGCAGGGTTTCGAAGTCCTCCTCCGTCTCGCCGGGGAAGCCGACGATGAAGGTCGAGCGCAGGGTGAGGTCGGGGCAGGCGGCGCGCCAGTCTTTGATGCGCGCGAGCGTCTTTTCCTCGTTTGCGGGGCGTTTCATGGCCTTCAGCACATTGGGCGCGGCGTGCTGGAAGGGGATATCGAGATAGGGGAGCGCTTTCCCCTCGGCCATCAGGGCGATGACCTCGTCGACGTGAGGGTACGGGTAGACGTAGTGCAGCCGCACCCAGACCCCGAGGTCGCCGAGCTCGCGGGCGAGATCGAGGAAGCGCGCGCGCACCGCGCGGTCGCCGAACATGCTCTCCGCATAGCGCAGGTCGCGGCCATAGGCGCTCGTGTCCTGCGAGATGACCAGTAATTCCTTCACGCCGGCGCGCGCGAGCTTCTCAGCCTCGCGCAGCACCTCCGCGGCCGGGCGCGAAACGAGCGGCCCGCGCAGACGCGGGATAATGCAAAAGGTGCAGCTGTTGTCGCAGCCTTCCGAGATTTTGAGATAGGCGTAGTGGCGCGGCGTGAGCTTCACGCCCTGCTCGGGGACGAGATCGACGAAGGGATCATGCGCCGGCGCGGCGGCGCGGTGCACAGCCTCGACGACGCTCTCATATTGCTGCGGGCCGGTGATGGCGAGCACGTCGGGGAAGCGCTCGGCGATGGCCTCAGGCTCGGCGCCCATGCAGCCGGTGACGATGACCTTGCCATTTTCGGCGAGTGCGGCCCCGATCGCCTCCAGGGATTCCGCCTTGGCGCTGTCGAGAAAGCCGCAGGTGTTGACGACGACAACATCGGCGCCGGCGTGATGTCGCGCAAGCTCATAGCCCTCGGCGCGCAATCTGGTCACGATGCGCTCGCTGTCGACGAGCGCTTTGGGGCAACCCAGCGATACGAAGGAAACGCGCGGCGTCGCGGCCGGCTTCTGGTCTTCTTGCATCGCGCCCGATTGCCACGGCGCGCGGCGAAACGCAATGGACCCAAAGCCTTCGGCGCTCGCTTGCAAAGCGCGAGCTGGAGGGTCCGCCGTCCGGGATCAAGCCATGATGGCGCCGACAAGGGCGTAGAGGGCGACGAAAGCGAGGACGAGGGCGTGAATCATGATACGCAAACTCCTGATGACGCCCCGAAGAGGCCTCGATACGATCGAGGCCCTCTATCGAGGAAACGGGGGCGGCGGGCTCCTACGGCCTCCCGTTAATAAATTCCGGGTTCTTAATAGAAGATTTCCAAGGGTCGGCGTCGTCCGCCTAAAATGAGGCGGGCGCCTTCCCTCTTTGCCTAGAATTCTTGACTTATAACAGAAACAACAGCTTATGTACCTTATCCAAAAAGCGTTTGCGCTTCCCGCCCGCGCCACTATGAATAGCCGCGCCGGAGCCTTCGCGATACGAAAGGCGCTCCGGGACATTAACGCTTGTCTCTTCGCCGCAGGCTTTCAGAAAGACGCCAGACCTTGCCGAACGCCATTGTTCTCGGAACCGGATCATACGCGCCCCAACGCATCCTCACCAACGCCGATCTCGAGAAAATGGTCGCGACCAACGGCGAGTGGATCGTCAGCCGCACAGGCATAAAGGAGCGGCGTGTCGCCGCCGAGCACGAGGCAACCTCCGACCTCGCGGCGGCGGCGGCGCGCAAGGCGCTTGATTTCGCGGGCGTAAGCGCCTCGCAGGTCGACATGATCGTCGTCGGCACCGTTACCGGCGACACGCCCACGCCCTCCTGCGCCGCGTATGTGCAGGAGCTGATCGGCGCCAAAAACGCCTTTTGCTTCGATGTCGGCGCCGCCTGCGCCGGCTCTCTTTATGGCCTGACGATCGCCAGCCAGTTCATCCGCAGCGGCATGGTCCAGCGCGCGCTCGTCATCGGCGCCGAGACCTTGACCCGGTTCGTCGACTGGACCAACCGCGAGACCTGCGTGCTTTTCGGCGATGCGGCTGGCGCGATCCTGCTCGGCGCGACGGAGGAGGAAGGCCGTGGCCTGTTGGCGGCGACGCTGCGCACGGATGGCGCTTTGACCGGAATCCTGAATATTCCCGGAGGCGGCAGCCGCCGCCCGCTGTCCGAGGAGCTCGTCGCCGAGAAGGGCGCCAAGATCAAGATGCGCGGCCGGGAGGTCTATAGGGTCGCGACGCGGCTGCTGCCCGAGGTGGTCGCCCAGACGCTCGCCAAGGCGGGGCTTTCGGCGGACGACGTGACCCATGTCATCGCCCATCAGGCCAATCAGCGCATCATCGAATCCGCCCTCGACAATCTCGGCGTGCCCCGCGACAAATGCTGGATCAACATCGATCGCTATGGCAATACGTCCAGCGCCTCCATGCCGATCACGCTCGACGAGGCCAATCGCGCTGGCAAGCTCAAGAAGGGGGACATCATCGCCATGATGGCGATCGGGGCCGGCATGACCTGGGGCGGGGCGGTTCTGCGCTGGTGAAGGGCGCCTTGCGTCGCGTGGCCGACTGATACCGCTGTAAAGGGAAAGGCGAGCCGCTAATCGCGGCCCGCCCCTCCAGGGATCGATACGGCCCTACGCCGCCGCAACGCGACCCCAAAGCATAAAGCTATGCGGCGTTCTCCTGGAGAAAAGCGTAGCAATATGGATAATTAAGGCGAAGCCTCTCCTACGTTGGGCTCAAACTGCTCGCCGCGCTGGCCCTTTGGTCCCGAGTAGTGTAGGCATTTCCGCCCATAGAGGGATGAATGAGCACGGACGCAGACGGGTCTAAAAAGCGCGGCATGTTCGCCCGCCTCTTTGGCAGGGGCGGCGCAGAGCCTAAGGAGGCGGAGCCCGAGGGGCAAGTCGAAGAGGCGCCGAAGCGCTCCTGGTGGCAGCGGCTGACCGGCGGCCTTTCACGCACCTCGCAAGCCATCACGCAAGGCGTCGCCGACATCTTCACCAAGCGCAAGCTCGATGCGCTGAAGCTTGAAGAGCTGGAGGATGTTTTGCTGCGCGCCGACCTTGGCGTCGGCGCGACGACGCGCATCATCGAGGCCGTTGGCAAGGCGCGCTACGACAGGGACATCGCGCCGGAGGAGGTGCGCGCCATTCTCGCCCGCGAGGTCGAGGCGGTGCTGACGCCGGTCGCCCAGCCCTTGGAAATCGAAGAGACGAAGAAGCCTTTCGTCGTTCTGGTCGTGGGCGTCAACGGTTCAGGCAAGACGACGACCATCGCCAAGCTCGCCTCGAAATGGACCGGCGAACGAAAGAAGGTCGTGCTCGCCGCCGGCGACACCTTCCGCGCGGCCGCCGTCGACCAGCTCAAAATCTGGGGCGAGCGGCTCGACGCCGAGGTCGTTGCGGGCAAGGAGGGCGCCGACGCCGCAGGGCTCGCGTTTGACGCCATCAAACGCGCCGGGGAGATTGGCGCCGATATTCTGCTGATGGACACCGCCGGCCGCCTGCAGAACCGCGCCGAGTTGATGGCGGAGCTCGAGAAGATCGTCCGGGTGATGAAAAAAGCCGAGCCCGAGGCTCCACATGCGGTGCTGCTGGTGCTCGACGCCACGGTTGGCCAGAACGCGCTCCAGCAGGTCGAGATTTTCGGTCGAACGGCGGGCGTCACCGGGCTTGTCATGACCAAGCTCGACGGCACCGCCCGCGGCGGCATATTGGTGGCGATCGCGGAGGCGCATGGTTTGCCGATCCACTATATCGGCGTAGGCGAGGGCCAGGACGATCTGGAACCCTTCACCGCCCGCGATTTCGCCCGTGCGATCGCCGGTCTGAACGAGGAAGACGCGCCCGAGACGGCGCCGGAAAGCTGAAATCTGAATGACGCAGGAATCCATGGGGACGCAGACCGAGCAGCCGACGCCCCCCAAGAAGAAACTCGATCCCGGCCTCAAAATCGCACTAGAGCTTGGGCCACTCATCGTCTTCTTCATCGTCAACAGCAAGTTCGGCATCTTTTACGCGACCGGCGTGCTCATGGCCGGCGTGCTGCTGACGCTTGCAGTTTCCTGGTCGGTTACGAAGCATCTGCCGGCCATGCCGGTGGTCACCGCGATACTGGTGCTGGTCTTCGGCGGGTTGACCGTTTTCCTGCAGAACGAGACCTTCATCAAGCTGAAGGTGACGATCCTTTACTCCATGTTCGGCGCCACCCTCATCGGCGCGCTTTACTTTGGCAAGCTCTTGTTGCCGATCGTCTTCGATATGGCCATTCATATCGACGACGGAGGCTGGCGCAAGCTCACCTGGCGCTGGGGCATTTTCTTCTTTTTTCTTGCCGGTCTCAATGAGGTCCTCCGGCGCTTCCTTTCCACGGATGATTGGGTGAATTTCAAGGTCTTCGGTATCTTGCCGCTGACGATCCTCTTTGCGATCGCCCAGGCCCCGCTGATACTGAAGCACCAGATCCCGGAGCAGGAAGATAATCCGGAATCGGAGTCGCATTTTTAGGGGCCGGTTGGGGCGGCGGGGCGGATTTTGATCGCCCGCCAAAGCCGATCTCTGTCTCGTAAATAACCGGATTTTAATCGTTAATATTTGCTCGCAAATAACTATGTATTCGCGGCATTCGTTTATCGATAACCACAAAAACGCCCCACCATTTACCGTAAAAATTGACAGTATATGATGCTGATCATCATTCATTGGCGCCGTAGCAAATGGCGCAATGCACAATGGTTTTCCTCATGCGTAACCGGTTCGCCTTTCTTCGTCTTGTGGCTTCGGCCTCTTTCGCCACGCTTCTCGTCGCGTCGGCCCAGGGCAATCCCGCGATCTCGGCCGCGCCCCCTTATCCGGGCTACGACCAGCGGCAGAGCCCGCTCGGCGGCGGCGGCCTGATCGAGGCGCTGGTCGGGGGCGAGGCGCGGCCGGTTCGTTACGCGACGCCGCCGGCGGCTTATCCGCACCCAGGCGCGCGCGTGGCCGCCTATGCGCCTCAGCCCGTAGAAATGCAGCGCGCCGTCGACCCGATGTATATGCGCGCGGAAGTCGAGTATCGCGGCGCCGAGGCGCCTGGCACGATCGTCGTCGATACGCCGAGCAAGTTCCTTTATCTGGTTCACGCCCACGGCCGCGCCACCCGCTACGGGATTGGCGTTGGCCGCCCCGGCTTCGAGTGGTCGGGAGTAAAGTCGGTCAGCCGCAAGGCGGAATGGCCCGATTGGACGCCGCCGCAGCAAATGCTCGCCCGACGCCCCGATCTTCCGCGCCACATGGAAGGCGGTCCGGCCAATCCGCTCGGAGCCCGCGCGCTCTATCTCGGCTCGTCGCTCTACCGAATCCACGGCACCAACGAGCCGCACACCATCGGGCAGAACGTCTCCTCCGGCTGCATCCGCATGATGAACGACGACGTTGTCGACCTCTATAACCGCGTGCCGATCGGCGCGCGCGTGGTGGTGCGCTGATCGCTCAAGGTTGCAATCCTGGGCGCTTCAGGCGATAGCTGGCGCCTACCCTCGACGGAGAGGTTTTTCCTTGCCAAGCCTGCTTCGCTTCCTGGCGGTCGTCGCTGCAATCATCGCGCTGGCGTACGGCGCGATGACCGCCGTCGTCTCCTTCGTTACGCCGCAGCCGCGCGAGATGAGTTACACCATTCCGGCTCAGCGCCTGAATAAATAGGGCGCAAGACGTGAGCGCGCCTGCAACGAGCGTTTCGCCCGCGCTTTTGCTCGACGCCTTCCTGGACATGCTGGCGGCCGAACGCGGGGCCGCGCGCAATACGCAGGACGCCTATCGGCGCGATCTTGCCGACTACGTCGACTTCCTGCGCGGCAAGCGCCGCCATCCCGGCGATGCGACGACCGAGCACTTGCGCGCCTATCTCGCCGCGCTAGAGGCGCGCGGCATGTCGCGGGCGACGGTCGCGCGGCGGCTCTCTGCGTTGCGGCAGTTCCACAAGTTTCTCTATGTCGATCGCCATCGCGCGGACGATCCCACGGCCGCGCTGGAGGGCCCGCGTCTCGCGCGCAATGCCCCCGGCGTGATGACCATTGAAGAAGTGGACCGACTCCTCGCCACGGCGCGCGAGGGGATCGATGATGAGAAGCGTCCGCTGCGGGAGCGAATGCGCGCGGCGCGCTTCTATGCCTTGCTGGAGACGCTTTACGCCACGGGCCTGCGCGTTTCGGAGCTTGTATCGCTGCCCAAGAGCGCGGCTCGGGCGCGCGATCCTTTCATTGCCATCAAGGGCAAAGGCGGGCGCGAGAGATTGACGCCGCTCACTGAGCGGGCGAAGCGCGCGCTCAGCGATTACTACAAGCTGCTGGAAGCGGTTTCCCCCGCGCTTGCGAAAGGGCCGTTTCTTTTCCCCGCGGATAGTGAGAGCGGCTATCTTACGCGCCAGGCGTTCGCGCGCGAGCTCAAGACGCTCGGCGTCGCTGCGGGCCTATCAGCGGCGCAAGTTCATCCGCACGCGCTGCGCCATGCTTTCGCCAGTCATTTGTTGCAGAACGGGGCCGATCTGCGCGTTGTGCAGGAGCTGCTCGGCCACGCAGACATTGCGACGACGCAGATCTACACTCATGTGCTCGACGAAAGGATGCGGGCCATGGTGCGCGACCTGCATCCGCTATCCGACGCATGCTCGCAAGCAAAGAAATGACAGGATTCTGCCCCCAGCGCACATGCGAGCTATACGCGACTGGCCGCGAGGCGAAACAAGGAACCGATGCAGGCTATTATCGATTGGCCTGCGCGGCGCGGCGACAAAGCTGCATTGCGGTTCCGTTAAATCGCACCGCGACCGCCCCCGCAGCGGCCCCGACTTCAGTCGAAGGAATTTCTCAGGGCAGGTGAAGGTGGTAATTTAGGCCCGCGCGGACGATGTTTCCATCGAAGGGCGCCGAATAGCCCGCGCTAGAAAGTCCTACTTTGCTTCCATAGAACAGCGCGCCGACATTCGCTGTGTTTGCCGTGCCCAGATCGTAACGGAGGTATTCGGCTTTAACGCTCCACCTCGGATTGAACATCCACTCGACGCCGGCGCCTGCGGCCCACCCAAGACGCATGTCGATATAGCCGACCAAGCCGTTATTTCCGACGCCAAAGTCGAGAACCGGCGAGAGGAGCGGGCTGACATAAGTTGGGTTGAGGATGGCTTCGCCAAAGGCCAGGCCGCCCGTTCCGTAAAGCAGAGTCGTCGGGGTCACCAGATAGCCGAGGCGGCCCCGGACGGTGCCGAGACTATGCTGATTGCGCTGGGCCTGGAGATAGGTAGGAGCTGTCGGCGGCCCCTGCCACGAACTCACAGTGCTATTGCCGACAGTCAGTCCTTGAAGATCGGCTTCCAGACCGACAACCGCCTTCTCGTGGGGTTGATAGCTATAGCCAACCTGGGCGCCGCCAATGAAGCCCTGGCTATCCAGCTTGACGCTGGACGGCAAAGCGCCAGCGGCCCAAAGCGCAGCGAACCCGCCAGCGCCCGCATAGGTGAAATTGGTGTTGGTGTCGCCTGCCCAAGTATAGCCGCCGTTCACGCCGAAGTAGACGCCGCCCCACGGCGCGACTGGCGAAGCAGCCGCGGGGACCGCAGGCCCCTTGAATATGCCGGGCGCCGCGGCCGCGACGCTCGGGCCCGTTTCTCCGAGCTTCCATCGCAGCGCCATGCCCGCCTGCCAGGCTCTCGCCAGCTGAGGCCCATTGAGATTTTGGTAAACCGGAACGCCGGCTTCGACGCCGACCGAAAATCCACGCACGCCGAAAAGTTTTCCATCTATCTCGGCGCCGCCGTAGATCTCTATTCTCTTGCCGCCATAAAAGTTCGGATTGGCGCTTTGGAGCTTGCCCGCCATCCAGTAGTCTTTGCCGTTGATCGGGCTTTGAATGTTGAAATTGACGCGCGCGGTGGTCGTCACGCCGGGAAGCCAAGTATAGCCGCCCCAGGCGTTGAGCTCTTGATAATTGCCCCACATATAGCCTTCGTTATTGACCCCCAGCGGCAGGCGGGCGCGGTAGGAAAGACCCCATGACCACGCTGCTACCCTGCCCGCGTAAAGGATGCCGGGAATCAAATCGAACGTGCCGGTTCCCGATTGCATCCCATAGAAGGCGCGGCCGATATTATAGCCTCCGTTCGTTAGCAGAAGGGCGCCGCCCTGATTGTAGGTGCTTCCTGTAGGGAAGGACATTCCCAGATTGAACTTGAGCCGGTGGGTGGGGTCCTCATAGGCGCGCCAAATGATCGACGCCGATGTGTCCTCGAGACTGTCCGTCCCAGGGAAGCTCATGCCGCGCGGAATGAGATTCGATGAGCCATAAAAGGTCATCAGATGAGAGTGTTTCTCGACCAGACCCGTCGCCAGAACGATCGAAAGATCCTTCGCAATGCCATAGGCAAGCGTCATCGTCTGCGTTTCGATGAACTGATATTGCGGAACGACCCGCAGGTTGGTGGCGAACGGGTTCCAGTACCAGGGCGTGGTCGACACGATGTATTGCGACGAAACGCCTCTCGTGCCGATCTTGGAATTGGCGTTGGTGATAAATCGCGGAATAACGGACAGCGTCGCTTTTCCGGGTTCAGGCATGTTGTCGCCGAAGACCGCGAGAGGAACCGGCGCAGGGGGCGGGGGCAAAGGCGGCTCGACGACCGCGGCGGGGTAAGAAATAGGCGGCTGGGCGGTCGAGGCACGGGGCTTGGCGACTGGGCGTCCGGCGGGCTTTTCGACCGCATCTGCCGTTGTAGAAACTGCGCTCAGCCCGCCGACAGCAAATGCGATACGGAGGGTGCGAATGGCAATCTGGTTATATTGAGCCTTGGACCTGTTAAGCATTTTCACCAATTCCCGAGAATGTGCCTTCCCAACGCTGGATGTATCAGCGTGCGGGACTTACCCGGCTCCCGCCTTACGGAGGCCATGTCGTTATATCCATATGATATATTGCGGTTGCTAAAGCTCAACACTGGAAAAACTTGTAACGAAGGATTTTTCGTGAAGCGACATAAATGCAACACGTGATTTTTTATTTCGCGCATCGACCAAGATTAAAGCGAAACGGCGCGACAATGGGCGTCGGAAAGCGACAAAGCGTGGCCTGAGCCAGCGTTTGGCAGTCCTCCCGCACAATCTGTTCCAGGCGGGAGTCGGGGCGACTATTCCACAGGCACGGACTGGTCTACTAACTCTATTGACTAAATAAATTTGCAGCGGCAGATTGCTCCTGCGAATGACCAAGGTCGAGCAAGGGAGCAAATGACATGTGCCGTGGCCGGAAAGCGTATCTTGTCCTGGGCGTCGCCGCGGTCGCTCTTTGGCCGTGCGCGAGAAACGCACAAGCAGCCGAGGACCCCGATATCCGCCTGCTAAAGGCGCGCATCGCCCAGATCGAAGAAGCCAATCGGCTGCTAAAGGCGCAGTTGCTGAAGCTTGAAGCCAAAGTCGGGCGTCGAAACCAGCTTCAGGCTGCAAGCGCGCCCCAGACCAAAGCCTCGAAACCTTCAGCCGCGCCGAGCGCCGGCGACGGTCCGGCTCCTTTGCCAATTCTCGTAGATATCCATCGCGGTCTGACAATCGAAACGCCGGATCACGATTACAGCTTCCACTTCGGCGGCCGCGTGCTCGTCGACGGCGGCGGCTCGACCCAACCCGAACGGGGATATAGCGAATTAGTGGGCATCAATCAGGCGCGCCTGCAGGTTGAAGGCAGGGCGGCGAGGATCTGGGAGTACAGGTTCCAATACGACTTCGCGGGCAACAACACGGCGACCGTCGGCGCGATCGGCGGCATACGCGACGCCTATATCCTCCTGAAACACCCTCTCCTCTCTTTTCCGTTCGCGACGGAGCCGCTTGGCCTGCAGGTCGGGAACTTCTATGAACCGATGGGCCTCGAACGCACGAACTCCAAGAACTTCACGTCATTTATAGAACGCTCGCTCGCGACCGAAGTTTTTGGCCCGGCGCGCCACATTGGCGTGGCCGCTCTTCTCCATGGCGACAATTGGAGCGTTAAAGGCGGTCTTTTCTCTACAAGCCTGGAGGATAAGGCGCTGACGCCCACCGCGGCCGTCGGCGTCCCTGCATGGAACACGGTAAATAATAAACTCGGATGGGTCTCGACGGGCGGATCTCAATATTTCGACGTGACCGGCCGCGCCACATATGCCCCTGTCATGGCGCCCGACCGCCTTCTTCACTTCGGCGTCTCCGGTCGCTACCACCAGCCTAATAGCTCGACGGCCGTCAACGACGATCGGGTGCTCGCCCTGGGGCTGAACACCAACGCCGAATCCAATGTCTTGAAAGAGAATTTGCTGGGGACGCCGGACCTCTCCTGCGGCGCAGTGCCGGGTCCGAATTTGAATGGTCCTGCCGTCGCGGGTCGCTGTGTGAAAAACGTTGTCGGCTACGGAGCGGAATTTGTTGGCGCCTATGGCCCGCTCAGCGTTCAGGCGGAATATCTCGGGGCCAACTATCAGAGACGCTCGAGCGCCATTTTGGCCGCAAACAGAGTCGGCCTTCTTTCCGGCAACGCCGCCGGGCCCTATGCGCCTGGCGGCGATCAACTCAAATTCAGCGGCTTCTACACGTTTGCCTCATTGTTCCTGACCGGTGAATCCCGCGCCGAAAGCTATCAGGTCTCGCGCGCGGACCCCGCGAACTTCCGTCAGATAAAAATCAAGAATCCGGTGAGCGCGGGCGGATTTGGCGCGTGGGAAGCGTTGGTGCGCTATAGCCACATCAATCTCGACAATGGGCCGCTGCAGGGGACGACCTTCGCCAACCTCCTCGCCCTCTCGACCGCGACTGGCAACGTCCCGCTGAGAAATTATGTCGCCAATTCGGGCGTGCTTGGCGGCCGCGAAGAGGACATCACGGTCGGCATCAATTGGTATCCCGAGCCGGGCTTCCGATTTATGGCGAACTGGACGCGGGTTGTTAGTCTGTCCGCGCCTTGGGATCGCCCCTATCTGAATGGAGCCCATCCCAACACATTCCTCGTACGGACGCAGGTCGATTGGTGAAGCGCGATCTGAGCGCGCCTCTCCGAGTGGCGCTCTTCGGCTGATGGCGCGACGCAGGAGCCATCAGCCGGAAGAAACTGACTGACGTCTTCGCGGGAGGACAAGCGCTATTCATACGCGCGGCGCGGATGATGCTCGGGGCGCTGCCGCCGCCCCGGCTTGATTGCCCGCCGGGGCTATGATCGACTGGTTTGGATAAGCGCTTCCGGCAGCGTTGCGAGATCGAGAACCTCTTCGCTAACCTCAAAGACTGGCGGCGCATCGCCCACCCGATACGATAGATGCATGCCTTCTTCTAAGCCATCCTGCTCGCAGTTGTCGTCGCCTCATCTCAGTAGGCAAGACATGAGCTTTGCCGGTTGAATGATTTCAGAGCGGACAACAAGCGGAAACATGGGGTAAAAAATATCGAAACGTGACAGCCCCAGAGGTGATGCAACAGATTCCTTCCACCTTAGCCTTGGCGTCTTCTCGAGGTTTAGAATGATAGCCAGATCTACAAACCACACCTATCGGGTTGCCGCCTTTTTTGGGTTGTCGATCTACTTGGCCGCGGCGCCGGCTTGCGCCGACAGCATGAGCGAGGAAATTCGCCTCCTGAAGGCAAGGCTGAAGCTGTTAGAGGCGAAGGTCGGTCAGCAGGAGCGCGCGGCCAGGGCCGAAAAACGGGCTCGCGCCGCTTCGCCTGCGCCGGC
>JAMBEQ010000105.1 GCA_024506175.1 Methylocystis sp.
GTCCGATACGCGCGCCGCCGATCTCGCCCGATGGCTCTCGTGGTATGACGAGCGCCGGCCACATTCGGCCCTCAACCGACGATCGCCTGCTCAGGCCCTTCTCGGAACAACCTGATCAGAAGCCACAGCTAGGCGGCCCAGCTTTCCAGCAGAAGCTCTGGAATGTCGGCAAAATCCTCGGGGGCGAGAGTGATCAGCTTCAGCCCTGAGGCGATGGCTTGCGCTGCAACCATACGGTCGAGCATGCGCCTTCTCTTGGGTTCGATTTTGCCTAGCAAGGCGCCGTATGTCTCCGCCGCTGCGCGGTCGAAAGGCAGGATGTCGACATTCTGCGCGATAAGCGCGACATTTTCTGCAAGCCTTGCGCTCTTTCCCGCCGCCGCGCCCGTCAGTTCACAAAAGACGATCGAGGGGATCGCCACGTCGCCGATCGAGAGCCGTGAAAGCTTGGCGAGGGTCGCCATTTCGCCGCTCGCGGCGGCGAAGACGATTGTGGCGTCCAGGAGGTAACGCGGCATCAGTCCGCGCTCGCCCAGGCGCGCTTGGGCGGCTTGAATTCTGGGCGCTGCAAAGGCGGCGGCGCCGGCGCAAGCGCGAGGCGCGACGCCAGCGTCTTCATATCGAGGCGGGCCGGTGAGACGAGAAGGCTTTCGCCTTGCCGAGTCACGACGACCTCCGACCCCTCGGGGAAAGCGATCTCGCGCGGCAGCCGCACCGCAAGACTGTTGCCGGATTTGAAAACCTTCGTCGTCGCCATAACGCGAGACTTCCAGCCGACGGCGCGTCTGTCAATGTCCGTACAGATGTCGACGGCGCGCCGGGATTAATTTAGGCGGCCTTGCGCGCCGACTTCTTGCCGGGGCCTTTCTTCTCCTCGACCTCGGCTTTGCCCGCGACCGCGACATCCGCCTTCGCCGCCTCAGCCTTGGCGGCGGGTCGCGCCTTGGGCGCAGGCGCCGAATGGGCCGCGGCGGCAGGCTTTTCAGCGCTGGCTTTTTCGGGCGCGGGCTTTGCTCCCGCGCGTTTCAGGCGTCGCTTGATCGAGCTCCACAGCTCCTTCATTTCCTTCGCGGCGATCCCGTCCGGGTTATATTCACAGACGCCGAGGCCGAGTCGCGCCGCCTCCTGGTAATCGACGCGGGAGGAAACGAGCGGCGCGAGCAGACCGCCCATCGCCTGCAGCGCCTTGGCGCCGAGCTCCACGCGCGCGCTTTGCTGTGACGGCGGACACTGGTTGAGCAGGAAGGCGTAATCCCGCCCCTCGTCCTTCACTTGCGCGCGGGTTTTTTCGCTCGCCCAGAGATCGAAGGCGTTGGGCCGGGCGGGGATGATGCAGAGATCGGCGACCCGCATGGCGGCGGCGGCCTCTTCGCCTGCGTGGCCGGGAGCGTCAATGACGACGAGGCTCACGCCTTTCTTTTCGAGCGCCGCGAGCGCCTTGGCGAGTTTCGAGGCCGGCATATATTCGACGCCGATATTCGACGCTTCACGGGAGCTCGCCCATTTGACGAGCGTTTGCAACGGGTCGACGTCGATAATAAAGACTCGCTCGCCAGCAGCCTGGGCCGCGACCGCGACGCTGCTTGCGAGAGTGCTCTTGCCGGCGCCGCCCTTTTGCGTGACGAAAGCTATTGTCCGCATTCTCTGGATTCCGTTTGTTGCACTGGTTCAGAGCCGGAAGGCCTTACGCGAAACGACGCTGTTTTGAACAATACCCGGGCTTACGCAGCCGAATCATTTACTTGTTTGTAGGGTAATCTTTGGTTAAGCCGGCGTCGAGACGCAATCTAACAAACGCGTCGCATAGTATTAGCTCCGGCCGATCGAAATCTGATGCCTGACCTCTTCCAAGCCGCCAAACTTGACAAAGATGCGCCTCGTCCGCTCGCCGATCGGCTGCGGCCGACGCGCCTCGACGAGGTTGTTGGACAAGATCACTTGCTTGGAGCTGACGGCGCGCTTACGCGCCTCGTTCGCGGCGGTTCGCTCGGATCGCTTATTCTTTGGGGACCGCCGGGGTCAGGCAAGACGACGATCGCCCGCCTTCTCGCGCATGAGACGAAGCTCGCTTTCGTTCAGATTTCCGCAATTTTTTCAGGCGTCGCCGATCTCAAGAAAACCTTCGAGGCCGCCCGCGCGCGACGCGCTACGGGGCAAGGCACGCTGCTTTTCGTCGACGAGATCCATCGTTTCAATCGCGCGCAGCAAGACAGTTTCCTGCCCGTGATGGAGGACGGCACCATCACATTGGTCGGCGCCACGACTGAAAATCCGTCGTTCGAGCTCAACGCCGCTTTGCTTTCCCGCGCGCGCGTCATGACGTTCAAATCGCTCGACGTTGCGGCGATCGAAAAGCTGCTCGCCCGCGCCGAAGCAGCGGAAGGAAAGAAGCTGCCGCTCGACCCCGACGCCCGCGAGGCGTTGATCGCCATGGCGGACGGCGACGGCCGGGCGGCGCTTACGCTGTGTGAGGAAGTCTGGCGCGCCGCGCGGGAGGGTGAAGTCTTCGACCGAGCCGCGCTTGTCGAAGTCGTGCAGCGGCGCGCGCCGATCTACGATAAGGCGCAAGAGGGTCATTACAATCTCATCAGCGCGCTTCACAAATGCGTGCGCGGCTCGGACCCAGACGCGGCGCTCTATTACTTCGCGCGCATGATCGACGCCGGCGAAGCCCCGCTTTTTCTCGCCCGGCGTATCGTGCGCATGGCCGTCGAGGACATCGGCCTCGCCGACCCGCAGGCGCTCGTCATCGCCAACGCAGCAAAGGACGCCTACGACTTTTTGGGCTCACCCGAAGGCGAGCTCGCGCTGGCGCAAGCGTTGATCTATGTCGCCACGGCGCCCAAGTCCAACGCCGGCTATGTCGCCTACAAGAAGGCGCGCCGACTGGCCCAGGAGAAGGGCTCGCTCATGCCGCCCAAGATCATCCTCAACGCGCCGACCAAGATGATGCGCGAGGAGGGCTATGGCGAGGGCTACGAATACGACCATGATTCGCCTGACGCTTTCTCGGGGCAAGATTATTGGCCTGAAGCGCTCGGGCGCCAAACGCTCTATCGACCGGTCGAGCGCGGTTTCGAGCGCGAGCTCGCCAGAAGACTCGATTATTGGGCGAGGCTGCGGCGCGAGCGAAACAGCGAGTGAGGGCGATTCTGTTGCGCAATTGTCACGCGGTCAGGCAAACGCAATGCACAAGCCTTATTCAGGCCGCCTTTTAATTGACCGGCCGCAAGGTCGGCCGTAAGTCTGTTGATGACGGCGCGGGGGTCGCTTCGGCGACGCAGGCCGCAAGAATTCGAACGTCCTATCAAGAGGTCGATCATGGCCAAATTTCCTGTTTTCGCCGGCGTCGCGCTGGCTCTCGCCGCGGGCTCCGCGTTTGCTGCTGATCTTCCGTCCCGCAAGGCTCCGCCGCCGGCTTTTGTTCCCCCGGCGCCGGTCTTCACCTGGAACGGCCTGTATGGCGGCGTGAACATCGGCTATGCCTTTGGCAATGGCGGCAATGAGACGGGCGGATTCTTCTATGCCCCGCCAGCGGCTCCGGGCTTCACCGCCGCTTGGTCCACTCCGCACGATCTCAACGGCGTGACGGGTGGTGGTCAGATCGGCTACAACTATCAGTTCTCGCCCTGGCTGGTCGTTGGCGTCGAGGCCGACATCCAGGCCGCCGACATCAACAGCCAGCGGAATTTCGTTGGTCCCGGCACGAACCCGTTCGGCCCGATCACCAATCATGTGGCCGCGGTCAACACGGCCAAATCTGTCGATTGGTGGGGCACCGTGCGCGGTCGCGTCGGCGTGACCCTGCCGTCCTGGCCGAATCTCTTGGTCTATGGCACGGGCGGCTTCGCTTACGGCCAGGTTGATCATACTGTCAGCGTCGCCGATCTGTTCGTCAACGCCGGCATCGCGCAAATCGGCCGCGGCAAATATTTCAGCACCAACACCGGCTGGACCGCCGGTGGCGGCGTGGAATGGTCGCCCCTGTCGTTCCCCGCTTGGTCGCTGAAGATCGAGTATCTCTACACGGATCTCGGGTCCACCACGATCCCGCTGGCGGGCGTGCTCTCGGTTCCCGTTTCGCCGGGCGCCAATTGGTTCGGCACGCACACCTCGCCGACCCAGTTCCACTCGGTTCGCGCGGGCTTGAACTGGCACTTTAACCCCTTCGCCGCGTCGGCGCCGGTGCTCGCCAAGTACTGAGCTTTCGACGACATTGCACAATAGCGGGAGCCCGGCCTTTGTGGCCGGGCTTTCTGTTTTGATTTCAGGCGTTTTTGTCGCTCCCCCTTCATGCCGCCGATATAGACGCGCTTGATCCGCGGTCTTAATAAGAGGGCTATCGTCGTCTCAAGGGGGTAAGGCCGCCTGGGCGCCGGGGTCATTGGCTCGAGCGCGTGCGCGGATGTTAATCATGGTCAAAGAATCCGACACGCCCCCGGAACTCTAAAGAAAAGATGCCCCGCATAGCGCCTCTAATTCTCGCGATAGCGGCAAGCCTCGCCGTTGGGGCCGCCTTGCCGGGGTTTTTCGCGAAAATGCGCGGGAGCCCGCCGCCGGAGGCTGGATCGCAGCAAGCTGAGTCCGCGCCCGGACCGGTTCCCGATCAGACGATTCGGCTCTCTCCTGGGCAAATCGACGCGGCCAGGATAGGGGTCGTCAAAGCTGGCCCGGGCGTGCTGAAGCGGCAGATCACCGTGCCCGCCGCAATAAAGACCGATCCGGACCATCTCGCCCGCGTCGCGGCGAAGGTCTCAGGCGTCGTCGCCGAAATGCGCAAGAAGCTCGGCGATGAGGCGGCGAAGAATGAGACTGTCGCCGTCATCGATTCGCGCGAGGTCGCCGACGCCAAAAGCGAATATCTGGCGGCCGTGGCAAACTTCGATCTGCAGTCGCAGCTCTTCCAGCGGGAGAAGGGGCTTTTCGAGAAGAAGATCACAGCCGAGCAGATGTTCCTCAAAGCCAGGGCGACCTTCACCGAGGCAAAGCTGCGCGTCGACCTCGCGCGCGGCAAGCTGGCCGCCCTCGATCTCTCCGAATCGGAAATCGTTGGGCTCGCCAATCAACCTTTCTCCCGCCTGCGCGAGAAAGAGCTCCGCGCGCCGATCAAAGGCCGAATCATCGAGCGCCTCGCCAATCTCGGCCAGCCGGTGACGCCGGAAAGCCAGATCTATGTTCTTGCCGATCTCTCGGAGGTCGAGGCGGAGCTCGCCGTCCCCGTCGCCAATCTCGCCAGCGTCCGCGTGGGTCAGCCCGTTACGCTGAAAGGGCCAGACGGGCGCGCCTTCGAAGGCAAGGTGAGCGTGGTCAACGCCATGGTCACGCCGGAGACGCGCACGGGCCATGTGATCGCCTCTTTGAAAAACCCCGGCTTTGCTCTTCACCCCGGCGTGCTGCTGAACGCCGAGATCGCGCTAGAGCAGAGCCCCGCGAAGGTTCTCGTTCCGCGCGCCGCGGTGCAGCTCATCCATAATGAGCCGACGGTATTCGTGCGCACGAAGGACGGTTTTGAAAAGCGCGTCGTCGAACTCGGCGATGGCGACGAAAAGTCGCTGGAGGTCGTGAAGGGACTTTCGCCTGGCGAGGCCATTGCGGTCGAGAACAGCTTCGTGCTGAAGGCCGAAGCCGGCAAAGGCGAGATCCCCGAGGAGTGAGGTCGTAGGACCATGATGCAGCGGATCATAGGCTTCTCGGTCCACAACCGCTGGCTGGTCGTCTTGCTGGTGGCGCTCGTCGGCGCCTTCGGCGCCTTTGCGCTTGCGCATTTGCCGATCGACGCCGTGCCGGACATCACCAATAATCAGGTGCAGATCAACGTCCGGGCGCCGGCGCTCTCCGCTTTCGAGATGGAGAAGCAGGTCACCTACCCCGTTGAAAATGCGCTCGCCGGCATTCCGGGGCTCGACTACACGCGGTCCCTCTCGCGAAACGGATTCGCGCAGATCACGGCGGTCTTTGCTGACGGCGTGGATATCTATTTCGCGCGCCAGCAAGTGAACGAGCGAATCGCTCAGGCGCGCGAGGACTTTCCGCCGGCGATCGAATTGCGCATGGGCCCTATCGCGACGGGTCTCTCCGAAATCTACATGTGGATGGTGCGTTACACGGAGCCGCATAAGCTCTCCAACGAAGGCGAGCCCGGCTGGCAGCGCGACGGCGCCTATCTCACGCCCGAGGGCGCCCTGCTCCGCACGGCGGCGGAGCAGGAGTCTTATCTCCGCACCGTGCAGGATTGGATCATCCGCCCGCAACTGCGCACCGTGCCGGGCGTCGCCGGCGTCGATTCGCTCGGCGGCTTTGTCCGCCAGTATCATATTCAGCCAGACCCCGCGAAGCTGATGTCCCTCGGGCTCTCCTTCGGCGACCTCGCGGCGACGATCCAGAGGA
>JAMBEQ010000106.1 GCA_024506175.1 Methylocystis sp.
CGGGCAGGAGATAGCGCGCAAAGTCAGCTTCGCCCCCTGCGATCGGCTCTGGGTGCGAGAGGTCCATGCCATAGGCGTGATCACCGGCCCCGTGTGGTATCGCCAAGGGCATGAGGAGGCGCGCGCAGCTGGGCCGCGCGTCGACGTGAAATGGCGCCCTTCCATCCACATGCCGCGCTGGGCTTCCCGCCTCACGCTGATCGTGGAGAGCCTGAAAGTCGAGAGGCTGCAGGACATCAGCGAGGAAGACGCCAAGGCTGAGGGCGTGAGAGAGATTGCGCCGCCAGACAAAGACGGCATGCGCAATTTCAGCGCTATGGACGCGCCAGGCGGCCTTCCAACTGCACGCCTATCGTTTTTCGATCTATGGGCGACCATCAACGGGATGGAGTCATGCCGCGCCAACCCATGGGTTGCCGCCATCTCCTTCCGGGTCATCAAGGCGAATATTGACCGGGCCTGCGCATGAGCCGCCGCAAGCCCGCAGCCCCTGACGCAGGCGAGACGCCGGAATCGCGCATCGTTCGGCTCGTGACGGGCGCGCCCGTGCATGGCGCTGAGTCTTCTCCTCCTCCCGACGAGGACCCGCCATGGGCTGACGAGTCGGGAGAAGACCCCTTCGACGCCGCCGGGCCCTCCGAGCTGCGCGCTGGCGACGCGGGCGGCGGCGATTCCTCAATCGATCTCGAAGCCGTCAAACGCTGCGCCGGCTTCGACCATAGCGACACCGACAATGGCCAGCGGCTCATCGCGCATTTCGGGCGCGATCTCACGGTGATGGCGCAGGGCGGCGTCGACGGCGGCGACTGGCTGCATTGGGACGGGTGCCATTGGGATCTCGACGGCGGCGCCGCCGGCGCGGCGCTGCTCGCCCAGAAGGTCGGCGGCCGCATCGCGCTGGAGGCCGAATATCTCGAACATACGCCGCAGGAACAGGCGGCGCTCGACGGGGCGCGTGGCTTCAAAAAGGCCGATCAGAGCGAGAAGGCCAAGGCCGCGCGCGCGGCGGCGGATGACGCGCGCAAGGCGCTCAAGGCCCGAAGGCTGGCGCGCTGGCGCTTCGCCATCACCTCGAAAAACGCCGCGCGGCTGAAAAACATGCAAGTCTGCGCCGGGCCGCATTTGCGAAAGCCGGTCGAGTCCTTCAACCGCGATCCCTTTCTCATCGTCACGCAGACGCATACGCTGCGGCTCTTGTGCCGCACGCATGGAAAGGGCGAGGAAGCAGAGAAGGTCTGCCAGATCGACGCGCGGGCGGCGCATGCGCGCGAAGACTATGCGACGGGGCTGATCCCCTGCGACTATGACCCCTACGCCAGCCGCCCCAAATGGGAAGCCTTTCTAGACCGCTGCATGCCGGACATCGAAACCCGGCGCACGGTGCAGCAATTCGCCGGGACGGGGCTGCTTGGGATTTTGCTGCAACGGCTGATGTTTCATCACGGCTTCGGCGCCAATGGCAAAAGCGTCTTTCTCGCCGCCATCAGCGGCGTGGTCGGCAAGAGCTACGGCGTCTCGCTTCCGAAGGAAACGCTGCTCGGGCAGGGTGAGCGCGGCGCCGGGCAGGCCTCGCCCGATCTCGTGCGGCTCTTCGGCAAGCGCATGGTGCGCATCGACGAGCTCAAAGAAAACGAGAGCGTGCGCGAGGATCTCGTCAAGCGCCTGACCGGCGGCGACGAGATGGCGGTGCGCAATCTTTTCAAGGGCTATTTCGAATTCGCCAATATCGCCACGCCGCATATGAGCGGCAACGGGTTTCCGAAGATCGACGGCACCGACAATGGCATCTGGCGACGCATGCTCGTCGTGCATTGGGAGGTGACGATTCCGGTCGAGGAGCGGCGCGAGTTCGATGAATTCGTCGCAGATTTATTGACCGAGCGTAGCGGCATACTGAATTGGCTGCTCGAAGGCGCGCGCGATTACTTGGAGAACGGGCTTTTCATCGGGCCGAAGATCGCCGCGGCGACGCAAGAATATCGCGAGGACATGGACCCGATCGGGCTCTTTGTCGCTGCCTGCGTCGAGACGGCGGAGGGCGAGAGCGTTTCGGCGCGCACGCTGTTCGAGGCCTATAAAAACTGGGCGGCGGCCAATGGGCGCTACGCCGACGACAAGCATCAGACGCGCTTCGGGCGCGAGATGAAGAAGCTCTTCAAGAAAGCCGAGACGCGCCAGGGCCGCGTCTATCTCGACATTCGCCTGCATGACGTGCCCGCCGCGCCAGAGAAGGGCCGCAAGCGGGAGGAGACCGATTATCCGCCGCCGCCTGACGAGGGAGATGGGTTTTGAGCGCGATAAGTTGCCCCGCCTGTGGCGCAGACCATGACGATAGCGATTTCCCTGATCTGGCGAGGGATTTGCCGCCGAGCAACCGTCTCGTTCGAATGTCCGGACTGCGGCGCGACCTTCGATCTCCTCGTCGATTTCGAAGTGAGTTTTGCGGTTGTTTCAGGGTCTTTGAAGGAACGGGCTTCATGAGCGACACGGATTTTCAGCGTGGCGAGCGCGTCGCCTGCGCGCCTTCGCCAGTCTATTTGCGTCGCCCGCAACCCGCGATGGGGGCGAGGCGCGGTCGGAAAGGCGCTCGAAAACCCTCCAGGCGTGGAGCGTTGCGGATGGTTTGTGGAGGGTTTGGCTAAACCCTCAACCTGTTTTTTGCGTTTGCGTTCAATGCTTTGTGTGTGTGTGTGGAGGGTGTGGAGGGTTTTTCGCGCGCGTATATAAGTTTTTCGGGCTACGGGGCGCAGCTCAGTCTTTTCATATGCGTATATAGAAAACCCTCCACACCCTCCACACCCTCCACAAGTATAAAAGTATCAATAAGTTAAAGTGTGGAGGGTTTTATAAAACCCTCCACAAACCCTCCACAGATCAGGAAGACCTGAAATGAGCGATTTGAAATTGCGGCGGCAGGCGGTTGTGGAATTGGCGAGAGGGTGGGGCGGCCCGGCGCTTCGGGCGCAGACGCCGACGCGCAAGCGGATCGCGGTGGACGCGCTGGTCGCCTGGGCCTATCGGCGGGAATTGCCCAAGGCTTCGGGCGTGGCCACGGGCCCGGCGGGTTTCCCGGTCGGCTGGGGCAAGGTCTCGGAATGGGTGGAGGAGCTGTCGCTCGCTGGGCTCGATGACAACCGCTACGGCGTCGCGCCCGATCTGACGGCGCAAAGCGAGCCGCATCCTGACGCGGTGCGGGTGCATGAGGCGATGCTGCGGCTGGAGGCGGAGTTCGCCGAGGTCGAATTGCCGGAAGGCTGGTCGCCGCTGGCGGATCTCGGATTGAGCGGGCCGCATGAGGCGCGCGCGATCGGGCAGGGGCTTGCGCTGGCGACGCGCGTTCTGCCGGATGGAAGGCGCGTGATGCGCCGCTCGCCGCGCCAGCTCGTCTTCCGCGCGGCGATCTTGGGCGCGCCGGATTGGATGATCGAGCGGCCTGTCGAGCGGGTTGTGACCGAGTTTGGCCGGCCGAAGTGGTTTCTGCGCGAAACCACGACGATTTGCGCGCCGGCTGTGTCGGGTGGGGAAGTCTGCGAGACGATTGAGCGAGAGGTCGACGGCTTCGATCGCAAGCTGCGCGCGCCAAAGCCTGGGGCATATCAGAAAACCTTCCTCGACCCTGACCCGGCGGAAGGCGTCGCGGGGCGGGCGGAGTGGGAGATCTGGATCGCGGCGCTCGATGCGCTGCGCAGTTTGCTCGACGGGTTGGAGGCGCATGAGGCGACGCCTTGCGGCTTGCCGGCGCGGCCGTGGGAGGGTGGGGGTGTTTATACGGGTCGGATCTTACCGGATCTCCGTGGTCGCGGGGCTCGTCTCCGAGCGTTTGCTCGGGATTGTTCTGGCGTCGCGATCTTTAGGGGTGTTGGGTGATTTGCGAATCACCCTGGCGCGATTTGGCGTCAACTGATCGGCCGCAAAGTCCCGGTTTACCGGAACAGTTGACTTCCGACAGCAACTTGCGGATAGATGTGGACGGTCTAAAAGATAGATAACCCGCCCGGTGGAAACCGAGGCGGGTTTTGTTTTGGGGCGCGAGCTGTGTCCGAGGCCATCGCGGTCAAAGTCGCCTTCGACAAAAACATCGCCGCGCTGTTCGATCGAGCCGGCCTTAAGTCGGTCTATGCCGTCGCCAAGGCGCTCGATGAGGTGGGCGGCAAGACCAAAACGCTAGTCATTCGCGCTACGGCGAAACAGGCCGGCATCAAATACGGCAACGCGCTCGGCGTCGTGAAGACGCGGCAGGCCATGGGCGCTGGCCAGGGGCAATTCGAGATCGTCGCCCGTGACGTGACCCTGTCGCTCAAAGAGTTCGCGCCGCGCCAGACAAAAGCAGGCGTCTCCGCCGCGCCCTGGGGAACGCGGAGGGTGTTCCCGCATACGTTCATCGGCCCGAACGGCCACATCTTCGTGCGCGAAGGGAAGGGCCGGCTTCCCATTCGCAAGCTGTGGGGACCGAATATCCCGAAGGAGATGGTCAAGGACGAAGCCGAGAAGACCTTCTTCCGCGAGAGCGAGAAGCTGCTCGGGCCTGCGGTCGAGAAGTGGCTGCTGCGGGAGATCGCCGGCTCTGGCGGCGGAGGGGTGCGCTAGAAGAACCCTTCGCCGCACCCCGTTACGGGTCCTTCCCGGCCTAAACGCCAAATGCGGGGCGCTGCTGCCCGATTTTTCGCTAGTGGACCTTCGCAAAAATAGGGTTGACCCGGTTTACTGAGGCGGCCGCAAAAGGTTGATTTGATGGCTGATTTCGTATCGCCGGCTGAGTTTGCCCGGCAGATCGGCGTCTCGAAGCAGGCCATCAGCAAGGCGATCAAGGTCGGGCGCGTGCCGGTCTACGACGCGACGGGCGCGCGGGTCCCCGCGGACTATGCCGGCCGCAAGCTGGTTAAGGCCGCCGAGGCGGCCGAGCAGTTCAAGGTTTCTCGTGCGCGCATCGATGATGCTGCGCTTGGCGAGATGGCCGCTGAGGTCGAGCGCGAACTGGCGCTGGATGTCCCGTCTGCGCCCGTCCCTCCCTCGGCACCGGCAATCGACGATGCCGAGGCTCGCTCGCCGTCGCTCGTCTCGGCGAAGACCAACCGCGAGAAGCTGCAATCCGAGCTGCTTCGCATACGGCTCGCGAAAGAGCGTGGCGAGCTCGTGTCGCGGCAGGCCTATCTCGACGCTTTCGAAACCGCCGGCCGCAACGTTGCCCGCTCCTGGCAGGTCATTCCGACCTGGGCGGAGGAGATCGCCGGCGTTTTGAGCGGCGGTGGCGTGTTGGGCTTGGCGGCGTGGCTGCGCGGCAAAGCCAGTGACCAATGTGAGGCGCTCGCCGATCTCTTCTCGGCGCCGATCGAAGACGAAACGGATGACGACGCCGACTCTGCCGACGGCTGATTTCAAGGCCGAACGCGCGGCGCTTCTCGCGGCCTTTGCGCGCGGCGTGCGGCCGGTAAAGGTCATCTCGCCTGCCGAATGGGGCCGCGAGAATTTCATCGTGCCGGACGGCCCGCAACGCGGCCAGCGGCTAGATTTGTCGCTGACGCCCTATGTCGTCGAGCCGCTCGAGATGTTGCGGCCCGACAGCGGCCACACCAAGGTCGTCGTCAAGAAATCTGCGCAGACCGGCTTCTCGACACTCGGTCTCGTCTGGTTGCTCTACCTCGTCGACCGTGCGCCTGACGACATGATGATCGTGCAGCCGACGATCACAGCGGCGCGCGAGTTCAACGAGCAGAAGCTCGATCCGGCGTTGAAGGCATCGCCGACCGTTCGCCGCAAGGTGCGGCCGCAGCGCTCGCGCAGCGGCGAGGGGTCGACGACCTATTCGAAAAAGTTTCCGGGCGGCCGCATTGTGCTGACCGGCGCCAATTCGGCCGCGGACCTGTCGTCGAAAACAGTGCGCTTCGCGCTCGCCGACGAGGTCGACCGCTGGCCGCAGGATCTCGATGGCCAGGGCGACCCGATGGGCCTGCTCGACGCCCGCCAATTGTCGTTTACCCGAACGGCCTCACATAAAAAGCTCGTTGTATCGACGCCGACGACAAAGGCGGCGTCGCGCATCGACCGCGATTTCGAGGGCGGTGACCAGCGCAAATGGGTCATGCCATGCCCGCATTGCGCGGCGGAGATCGATTTCCGCTTTGGGCAGATGCGGGGCGAGCTCGCCGCGCCCTATAACGCGCGCTATGTCGCTCAATGCTGCGGGCGGGACGTCGAAAGCTGGCGGCAGCGCCAGATGGTGCTCGCTGGCAAGTGGCACCCGACTCGGCCGGGTCCAGGTCGCTATCCGAGCTACGCGATCAATTCGCTCGCGTCGCTGCTCACGAGCTGGGACAAGATCTGGGAGGAGTTCCTCAAGTCGGATGGCGATCCGATCGCCGAAAAAGCCTTCGTCAATCTCTGGCTCGGCGAAAGCTTCGAGGAGCAGGGTGCCGACCTCGACGCCTCGAAGATCGCCGCCAAGACGGAAGACTATGCCCGCAACGTCGTCCCGGCCAATTGCGGCCGCACGGCGCTCGTCGTCGACACGCAGGGCGATCGTCTGGAATGGGCGCTCTATGGCTTCGGGCCGCCGCCTACCTCGGCGGCCGTCGAGCAATGGATTATCGCCGCCGGCGTCATCGAAGGCGATCTGACGACGGATGCGCCTTGGGACGAATTGGAGCGGCTCGGGCAGAAGCAGTGGCCATATGGCGGCGGGAAGGCTTTTCCGGCCGATGCGCTCGGCGTCGACACCGGCGGCAACCACACGCAGGCGGTTTATCGCTTCGTGCGGCGCAATCGCAAATGGCGTGCGCTCAAGGGCTCGTCACAACGAGAAGCGGTCATCCTTTCGACGCCGCGGCGAATCGAGGTCAAGAACACTTTCGGGCGGCTGCTATTCAAGGTCCCGCTCTATTTCGTCGGCGGCCACGATCTCAAGATCTGGCTGTCGCGGGCGCTGAAGGCGATCGAGCAGGACGCCGACATGCCCGGCCGCCTGCATCTGACGCGCGAGATCGCCGACGAGGCCTATTGCGAGCAGCTGACAGCGGAAATTCTCGTCCCGCGTCAGAAGCGCGACGGGCGCGTGGTGCAGGAGTGGCACAAGATCCGGGCGCGCAATGAGGCGTTAGACCTTGCGGTCTACGCCCGCGCGTTGGCTTTCGGCCCGTTTCCGAACGGGCTCGGCGTCGACCGTATGGATCAACGCCGTTGGCAGGAAATTCTGACCGAGCGCCACGCCGCCGCGCCTGCGACCGGCGACCTGTTCGCGCCGGAGAATGAGCGTCCGGCGACGCCGCCAAATGTGGGGAAATCCCGCAATTCGGCAGAAGGTCAAAGCAAATCAGATGTGTCGTCGGCGTCAATTGAAGCGCCGAAAAAGCGCAAACTCTGGGAAATCGGGAAGTCCTGATGGCCGACCTCGTCACCTTGCAGACCTGGCTGGCTTCGGCGGAGGCGGCTCTGAACGACCTCGTCACCGGGAACAAGGTTGTCGAAATTCGCCATGGCCAGAATGAGCTCATGCGCTTCACGCCTTCTCAGGTCGGCCAGCTGCGCGCCTATATCGCCGACCTCAAAGGCCAGATCGGCGCTTTGACCGGGCAGCACGTTCCCGGCGCGCGGGTGCGCGGTCGCAGGGCATATTTCTAAATGGGCGTTCCGCAGCTTCTTGGCCCGAATGGCGAGCCTTTGCAGCCGGCGGCTCGCCGTCTTGCGGAGATCGGCCGCCGGGAAAGCTTTTACGATGCGGCTTCGACGACGCATCAGGATGTCGCGTTGTGGAATCCGCGCAATCCTTCGGCGCAATCGGCGCTCGCCTATGAGCGCGATCGCATTGCGGCGCGGTTGCATGATCTTGCGCGCAATGATGGCTGGGCCTCGGTCGTCGTCACGCGGAAGGTCGACGCCATCATCGGCTCCGGCTGGACGCTGCGCGCAACGCCGAACGCGCGAGCGCTCGGGATTGCCCCGGAAGCGGCCGCCGAGTTGGCGATCGACATTGAAACCGCCTGGCGCAGTTATGCGCCGGATTTCGAGTGTTGCGACGCAGGCCAGCGCTTCGACATGGGCGGCCTGCAGGCGCTCGCGTTCCGACACTATGCCGGCGATGGTGAGGCGTTGTCGGTTTCCTACTGGCTCGATCGCGGTGGCGATTGGGCGACGGCGATTCAGATCGTCGATCCTGATCGTCTGTCGAATCCTTGGCTCTATGTCGACACGGTCGGGCGCAGGGGCGGCGTGGAATTGGGCCGGAACGGCGAGCCGCGCGCCTATTTCATTCGCTCGGCTCATCCGGGCGATGTTGGCGTCATCGGCGCTTATCCGTGGATCTGGGATCGCTTCGACCGCAAGCTTCCGAACGGCCGTTGGCAGATCGTGCATGCCTTCGAGCCGAAGCGCGCTGGCCAGGTGCGCGGCGAGCCGCCTCTGGCGCCGGTCGTCAAGAAGATGCGGATGCTCGGCCGCTATGACGAGGCGGAATTGCAGGCGGCGGTGCTCAACGCCGTGCTCGCCGCCTTCATCACGAGCCCGAATGACCATGAGCAGATTGCGGAGGCCATCAGCGGCGGCGACGATCTGACAAAGCTGCAAGAAACACGCATCGGTTTTTACGAAAACCGCAAGGTCGAGCTGCCGGGTGCGATGGTGAACTACCTCTTCCCGGAGGATAAAGTCGAACTTACTAATCCGGCGCATCCGAACGCGAATTTCGACTCCTTCTATCGCGTCGGCCTGCGCAACCTGGCGGCCGTCGGCGGCGTCACCTATGAGCAGCTGACCGGCGATTTCTCGCAGACGAACTATTCCGGCTTCAAAGGCGCCCTTGCTGAAGTCTGGCGTGGTTTTGCGTCGACCAAGGACGGCTTCGCGGCGCGCTACATGCGCCCGCATTATGAAAACTGGCTGGAAGAGGCTATTGCGCGCGGCCGCGTGAAGATTCCGAAGGGCGCGCCAGAGTTCCGCGCCGCCCGGCTGGCTTATTGCGAGGCCAGCTGGATCAGCCCCGGCCGCGGCTACATCGAGCCGGTGAAGGAAGCCGAGGCGACGACGCTGCGCATCGCCTCCGGCGTCTCGACGCTCGCCGACGAATGCGCCGAGCAGGGCAAGGATTACATCGACGTGCTCAATCAGCGCGCCCGTGAGCGCAAGGAAATGAAGGATCGCGGAATCGACCCTGACGCGGCCTTCAAGGCGAAGGCCGGCGGCAAGGCTGACGCCGAAGACAAGGCGAATGGCGGCAAGGAGCAAGCCGATAAAGAGCAAGCCGATAAGGGCGAGGATGCATGAGCCTGTCGAGACCTGAAATTGCTTCGCGGCTGTTCAATACGCCGCTCGCGCTCGATGCGGGCAAGGCCGCCACGATCGTCGAGGCGCTCGGCCCCCGCATCCTGGATGATAGCGTCGTCGTCATCGGCGCGGAGGCGGTTGATCATATCGCCTTCGCCAATGGCCGCCCCTCCGCTGGCCGTCTCGGCGACCGCACGGGCCGCAGCTATGACCGGGACCGGATCCCGGTCTATGAGATGTTCGGCAATGTGGCGGTGATCCCGATCGAGGGCTCGCTCGTCCATAAGGGCAATTACGTCGGCGCCTCGTCCGGCCGCACCTCCTATCAGGGGCTTCAGGCGCAAATCCTGCGCGCGGCGCGCGATCAGAGCGTGCGCGGCGTCGCTTTCGAGGTTGATAGTTTCGGCGGCGAGGTCGCGGGGCTTTTCGAGACGGCGGCGATGATGGCGGATCTTTCGCGCGTCAAGCCGACGATTTCGATTCTCACGGATCACGCGCTTTCCGCTGGTTACGCCCTCGCGTCGGCGGCGCGGCAGATCGTCATGCCGGCACATGGCTCAATCGGCTCCATCGGCGCCATCAGCCTACATGCGGATATGTCGGGTTCGCTGGAAAAGAGGGGCGTGAAGGTCACCGTTCTGCGCGCTGGCAAGCGCAAGGCGGAGGCCAACCCCTATGAGGCATTGAGCGAGGACGCGGCCGGTGCCGTTCTCGCAGATCTCGAGCGCATTCGCGTCTCTTTCGCTGAGGCTGTCGGCCGTCATCGCGGTCGCCGGTTCAACGCCGCCCAGGCGTTGGCGACAGAGGCAGCTTCCTTTGACGGCGCGGACGCCGTCTCCCTCGGCCTCGCCGATGCGATCGGACATGCAAACAGCGCGTTCGATGAGTTCGTCCGTGAAATGGCCAGGTGATCGGCCGCATAAGGAAAACCCTCATGAACAATTCCCTTGTCGCGGCCGTTCGTGCGGCCGCAACGCCCAGCGAGTCGTCATCCCTCGGCGTCACGCAGAATGCCGCCCAAGCGGTCGCGATGGTCACTCAGAGCAATCACGATGCAGCTGTCGCCGCCGCGCGTTCCGAGGGCCGCGCCGATGGCGAGCGCGCAGGCGCAAGCGCAGAGCGCGCGCGCGTCGCCGCCATTCTCGACCATGACTCCGCCAAGGGCCGCGAGACGCTCGCGCGTCATTTCGCCTTCAAAACCGAGATGAAGGCCGAGGACGCTCAGGCCGCTCTCGCCGCCGCGCCGAAGGAGACAAAGGAAACCGAGACCGGCCTCCTCGCAGAGATGAGCAAGATCAATCAGCCCGCGCTCGGCGCCGGCGGCGGCAAGGGCGGCTCCGACCTCTCCGACGTTGAAAAGGGCGCGATGGAAGCCAAGCGCGTCCTCGGGATCGCGTAAGGACTCGCACGCAAACCAGGGAATTTCGCCATGGCCTTTTCCGCAAATTATGATGCGACGCCGCTCTTCGCCGGCGGCGACGATTTCAAGCACCGCGCTGTCACGGTCAAATCTGGAGCGGGCGTGCTGCCGCGCGGCGCTCTACTCGGCCGCGTTAAGACCGGAACTGCGTCTTCGGCCGCCAAGGCGGCCGGCAACACCGGCAATGGAACGCTTGTTCTTGATGCGTCGACCCCACTTCTGGCGAATGCGCAGCCCGGCGTCTATACGGTGCGCTGCATCACCGCGGGGACCAATTCCGCAACCTTCCGCGTCACCGACCCGAGCGGGGGCGTCCTCGGCGATGTGTCGTTTTCCGGTTCCGGCGCTTCGGCGACCTTCGCAGATCGGATCAAATTCGCCGTCACCGACGGCTCGACGGACTTCGTCGTGGGCGACGGTTTCGACGTTACGGTCGCCGAGACGGACAAATATATCGCCTCTGTCGCGACGGCGATCGACGGCTCCGCCGATGCGGGCGGTCTGTGCATTCTCGCAGCCGATATTGACGCTACGAGCGGCGATGTCTCGGCGCCAGCCTATTTCCAGGGCGAATTCGCCTTCGAGAAAATGACCGTCGACGCTTCCTGGACGTTCGCTGCGCTGAGTGCTGCGCTCCGCAAGGTCGCGTCGCAGATCTTCGTCCGCTCGATCGGCGTTCTCGGCTGATCTATCCCTTCAATGACGCGGCTCGCAGGGCCGCCTTCGGAGCCTTTCATCATGGCCCTTGACGTCAATTCCACAGCCCAGTTGCTCGGCGCTTTCGGCGTCCTCGATCGCACCCGTGCATTTCTTCTCGAAGCCTTCTTCCCTATGGAGCAGACCTTCGACACGGAAGAAGTTTATTTCGACAAGGTGGAGCGCGCCCGCCGCCTCGCGCCCTTCGTGGTCCCGACGATCGCGGGCAAGCCGGATCGCAGCCGCGGCTACAAGACGGGATCATTCAAGCCGCCGTATGTGAAGCCGAAGCACCCAATCGAGCCGCAGAAGGCATTGAAGCGCCGCGCCGGCGAGCGCCTTCTTGGCGAGCTGACGCCGCAGGATCGGTTCGATCGCGCGCTGCTCGATAATCTTTTCATCGAGGACGATGAGATCACCCGACGCGAGGAATGGATGGCGTCACAGCTGCTGCTCACGGGCGCTGTGACCTGCCAGAGTGAAAATCATCCCGCGGTCGTTATCGACCTTGGACGGCCTTCCTCACATACTGTGACGCTCTCCACGTCGGGGAGCACCTCATGGGGTATGACCGGGGTTGACCCGCTGCAAAATCTCCGCACCTGGGCCGCGCTCGTGCAGGCGGACTCCGGCTATCACCCCTCAACGGTTATTCTCGACCCGAAGTCGGCCGATCTCCTCCTCAACTCGCCGTCGGTCCTTCGCGTCATGCAATCCTTCCGCCAGACGGAAGGCAATGTGAATCTAGCCGGCGTCGTCGCTGGCGGCGAGCTCGGTAAGGAGGTCAAATATCTTGGTTCGATGGCCGAATTCGACTTCTTCGTCTATCAGCAGCTTTATACCGGCGACGATGGCACGGTTTACAAGTTCATGCCTGACTATTCGGTCATCATGGGCAATCG
>JAMBEQ010000107.1 GCA_024506175.1 Methylocystis sp.
AAGGCCAAGGCCGATTTCGAGCGCGCGCAGGAGCTTTTACGCCGCGGCACCTCCACGAAAGTGATGGCCGACCAGGCGAAGACTGCGCTCGATGTCGCGGAGCGAACGCTCTCGGCGCTGCAATCCGACCGCGGCGTCATCGAGCAACAAACGGCGGAAGGCTCTGTGAAGGCGCCGGGCGCGGGCCGCATTCTGACGATCCCTGTCTCGATCGGCCGTGTGGTGATGCCGGGCGAGACCATCGCGACCCTCGCCGAAGATAAATATATCCTGCGGTTGCAGCTCCCGGAGCGCCACGCCCGCTTCATGCGCGCGGGCGATCGCGTCGAGATTGGCGAGCGCGGGGTAAACACGAAGAGCGCCGCGCGCAAGGAAGGCCGCGTCCGCATCGTCTATCCAGAGATTCAGGGCGGCCGGGTGATCGCCGACGTCGACGTTAAGGGGCTCGACAACTACTTCGTCGGCGAGCGGACGCGAGTCTATTTGACCACCGGCAAACGCGATACAATCCTCGCGCCCAAGGCGGCGGTCTATCGTCGCGCCGGCGTGGACTTTGTGCGCCTCGCCGACGGCGCCGAAGTCGTCGTGCAAACGGGCGACGTCCATGGCGATGCGATCGAAATCCTCTCGGGCCTGCATGACGGCGACGTGGTGCGCACGCCATGACCGGGGAAAAAGACTTTCGTCCCGGCATCTCCGGCACGCTGACGCGAACCTTCATCAATTCGCCGCTGACGCCGCTCCTGCTTCTCGCCTCCATTCTCGTCGGCCTTATCGCCCTGCAGGCGCTTCCACGGGAGGAAGAGCCGCAAATCTCCGTGCCCATGGTCGACATCATGGTGCAGGCGAACGGCTACAAGGCCGAGGACGCAATCGAGCTCATCACGCGTCCGCTTGAAGACATCATCAAGGGCGTCAACGGCGTCGAGCACGTCTATTCGCAAACCCGCGACGATGAGGTGATGGTGACGGCGCGCTTCTACGTGGGTACGCCGCAAGATAACGCCGTGCTGCGCGTGCACGACAAGATTCGCGCAAATATTCTGGACTTGCCGAAAGGGATCCCCGAGCCGGTCATCATCGGCCGCGGCATCGACGACGTGGCCATCGTTGTTCTGACGCTCTCTGCAAAGCCCGAGCGCGCCAATCAATGGACCGACAACGGCCTCTATCAGGTTGCAGCGGAGCTCCAGCACGATCTGACCAAGGTCGAAAATGTCGGCCTGAGCTATATCGTCGGCGGCAGCCCCAATCAGATCCGCGTCGAGCCGGACCCCGCGCGCCTGTCGCAATATGGCGTGACGCTCAACCAGCTCATCGACAAGCTCACCAACGCCAACCGTTCGTTCCAGGTCGGCGCCTTCCGCGAAGGCAACCACTCCGTCCCCGTCGTCGCCGGCCAGACGCTGCAGGGGGTGCCGGACATCGGCCTCCTGCTGCTCACGACGCGCGACGGACGGCCTGTGTATGTGAAGGACGTCGCGGAGGTCATCGTCGGCGCCGCCGAGCCCGACAAGCGCAGCTGGACGATGACGAAGGAAAAGGACGGCGCGCTTCTCAAACGCCCGGCTGTCAGCATCGCCATCGCCAAGCGCAAGGGCGCCAATGCGGTGATCGTCGCCGAGGACGTTCTACACCGCCTGGAATCCGTCAAAGGCCGGATCGTTCCCGAGGATCTCGAAATCGCCGTCACGCGCAACTATGGCGAGACGGCTACCGAGAAGGCGAATGAGCTTCTCTTCCATCTGGCGCTGGCGACTGTTTCGATCGTCTTGCTGATCGTGGTGATGGTGGGCTGGCGCGAGGGCGTTGTCGTCTTCGTCATCATTCCGACGACGATCCTTCTCACCCTCTTCGCCTCCTGGCTGATGGGCTACACCATCAACCGCGTCAGCCTGTTCGCCCTGATCTTCTCCATCGGCATCCTCGTCGACGACGCGATCGTCGTCGTCGAGAATATCGTCCGCCATTGGCATATGCGCGGCGACCGCAGCCTCATCGACACCGCGGTCGAGGCGGTTGCGGAGGTCGGCAATCCGACCATCGTCGCCACACTGACGATCATCGCGGCGCTTCTGCCGATGATGTTCGTCTCGGGTCTCATGGGACCCTATATGAGCCCAATTCCGGCGAACGCCTCGCTCGCGATGGTCTTTTCCTTCTTCGTGGCGATGACGATTACGCCATGGCTGCTGTTGAAAATCGCCGGCAAGCGCTTCGAAAAGGAGGGCGGCGCGGGTCATGACCACTCCCATGAGCGTGGCGCCATGGGCGACTTCTACGCCCGCATCGCCACGCCCCTGCTGCAGGGTCGAAAGCGCTCGCAACGCTTTCTCACCGCGGTCGGCGTCGCAACGCTCCTCTCGCTCGGTCTCTTCGCCACGAAGAGCGTGCGCGTGAAGCTCCTGCCCTTCGACAACAAATCGGAAGTCGCCGTCGTTGTCGATCTGCCGCGCGGCGCCTCGCTCGAGGAGACGGATCGCGTGCTGACCGCCGCGGCCGAGCGCCTCAAAGACATTCCCGAGCTCACGTCCATCCAGTCCTATGCGGGCACGGCGGCGCCCTTCAACTTCAACGGTCTCGTGCGCCACTATTATGTGCGCTCGGCCCCGGAGATGGGCGATCTGGCGATCAACCTCCAGCCGAAGGACGAGCGCAAACGCGCAAGCCACCCCATCGCGCTGGAAATTCGCGAGAAGCTCAAGGGCCTGCCCGCGCCCGAGCACACGGCGATCAAGGTGGTCGAGGTGCCGCCCGGCCCGCCTGTCCTGTCGACGCTTCTCGCCGAAGTCTACGGGCCAGACGCGCAAACAAGGCGCGATCTTGCAACCAAGCTGCGCAAGGCTTTCGAGGCGGTCGATTTCGTCGTCGATGCGGACGACAGTTTCGGCCAGCGGGCGGAGCGGCTGCGCTTCGCGATCGATCAGGACGCGCTCGAATATCACGGCGTCGAGGAGCGCGCGGTCTACGACACGATCGGCGCGCTGGTCGGCGGCGTGAAGATCGGCTTCTCGCAGCGCGGCGGCGGCGCCAAGCCCATCGATATCACCGTCGCTTTGCCGCGCTCGGAAATGACGCCCGGCGAGCGCATTCTCTCGACGCCCCTCCCCGCCGGCGGCACGGTTCGCCAGGGCGCCAATGTTGAGCTCGGCGACGTGGTGAAGGCGACACGCGAGCTCGGCTCCTATCCGATCTTCCGCCACAACGGCCGCTTCGCTGAAATGGTGAGCGCGGAAGTCGCTGGCCGCTTCGAGGCGCCGATCTACGGCATGTTCGCGGTCGAGGACGAGATCAACAAGATCGACTGGGGCCCCTCGGGCGCGCCGACGATCAAATATCACGGCCAGCCGCTCGACGACGCGCAACCAACCTTCCTTTGGGATGGCGAGTGGGAGGTGACCTATGTGACCTTCCGCGACATGGGCGCGGCTTTCATGGTCGCTCTTCTGGGCATTTATCTGCTCGTCGTGGCGCAGTTCGGCTCGTTCAAGCTGCCGCTCGTCATTCTCGCGCCTGTGCCGCTCACTCTGCTGGGCATCGTGCTCGGCCATCTCGCCTTCAATGCGGCCTTCACGGCGACGTCCATGATCGGATTCATCGCGCTCGCGGGCATCGTCGTGCGCAATTCGATCCTGCTCGTCGATTTCATCCGGCATCTGCGCGAGCGGGGCATGTCCCTGCGCGAGGCGCTGGTCGAAGCGGGCGCTGTGCGCTTCAAACCGATCTTCCTCACCGCCGCGGCGGCCATCATCGGCGCCGCTTTCATCCTCACCGATCCGATCTTCCAGGGTCTCGCGATCTCGCTGGTTTTCGGCCTCGCATCGTCGACGGCGCTGACGCTGCTCGTGATCCCGGCGATCTATGTCGTCCTTCGCGACGACGAAAGGCCCGCGCCGCCTCGCGCGCCAAATGAAGGGAAGCTCACATGACTAATGACTGGCCCGAACTCGCCAAGGCGCTCTCCGCCGACCTTCGCAATCTGCGCGTCGGCGCGCCGGATGTAATGAAAGCCTTCTCCACTATGGCGACGACCGCCGGCGCGTCCGGCGCGCTCGACGCCAAGACGAAGGAGCTGATCGCCGTCGCCGTGAGCGTCGCGGTGCGCTGCGACGATTGCATCGCCTTCCATACGAAGGCCGCCGCCCAGCGCGGCGCGACTCGCGAGGAAATCTTGGAGACGCTCGGCATGGCCATCTACATGGGAGCCGGGCCTTCCGTGATGTACGCGAGCCACGCGCTCGCGGCGTTTAACCAATTTGGCGCCGGCCAAAGCGCGCCTGCGCAACACGACGGCGAAAAATCTCCTCAGCCGCAGAGCGCCTGAGCAAGAGAAAGGGAGAAGAAGATGCTGTCAGGTTTGATGTCGAAGCTTACCGGGGGCGGCGGCGAGACGCCTACGATCGAGCACGAGGACTTCGAGCGCGCCGTGAAGGAAGGTTCTTGCATTATCGTCGACGTGCGCGAGCCGCACGAATATGCGGCGGGCCATGTTCCCGGCGCGCGCAATCTTCCGCTCTCGCAATTCGACCCCTCGAAGCTGCCTCAGGGCAATTGCGTGCTCATCTGCCAGGCGGGCGGCCGCTCGGCAAAGGCGCTGGCCCAAGCGATCCGGGCCGGGCGCAAGGATGTGCGCCATTATGCGCCGGGCACCGGCGGCTGGCGCGCGCGCGGCGGCGCTGTGCGCACGTAACCGCTGCCTCGCCTCGCTTTCCCTCACCCCGGGGAGGGGCAGGGCGGGAATAAGACCAGGCTGCCCTGCGCGCCGCCGTCCCGGCGCGCTATCCACGCAGCTGCCTGCTGCGCAGGCTCCTCAGCGGGAAGGCGTCTGCATCTACGTCAAACACTTAGGCCTCCTCCAGAGGAGCGAGCGAAGCTCGCTCTCAAAGGACGAGGCCGTCTCGTAAGTTTGACTGAGCCGCCCGCGCAAGGCGGACGGCCGGTCGATAGCAGCGCCGATCAGTCGCGATCGTGCTCGTGGTCACGCGCATCCTTCAGCGCGCTGCTCAGGCTCTTGACCGCCGCGTCGCGGGCGCCGAGCGGGGCCAGGCGAAACCGCTCCTCGATCAGCTTGAGGATCGAGGTCGTGTCGTGCGGCGCATGATCGACGCCCGAGTGGTGCAGCTTCTTGGAGATCAGGATCGCCGGAACGCGGGTGCCGGGACCCCAGACGTCATAGGGACCGACCGGGTTCGTGACCGAAGGCGGCGGCACGTGGTCCCAGGCGCCGCCGAACTCGTCATAGGTGATGACGATGAGCGTGTCGTGGCCATTCGGCCCCTCGACGATGGCCTTCACCAATTTGACGAGATGGCTGCTGCCGTCGGTCTCGTCGGTGTAGCCGGGGTGCTCGTTATCCGAACCGAGCGGCTTGACGAGGCTGACCTGCGGCAGACGGCCGCGGGCGGCCGCGTCGAAGAAGTTCGCTTCGTCCTGCAAATGTTCGCCGCGCGCCGCCGTCCCGGGCGCGTATTTCAGGAAGTAATTGAACGCCTGGTGATGGTACTGGAAGTTCTTGTCGGGGCAGCGAAGCACGCCGCCGATCGTTTGCGGGTTGGCGTGGGGATCGGCGCAGGAGCCGCCATTGCCGTTCGTCCAGCCCAGGCCGCTCTTGTTGCCTTCGGCGTTATCCCAGCCGCCGGAGAACCAAGCCCAGGTCACGCCCTTATCGCTGAGGCGGTCGCCAATCGTCGGATAGGTGAGCGGCGGCAGGCGAACCGCATCGTTTGTTGGGCTTGAATTAGGCCACGCCCACGGCTGAGTCGTATTGACCGCGTAATCGCCGCAGACGACACCGGCGGGGGCGGCGGCAAAAGATGCGGGTTTACGTGAATCGCCAGCGCAATAGGCCGTCAAGGCCTTGTCCCGCAAGCCGGTCGCCGTCGGGCTATAGAGCGGCGTATTGGTGGGCATGCCATTGGCGTCGACCACCGAGTGAAGGTCGTTGCCTGTGCCGTCCGTAGTGGGATTGACAAACACCGGCGTCCTCGCGGCGATCAGCCACTGATGGTTGAGGAACGAGCCGCCGAAGGCCGCCTGGAAGAAATTGTCGGCGATCACATAGTTGGGCGCGCGGCGGTCGTGAAGATATTGGTAGAGCGGCAGCTTCGTCGTGTCGTAGTAGCCCATCGCAAGGCCGGCGGCGTCGCTGGCCGTGACGTAACGGTTCTGCCGGCCGCCGTTCAGCTGATACTGCTCATTATAAAAGCGATGCACGAGGTCGCGCGTGCAGCCGCCCGCAAGACCGGCTCCTTTCAGGACGCCGTTCGCCGCAAAGGCGCCATAGGGGTTGGGGCAGGTCGTGTCGGTCGACGCGATATAATCGTCGATCTTGAACGGCGCGTTGGCGAAGGCGCTGTCGAAAGACGTGGGCCCCGTATTGTCCGTGCAGGTTTTCGCCAGCGGCGACGGAGAGGCAAGGTTGACGTCGTCCTGCAGCAGACAATTATAAGGGGTTACGCCGTCGGCGCGGACCTGCTTGGTGTGCGCGGCGTCGGCGAAGGAAAGGCCGTTCACCTGCTTCCCATTCACTGAGCCCCAAAGGCCATAGAGATTGTCGAAGCTGCGATTCTCTTGGTAAATCACGATGATATGACCGTACTCATGAATCGAGCCGGCGTAAGCTTCACTGACGGCCATGGCCGCGGTCGTCGCAGCTAAGCTTATGAGTTTCTTCATTTGTCAGCCCCCACTAGGCACCAAACGCGGCTTTGCCATAGCCCTCGTGGATATCGTGGGCGTGACCGTAGGGTGACAGGATGATGAACGCCGTTACTCGACCGTTGAGGCCTTTGGACCCCCCGCCCTGCGCACGTGCGCGCGGCAATCCGCCACTCGCTTTCCGGCTCAGGATCGGCTATGTAAGAAAACGTCCAAACAAGCGGTCGGCAGGACGGGGCCGGCGGCCAATGTTTGATGGATGTCAAAGATCGAGGGTTCCGTAATGGTGTATCGGCGATATTTCGAGGCGGCCGTCTCCCGTCTGAAGGACGAACGCCGCTATCGAGTGTTCGCGCATCTTGAGCGCGACGTGGAAAGCTTCCCGCTCGCGCGCTGGATACGCGACGACGGCTCCATCGAAAACGTCACTGTCTGGTGCTCGAACGACTACCTCGGCATGGGCCAACACCCCGAGGTCATCGACGCCATGGTCCAGACGGCCAGCAAGGCCGGCGCCGGCGCGGGCGGCACCCGAAACATCTCCGGCACGAGCCACGCCATCGTCGAGCTGGAGCGTGAGCTGGCCGATCTCCACGGCAAGGAGGCGGCGCTCGTCTTCACCTCGGGTTGGATTTCCAATCTCGCGGCGATTTCCACCATCGCAGATCTGCTGCCGAACTGCGTCATCCTCTCCGACGCCTCGAATCACAATTCGATGATCGAGGGCGTCAAGCGCTCGCGGGCGGAGAGAAAAATCTTCCGCCACAACGACCTCGCCCATCTCGAAGAATTGCTCGTCGAAGCCGGCGACCGGCCGAAGCTCGTCGTCTTCGAGAGCCTCTACTCCATGAACGGCAATATCGCGCCGGTCGCGGAGATCGCGGCGCTCGCCGAGCGCTACGGGGCAATGACCTATGTCGACGAGGTCCACGCCGTCGGCATGTATGGACCGCGCGGCGCCGGCATTTGCGAGCGCGAAGGCGTCATGTCCCGCATCGACGTCATCGAGGGCACGCTCGCCAAGGGCTTCGGCGCCCTGGGCGGCTATGTCGCCGGCGACGCGGCCGTGATCGACGCCATCCGCTCCTACGCGCCCGCTTTCATCTTCTCGACGGCCTTGCCGCCGCCGGTGGCCGCCGCCGCCTGCGCCGCCGTGCGGCTGCTGAAGCGCCGGCCCGATCTGCGGACGGCGCATCAGCGCGCGACGCATGTCACCAAACATGCGCTTGCCGCCGCCGGTCTTCCGGTGCTCGAGAACGGCTCCCATATCGTGCCGGTGATGGTGCGCGACGCCGAGCTGTGCAAGGCCGCGAGCGATCTGCTGCTCACACGCCACAACATCTATATTCAACCGATCAACTATCCGACTGTCGCCAAGGGCTCGGAGCGTCTGCGCATCACGCCGACCCCGCGCCATACACATGAGCATATCGCTTACCTCATCGAGGCCTTGGTCGATGTTTGGCAGACGCTCGGCATCCCCTTCGTCGAGCCGCCGGCGGGTCTCCATGTCGACGAAAAGGGCGACGAGCGCTGCACCTATCCGGAGATCAAGCTCGCGGCGCAGTAACCGCCGGCTTCAACTTTCTTGGCTTATGGCCGGGCGCGTCCCGGCCATTTTTTTTGCTCAAGCGCGCTTTCCGCTTGCAGGGAATCATGCGAGCAACAAATACCTGAGCGCATCTCGTAAACTTTTCGTTTTCACCTTCGGCTCGCGTTAACCGGCTGTCAGCTATTCGTAGACGAACGGGCAACCATTCGCCGAAGGGGCTCCTGGTCATGAGTCGGCTTCACTATTCTTTCAACAGCGACGTTGCAGCTGCGCTCGCCGAAAAAAGCGCCGACAAGGCGCGCTCCCCGAGAATCGGCGCAAGACTGCCGAGCCGCCGCTACCTCAAGACCGCTGTCGAAAATGTCGGTCTCTTCCTTTTTGGCTTCGGGTCGACGAATTTGATCATTCATTTCATCGCCGGCTTGCTTCTCTCGGCGCAAGTGCTCGGCGGAAACCCGATTTTCTAGAGCGCATTCCGCAAAAGTTGCCAGACTTTTGCGAATAAGAATGCGCTCCACGCTTTTGATTTTACGCGACTTCTTCACGCTCGCGCCGAGGCGGGAGGAGTTCGGCGCCCGCGTCCTATCCCCCGAGACCGAAGGCGGCGAGCGCCGCCATATTGACGATTTCTGTATCGGTCGCCCCGAGCTGGACGATCTGGATCGGCTTGTCGAGGCCGACGATCAGCGGGCCGAGCACGGTGGCGTCGCCGAGCTGCTGCAGCATCTTGGTGGAGATCGCCGCCGAGTGGAAGGCCGGCATGATGAGGACATTCGCCGCATCCTTCAGCCGGCTGAAGGGATAGGCGCTCATCAAATCCTTGTTGAGCGCAATATCAGCGCCCATTTCGCCCTCATATTCGAAGTCCACCCGGCGCTGATCCAGCACCCGCACGGCGTCGTGCACCCGCGCCGTGCGCTCCCCCGGCGGATAGCCGAAGGTCGAGAAAGCGAGCATGGCGACGCGCGGCACGAGGCCGATGCGCCGGGCGACGCCGGCGGCTTCGATCGCGACGTCGGCAAGCTCCTCCGCCTCCGGCAGCTCGGTGATCGCCGTGTCGGCGACGACCACCACCCGCCCTTTGGCGAGAATCAGCGAAACGCCGATGACGCGGTGGCCGGGCTTTTGATCGACAACGCGGCGCACCTCCTCGAGCGCATTGGAGAAATTGCGGGTGACCCCTGTCACCATGGCGTCGGCGTCGCCGCGCGCCACCATGGCCGCGGCAAAATGGTTGCGGTCCTGGTTGATCAGGCGCTGGCAGTCGCGGAACAAAAATCCCTTGCGCTGCAACCGCTCGAACAGGAATTGCGCATAGACGGCGTTGCGATGCGAAAGCTTCGCATTGTGAATTTCGATGCCGGGCGCGAGCTCGACGCCGGCGTTGGCGGCGTTGGTCTTCACGCGATCCTCGCGGCCGACCAGCACCGCCTCGCCCAATCCCTGGTTGACGAAGGCGACCGCCGCGCGGATCACCTGCTGCTCTTCGCCCTCCGCGAAGACGACGCGCTTGGGCTCGCGCCGCACGCGCTCATAGATCGTCTGCATCAAAGCGGCGATCGGATCGCGCCGCGCCGAAAGCTCTGCGCGATAGGCGTTCATATCGACGATCGGCCGGCGCGCCACCCCTGAGTCCATCGCCGCCTGCGCCACGGCCGGCGGCACGACCGAGATCAGGCGCGGATCGAAGGGCGCCGGGATGAGATAGTCTCGGCCGAAACGCGGTCGCGCCCCGCGATAGGCATTGGCGACTTCGTCGGGAACGTCCTCGCGCGCGAGATCGGCCAGCGCCCGGGCGGCGGCGATCTTCATCTCCATGTTGATCGTCTTCGCGCGCACGTCGAGCGCGCCGCGGAAGATGTAGGGAAAGCCCAGAACATTGTTGATCTGGTTTGGATAATCCGATCTTCCCGTGGCGATGATCGCGTCAGCCCGGGCGGCGCGCGCCTCTTCCGGCGTGATCTCCGGATCAGGATTCGCCATGGCGAAGATGATCGGATCGGGCGCCATGGATTTCAGCATGTCCGGCGTCAGCGCGCCCTTCACGGAAAGGCCGAAGAAGACATCGGCGCCTTCGAGCGCCTCGGCGAGCGTGCGCGCGCTCGTCTCGATGGCGTGGGCGCTCTTCCACTGGTTCATGCCGGCTTCGCGGCCTCGATAGACGACGCCCTTGGTGTCGCAGAGCGTGACGTTGCGCGAATCGAAGCCGAGCGCCTTGGCGAGGTCGAGACAGGCAATGCCTGCGGCGCCCGCGCCATTGCAGACAAGCTTCGCCGTCTTGATGTCGCGGCCGGTCAGCAGCAACGCATTGATGAGCCCGGCGGAGGAAATGATCGCCGTGCCGTGCTGATCGTCGTGGAAAACGGGAATATCCATCAGATCGCGCAGCCGCTCTTCGATCACGAAGCACTCGGGCGCCTTGATGTCCTCTAGATTGATGCCCCCGAAGGTGGGGCCCAAATAGCGCACGGCGGCGACGAACTCCTCGACATCCTTCGTGTCGAGCTCGAGGTCAATGGAATCGACGTCGGCAAAGCGCTTGAAAAGGGCGGCCTTGCCTTCCATCACCGGCTTGGCGGCGAGCGGGCCAAGATCGCCGAGGCCGAGAATCGCCGTGCCATTGGTGATGACGGCGACCATATTGCCGCGCGTCGTATAGTCGAAGGCGAGCGAAGGGTCCTTGGCGATGGCGAGCACGGGCGCGGCGACGCCCGGCGAATAGGCGAGCGAGAGATCACGCTGCGTCGCCATCGGCTTGGTCGCGACAACGGCGAGCTTTCCCGGCCGGCCGCGCGAGTGAAAGAGCAGCGCCTCCTTCTCCGTGAAGACAGGGCGATCGCTCATGCTGTCGTTCATGTGGGGCAAGCCTTTCCGATTGCGGCACCTTTTGCGTCGCACCATAGCTGTTGGCGGGCCGCATTCACAAGCGGTTGAAGAGGGGCGGCGGCGCAGACTCACATATCGTGCGAAAAGCCGACGTTTAATCCGCCGCCGGTTTCAGCTACGGTTTTCCCATGCGCGCGGATCTGCCGGAAAACGCCCAAAGAGCCCTTTTGGCCTTGCTCGATTGGCACGTCGAGAGCGGCGTCGATCTGGCGCTGGATGACGCCCCGCATGACCGATATGCGGACTCGCGAACAGCGGCGGCTCCGATGGTGGAAGCGCCAGCGGCGCAGCGGGAGGCGCCCGCCGTCGCGCCGGCGCCCGATATCCGCCCGCGCATCCCTTCGATCGCCGCGCCCGAAGACGCCGCCCGCGCGGCCGAGGCCGCCGCCGCCAATTCGCATACGATCGAAGAGCTTGCGGCCGCGATGAAGGAGTTTCCCCACGCGCCTTTTCGCGACATGGCGCAGCATTTCCTTTTCAGCGCCGGCGCGCCGGGCGTGCGCCTCATGGTTTTCGACGCTGCGCCGGGAGCGACCGAGGAGTCGACGAACGAAGCGTTCAGCGGGCTGCGGGCAAGGCTCCTCGACAATATGCTCGCCGCAATCGGACATAATCGCCAGAACGCCTATCTCGCCTATGTTTCCCCTTGGCGGCCGCCCGGCGACCGTAACCTGACGGCGCCGGAAATCGCGACCCTCGCCCCCTTCGCGCGCCGGCATGTCGAGCTGGCGCGGCCGGACGTTCTGCTGCTCTTCGGCGAGGCGCCCGCGCGCGTCATGATCGAAACCCGCGAGCCTCTCGCAAAATTGCGCGGCAAGCCTTTCGACATTGCCTGCGGCGCCCATTCGGCGAAGGGTTTTGTTTTCTCGGGGCTGGAGTCGATGCTCAAAAGCCCTGCGCTGAAACCGGCGGCATGGCGGGATTTGCGCGCGGCGGCGGGGTTGCTGCAGTTCTGACGCCGTCATTGCGAGGAGCGAAAGCGACGAAGCAATCCAGACCGCGCCTGCGACTCTGGATTGCTTCGCTTCGCTCGCAATGACGCAGGAGAGCCGCCTACTCCGCCGCCGCCCCTTCCTTCGCGCCGCCGTAGCGTCGCGCGATATAATCGTCGACGATCCGGGTGAATTCCTCCGCGATGCCCTCGCCGCGCAGCGTCATGGCTTTCTTGCCGTCGATGAAGACGGGCGCCGCCGGCGTCTCGCCGGTGCCGGGGAGCGAAATGCCGATGTCGGCGTGTTTCGATTCGCCGGGGCCGTTTACGATGCAACCCATCACCGCGACATTGAGCGTCTCCACGCCCGGATATTGCGCGCGCCAGGCCGGCATGCGCTCGCGAATGTGCGCTTGAATGTCGCGTGCGAGCTCCTGAAACACGGTCGAGGTCGTGCGGCCGCAGCCGGGGCAGGCCGCGACGAGAGGCACGAAGGTGCGGAAGCCCATGGTTTGCAGGATTTCCTGCGCCACGCGCACTTCGAGCGAGCGGTCGCCGCCGGGCTCGGGGGTCAGCGAGACGCGGATCGTGTCGCCAATGCCGTCCTGGAGCAGTACGCCGAGCGCCGAGGCCGAGGCGACGACGCCCTTGGTGCCCATGCCGGCTTCCGTGAGGCCGAGATGCAGCGCATAGTCGCTGCGCTCGGCGAGCATGCGGTAGACGGCGATCAAATCCTGCACCGCCGAGACTTTCGCCGAAATGACGATGCGGTTCTTCGCCAGGCCGATCTCCTCGGCGCGGGCTGCGGAGACCAGCGCCGAGCGCACGAGCGCCTCGCGCGTCACCGCGCGGGCGTCGATCGGCCGCTCGGAGGCCGCGTTGATATCCATGAGATGGGTAAGCAGCTCCTGATCGAGCGAGCCCCAATTGGCGCCGATGCGGACCGCCTTGTCGTGCTTGGCCGCAAGCTCCACGATCGCGGCGAACTGCCGGTCCTTCTTGTCCTTGAAGCCGACGTTGCCGGGATTGATGCGATATTTGGCGAGCGCTTCGGCGCAGGCCGGATGGTCGGCCAGGAGCTTGTGGCCGATGTAATGGAAGTCGCCGACGAGGGGGACGTTGATCCCTTTTTTGTCGAGCTTCTCGCGAATGTGCGGAACCGCCGCCGCCGCCTCGTCGCGGTCGACGGTGATGCGGACAAGCTCGGAGCCCGTCTGCGCCAGAGCCGTCACCTGGGCCACGGTCGAATCGACGTCGGCCGTGTCGGTGTTGGTCATGGACTGCACGACGATCGGCGCCCCGCCGCCCACCGTGACGGCGCCTGCGCCGAAGCCAATGCGCACGGCGCAGGTTTTCCTGCGCGGCGCCGGTTCGGCGGCGATCGGGTCAGGCAGGCAGGTTTCGGCGGCGTCGGTCATGGCTTTCGTCGCGGCTCCGGTGTGACTTTCGCCCTAGGTCGCGCGGAATGGGGCGCGGGTCAAGGTGAGGTGTCGGGGCGCGGCGGCGCTTGCGCTCGACTAACCCATTTTCCGCCGCGGATCGTAGCCGTGCCGATCCCTCAGCTCCCGCATCTGGGAGTCGAAATCGGCGTCAGGATCCTCGGGCAGCATGATTTTCAGAGCCACATAAAGGTCGCCCGCCGGCTTGCCGTCGCTCGCTGGCAGGCCCTTGCCGCGCAGGCGCAGCACGCGGCCGCCGTTCGAGCCCGGCGGGACCGCGAGCTCAACCTTCCCGTCGAGCGTCGGCGTCTGAACCTTGGCGCCGAGCGCCGCCTCGTAGATCGCCACCGGCAGCTCGACCCTGAGATCGCGGCCCTCCACCTTGAAATAAGGATGCGGCGCAATCTTTACGGTTACGAGCGCATCGCCGGGCTCGCCGCCGCGTAAGCCGGGCTGCCCCTGGCCGCGCAGGCGAATTTGCTGGCCGTCCTCGACGCCCGCCGGGATTTTCACTTCGAGCGTGCGGCCCGAGGGCAGGATGACGCGGGCGGAGCCGCCCCTTACGATGGTCTCGAGCGGCACGGTCGCGGTCGCAGCCACGTCGTCGCCGCGCGTCGGGGCGGCCTGGCGGCGCCGGCCGCCGAAGAGATCGGCAAAAAGGTCGCTCGGATCGAAGCCTCCAGCGCCAGCGCCAGCGCCGGGCCCGCCGAAATTGAATTCGTAATGCGTCTCCGCGCCGGGCCCGCCGCCAGCCGTGCGCCAGCCCCGCGTAAAGCCGCCCGGACCCGCGCCAAAGCCTTCGAAGCCGCGCGGCTTGCCGTCCGGCCCGATTTCACCGCGGTCGTACTGAGCCTTTTTCTTTTCATCCCCGACGATTTCATAGGCCGTGTTGATCTCGGCAAACCGTTCCTTGGCCTTCACATCGTCCTTGTTGCGGTCGGGATGGTATTTTTTCGCGAGCTGCCGATAAGCCTTTTTGATGTCGGCCGCGCTCGCAGACTTCGGGACTCCAAGAACGTCGTAAGGGTCGCGCATTTTTTCCAATCAGCCACGGAAGCGCCCGCCCGCAATCGGCGCGGGCGCAATGTCCATAGACTATTTGGGAGAAGCGCGCGCCCAACGCAAGCGTGGGCGCGACCGAAACTCAAAGCTTCGTCGGCGCTTTCTCGAAGTCGGCGAAAACCTTGCCGTCCGGGTCGAGCTCAGCGAGCGCTTCGTTGACGGCGTCGATGTCGCTCGGCTTGCCGCCAGCCATATTTTCTTCCGTGGCGCGCTGCAGGGCGCGGGCGTCGAGTTCCCAGCGCTTGAGGATTTCGATCTTCAGGATCTTGGCGAGGGCTTTGGTTTCGACGACTTCCGCGGGGATGTCGAAGACCGAAGCTGGAGAGATGAGCGCCTTTTCGATTTCGGGCGGGCCTAGGCGGGAGACTTTCATGTGGTTTTGCCGCGGTTGGGGTTGTGTTGCGATCGAACGCGCAAGCCCGCGCCTATGTTCCCAAGGCCAGGGGCGGCCTTGACGGGCCGATCGTCAGGTCCTACCTGACTGTAAGGTAGGACCTGACGAGGGCGCGATGGCGAAAAAGCTTCACTGTTCGTTTTGCGGGAAATCCGAGGACGAGATCCAGAAACTCGCGGCTGGGCCGGGCGGAATTCACATCTGCAATGAGTGCGTCGAGGTGTGCCAGACGATCATGCATGGGGGAGGAGAGGCCGTAAACAGGGCGTTCGATCCAAAAAACTGGCCCAAGGAACGTCTGCTTGCGCTACTCGCGCCCGTCAACGCGTCCGCGGAAGGTTATCGCGACCAGCTTCAAACGATGGTCGAAACCCTGAGGGATCAGGGCGTCAGCTGGGCGGAGATTGCAGGAAGTCTGGGCGTGTCGCGCCAAACCGCGTGGGAGCGCTTCTCATAGAAGCGCTTTTCATCGAAGGGTTCCGGCAACCGCATCCCATACGAGCTTGGCGTTCAACGCTATAATGAGCGCCGCGATCGCGCCGGCGAGAAACGTCGTCCGCCGTGGCGCGACCAGCGCGCCCATGATCTTGCGGCGCGCGGTGAAAAAGATGAGCGGGAGCATCGCGAAAGGCAGCGTCAGGCTCAATACGACCTGGCTGAGAATCAGCAGCCGCGCCGTCGCGCTTTCGCCCGCCGAGAGGGTAACGGCGACGGCGGGCGCGATCGCTATGACGCGGGTGACGAGTCGGCGCGTCGCTGGCTTCAGGCGCAGGCGGATGAAGCCCTCCATCACAACCTGGCCGGCGAGGGTCGCCGTCACCGTCGAGTTCAGTCCACAGGCGATGAGCGCGAGGGCGAAAAGCGTGGCGGCGAGAGGCTCCCCGAGCAGTGGGGCGATGAGGCTGTGCGCCTTGTCGAGCTCGGCGACCTCCGTATGGCCGTGCGCGTGAAAAGCGGCCGCTGCGAGAACGAGAATGGCGCCGTTCACGAGAAGCGCGAAAAGAAGAGCGATCGCGCTATCGATAACCCCGAAGCGAATGGCTTCCCGTTTCTTTTCCGTTGAAACGCCGATCGCGCGGGTCTGCACGACGAAGGAATGCAGGAAGAGATTATGGGGCATCACAGTCGCGCCGAGGATGCCCAGTCCGAGGTAGAGCATCTCCGGGTCGCTCAGAAATTGGCGGCTGGGAATGAGCCCCTTCGCAACTGCTGCCATATCCGGGCGCGCCATTGCGAGTTGCGCGGCGAAAGACAGCCCGATCAGCAGCAGCATCGCAACGACGAAAAGCTCGAGCTTGCGGAAGCCCAGCCGCTCGAAGGCGAGCACGAGAAAGGCGTCGAGCGCCGTGACGAGAATGCCGATGGCGAGCGGCAGACCGAAGAGAAGCTTAAGCCCGATGGCTGTGCCGATCACTTCCGCGAGATCGGTTGCGAAAATCCCGGCCTCGGCCAGGAGCCACAGCCCCACCGCCGCCGGAAAGCCCATATGCTGCCGGCAGGCCTGGGCGAGATCGAGCCCAGCGCCCACGCCGAGCCGCACGGCGAGCGCTTGCAGAACAATCGCCATCAAGCTGGAAAGAACGGCGACGAAGAGGAGGGCGGCGCCGAATTTGGAGCCCGCCGCAAGGGCCGTCGCCCAATTGCCAGGGTCCATATAGCCGGTCGCGACAAGGTACCCCGGCCCCACAAAGACCAAGAGGCGCCGCAGCAGCGCGCCGTCGTTCGGCACCGAGATCGAGCGGCGCAGCTCGGCGCGGCTCGCGGGGGCGGTCGGCGTCACTCGTCTCCTCCAGCCGGGCCGAGCCCGCCAAAAGAGCGGGACCTTTAAGAAGCCATCTTGCGAACGAGCGCTGCAAGCGCCTCGGGGAAGATCAGCTCATTCGAGGCGGCAATCTCGTCGGCAGACCACCAGCGCCAGCCGAGGGCATGAGCCCGCTCTTCTGGCGTGAGATTTTCCGGGTGCGGCTCGAATTTCTCCGTCTTGACAAGGAAGTAGCGCTCAACCGCCTGGCGCCAATCCTCGCCGAGCTCCATGGGAAACTCGCGGGTCGCGACGACGGGTCCGGGATCCCCCGCGAGGATGAGGCCGGTCTCCTCGCGCAGCTCGCGGCGCAGCGCCGCTTCGTACGTCTCGCCCTCCTTGAGCGCCCCGCCGGGGGTCGCCCAAAAATGATGATGGCCGAGCGCCAGAAAATGCGGCGTGAGCCCTCCGGCGTATTTCATGAGCAGCGCTTCGCCCTTCGGGTTGAGGATCAAGGCGCGGGCGGCCTCTCTGCGGGGCAGAGTCGCTCCATCCCATGGCGCGGCGATCTCGGGCCGCCCCTCGGCCTGCGCCCAGCCGACGAGCGACCAAACGCCGTCTTCATAGGCAATCCAATTGGGCGTGGCGTTGAGCACCGGATGTTCGCGTTTCTCGGTAAGGCCCTTTCCTGTCGCCATGCGCCAGGCGATGTCGAGCACGCCGGCATGGGCCACGACGAGCACGGTGAGGCCCGCGCTCTCGCGCGCAATGTCCGCCAAGACCGACCTGACTCGGCGAGAAAATTCGGTCAGGGTCTCGCCTTCCGGGGCCGCGAAGTCGGGATCGCGCGTGAGATAATATTGGTAGCTCTCGGCGTATTTCGCCTGCACCTCGGCGTGGGTGTGGCCCTGCCAGGCGCCGTCGTCCTTTTCGCGCAGCCGCTGCGTCGCCAGGACCTCGAGGCCGCGCGCCTCGGCGATCGGCGCGGCTGTGCTCATGGCGCGGCTCAAATCGCTCGAGTAGACGCGATCGAAATGAGCGCTCGCCAATTCACCGGCAAGCGCCTGCGCCTGGGCGCGGCCACGGGCGTTGAGGGCGATGTCGAACTGGCCCTGGAAGCGTCTTTCTATGTTCCAATTGGTCTCGCCGTGGCGGGCGAGACAAATGATCGTGCGGGTCATTGCTTGTCTTTTTCGGCGGCCTGTGGCCAGCCGATAGGCGTGCGGGACTTGCGCAGTAAACGCCCGCCGCGCCGAATACGCCGCGTCCTTCTGCCCGATTCCGGCGCAAAAGTCAGTCGGGTTTTAACCGAAAGGCGCGACGCGCCCTTCGCAAAAGTCTGTCAACTTTTGCGGAATGCGCTCTAGTGGCGCGCCGCGTAGGTGAACTCGCCGGCGCGGATTCTGCCCGGCAGCGCCTCGGCGACTTTGGCTACCGCCTCTTCGCCATAGGTCGCGACAAGTTCGCGTAGCGCTGCCGACAGCGCGACTTGCGCGAAGGAATCGCTCTCGATCCCGGCGAGAATGGCTTCGGCGAAGGCTTCGGTCACATAAGCGAGCGCGGCCTGGTGCTGCTCACCGCAAAAATCGTCGAAAGAGGCGAAAGGCGTCTGCGTCATGAGGCGCACATTAAACAAGTTGGCGGGGCCGCGCGACACGCCTCTTTCCAAAAGGTTAATCCGCGCTCCCAAGGATTCCTAAGGACTGCCGAAACGGTAGGTGAGGTCGCGGGAAATGCTCGCGGCCTCGTCGAGATACCGGGCCGTCGCGATCCTGGCGTTCGGCGTGCACGCGCGATAGGTCAGCTCATAGCCGCGAAAGCCGCGGTTGAAGGCTGCGACATATTTGTCGTGGCGCGAGCCGCTCGGCGCGTCCGCGTCGAGGAGGGCCGACATTTTCATGCGCCACTCCTCCCCGTCTTTCTGTCCGCAGAGGTCGCGCAAAAAGGCGAGCGCGCCGATAACTTCGGAGAGGCGAACCAGCTGCGCTTCGTAAGGGGCCGGAGGCGCCTCCGCGCTCTGCGCCTCTGCTTTTGCGGGCGCCTGCTGGGCTTTGCCAGCTTCGCGCTTTTTTGGCCTCGCCTCTCGTTTCTTCTCGACCCTCGGAGGGGCGCGGCGCAAGGCGGCGGCGCGGCGGTGGGGCCGATCCGGGCCAAAGATATCGAATATCCCTTGGGCCCCCGCCTCCCAGCTCAGTAGACACGCGCTCGCGAGCGCGACGACCGCCGCCGCCCGCCTCATGGATAGAGCCGCTCCTTGCGCCAATTCCCCCCCGGCGAGTCGCGGAAGAATCGGACCCGGTCGTGCAGGCGGAATGGCTTGTTCTGCCAGAACTCCATGGCGATCGGCTGGATAAGGTAGCCTCGCCAATAAGGTGGGCGCGGGATGTCGCCAACTGCGTGTTTCGCGGCGTAAGCCGCGACGGCTTTTTCCAGCGCAAAGCGGCTTTCGAGGGGCCGGGATTGCTGGCTGGCCCAGGCGCCGATCCGCGAATCTCGGGGGCGGCTCTTGTAATAGGCGTCCGACTCGGCCTCGCTGACGGGCTCGACGGGGCCGCGCAACCGCACCTGCCGGCGCAGCGATTTCCAGTGGAAAAGCGCCGCCGCCTGCGGATTTTCGGCAAGCTGTCGGCCCTTGGCGCTTTCTGCGTTGGTGTAAAAGACGAACCCCTGCGCGCTCCACCCCTTCATGAGCACCATGCGCAAGTCCGGCAAGCCGTCCGCTCCCGCGGTGGCCACCGCCATCGCCTCGGGATCATTGAGCTCTTTGGCTTTGGCCTCCTCGAACCACTTGCCAAATAAAGCGAAAGGCTCGTCGGCGTCGACGAAGTCACCCGGCGTTAACGCGTTCAAGCGAAAATCCTTTCCGAGGCGCCCTTGCAAGGGCGCGGCGCGTTGGAAGGTGGCGCTTTGCAGTTCATGCGTATGAGACATATCGCCGGCGGCGGCTTTGCTCAATTCCCGTTTGTCATCGTTGTTGGCTCGCTGATCGCCGCCTGCGTCCTCTCCGGTTGCTCGGTCGCCATACCGATGTCGTCGTCCTCCTCCGCGATGTGGGAGGGGGCGCCCGAGGATGTGACGGGTTCGATCACGAAATCGCCCCTTAAGATCTCCCGCCATCTCGACAACGAAGACACGCGCCGCGCGAACGCGGCCTTGAGCACCGCGCTCGATCCGCAAGGCAGCGGCGCCAGCGTTCGCTGGGACAATCCGCAAACAGGCGCCCGGGGCTCGTTCACGCCGGTTGGCCAGGCCTACCCCCTCGACGGCAAAATCTGCCGCGCATTTCTCGCCGACGTCTCCGTGGACGACGATGTCGAAAAGCTGCAGGGCGCCGCTTGTCGCGAAAAGACGGCGGAATGGTCGCTCATTGAAGTCAAGCCCTTCAAGAAGAGCTGAATTACAGGGCCGCTTGTCGCGCGCCCTCATCTGCCGCGCCAGAGAATGCGCCGGCGACAGCCGACCGGGCGCTTGTGGAAGTCCTTAGCAGGCAGGCTTGCGACTATTTTTGGTCAGTGAAATACTTGGTCGACCTTATATTTGCTTGGGCTTGGCCATGACGTCGATATATCTGATCAATCCGGCTGGCGATTTTCCGACTTACTTCGGCGGCGAGGTCCTTGCCGCCTCGGGCGCGCCGGGGGGCGTGATGATGGCCGACCTGGCGACCGCGACCGTTGCGGCTCTAGCGCCGTCGGACTTCGAAATTTCGATCTGCGACGAAACGATCTCGCCGGTGGATTTCGACCATGAGGCGGATTGGATCGCCATCACCGGCAAGGTCAGCCAGCGCCAGCGGATGATCGCGATCGCCAACGAATTCCGCCGCCGCGGCAAGCGCGTCGTGATCGGCGGGCCCTATGCGAGCCTCTCTCCCGCGCGGCTGCGCGACCATTGCGACGTCATGGTCTGCGGCGAGGCGGAGGAGATCGCCGCCGAACTTTTCTCCGACCTGCGCGCAGGAAAGCCGAAGGACGCCTATTTCGGCGATAAGCCCTCCCTCGCGCTGACGCCGGCGCCGCGTTGGGACCTCTACCGCAACGACCGCGCCATGCTCGGCGCCGTCCAGACCTCGCGCGGCTGTCCGTTCGAATGCGAATTCTGTGACGTCATCCAGTATCTCGGCCGCAAGCAGCGGCACAAGCCTATCGCAAACGTCATCGCTGAACTCGACGCGCTCTGGGCCCAGGGCTATCGCACGGCCTTCCTGGCCGACGACAATTTCACGGCCTACCGCTCCCACTGCAAGGAGTTGCTCGCGGCCATGGCCCATTGGCGCCGCGACCATCCGATGGAGTTCGTGACACAGATCTCGATCGACGCGACGCGCGACGACGAGCTGATCGACATGTGCGTCGCCGCCGGCCTCACCCAGGTCTTCGTCGGCATCGAGACGCCCAATGTCGAAAGCCTGCGCGAGACGGGCAAGCGGCAAAATCTCAAAATCAGCCTCGTCGACGAAGTGCAGAAGCTTGTTGACCGCGGCATTTCGGTCATGGGGGGCATGATCGTCGGCTTCGATCACGACGGGCCGAGCGTATTTGCGCAACAATATAATTTTGCGATGGCGACGCCGATCCCGATCTTCAGCCTCGGCGCGCTGATGGCCTCGGAAGCGACGCCGCTCTACGACCGGATGATCAGAGAAGGCCGGCTGCTCTCCGGCGGGGTCGAGACGCAAGCCGTGCCTTGGAGCTCCAATATCCAAAGCAAGACGATGAGCATGGAGGAGCTGCATTCCGGCATGCAAAATCTCTGCAACGCGCTTTATGCGCCGGCCGCTTTCCAGGAGCGCATGCTGCGTTTCATCGACACATTCGGCCGCCATCGCAACGGCCCCGCACCGATTCCGATGGATCAAAACCTGCTGCGGGATATCGAAAAGCAGTCAATGCAGGCTGCAATGCAGCGCATTGTAAAATACGGGCCGGCGGAAGGGCGCATGTGGAACAAAATATGGGGCGCCGCTGTGCGCAAGCCCGAGACCATGACTATCGTCGCGCGCATATTGTTCCAATACGCTCAGGCGCGCTACATGTTCGATCGTGACAATTACTGGGAGCCAAAGCTTTCTTTCGCGCCCGTTGCGCCAGAAGCTGCTTACGAGCCGGCGGAGTAACGGGTTTGCGGCGCAGAGCGAGGGGGGCGGAGCAGAGGTCCGCCCCTGGAAACGCGCCGAGATGGCCTCAGCCATCTCGCAGCGCTTGATCAAGCGTAGCGCGGCGCTTTCAGCTGGTCGCGGGCGCGACGGCGCTCCTGGGCCGGCTGATAGGCGACGCGGGCGTGATGCGCGCAATAGGGTCCGCCGCCGATCGGGGATTTGCCGCCGCAGAAGCGAAACTCCGGGGAGGTCGGGTCGCCCATCGGCCAACGGCACATCGACTCGCGCAGCTCCATCAGCGTCACGCGCTCGGTTATCGGAACAACGACTTCTTGCTCCGGCGTCGCGCGCGCGACCACCACGGCCTGCGGCGCAAAAGCGAGCGCGACATTGCCATGAACCGCATGGCCGCCGGCCCGAGGCGCCGTGGCGCCTGAAGCCGCGGCGATCTGACGGGGCGCCGCCGTCTTTGCGGCGCGCTGGCGCGGCGCGTTGGCCGTCTTGGCGCGCTCGGCGAGCCCGAGACGGTGGATCTTGCCGATCACGGCGTTGCGCGTGATGCCGGGACCAAGCTCAGCAGCCACCTGACTCGCGCTGAGACCGTCGCTCCAAAGCTTACGCAACAGCTCGACGCGTTCATCGGTCCAAGACATTTCGAGACCTCCAAGCGGTCGGTTCGAGCGCGCATCCAGACAGAATCCACCACCTCTCGCTGCGCCGGATCCAACCGGCGGCGACGTAGCGCGCATCGAAACTCGAGAAGCGCCATGCGGAAAAAACGCGACCGCCCTGGCGAGAAAACTTAACGATCTCTTTGAATCACGGGCGCGAGTCGCTGGCAAGCAGAAGGGGGCGTTCTGCACAGGCTTTCAACGCGCTTTCCATGCGGGTGTTGCCGCCGCGACTCACCCACGGGCGCGCCCAGGCGGTAAGTCTCTCGCAAATACGAGGCCTTAGTCGATGGCGCGCGCCCTTAGGATTTGACCACGAGGGCGCGCGCGCATAAAATCGCAAAAGCCGCCCCAAGAAGGGCGGCGCTTTGTTTTTTGGCCTCGACCGCAAATTGGCGGACCCGTTGGCTTGGAGCATGATTTTGACTTCTGCGCTCTATCCGACCTACGCACGAGCCGACATCGCCTTCACGCGGGGCGAAGGCGCATGGCTTTACACGGAAAGCGGCGACCGTTACCTCGACTTCGCCTCGGGCGTCGCTGTCCTATCACTCGGGCATGAGCATCCGCATCTCGTCGCGACGCTGAAGGCCGCCGCGGAAAAGCCCTGGCATGTCTCCAATCTGTTTCGCATCCCGCAGGCCGAGCGGCTCGCCGAGCGGCTCGTCGAGGCGACCTTCGCCGACGTCGTCTTCTTCGCCAATTCTGGCGCGGAGGCGGTAGAATGCGCGATCAAGACCGTTCGCAAATATCATGCGGCGAACGGCCAGCCCCAACGCTACCGCCTTATTACATTCGAGGGCGCGTTCCACGGGCGCACGCTCGCAACCATCGCGGCCGGCGGCAACGCCAAATATCTTGATGGTTTCGGACCGCCGCTCGATGGCTTCGACCAGGTCCCGTTCGCCGATCTCGAAGCAGTCGAGGCCGCGATCACCGAGGAAACGGCCGGCGTTCTGCTCGAGCCCGTGCAAGGCGAGGGCGGCCTGCGTGTCTTTCCCAATGGTTTCCTGAAGGAGCTTCGCGCCCTGTGCGACGCGCGTGGCCTGCTGATGGCGCTCGACGAAGTTCAGTCCGGCGTTGGCCGAACGGGCAAATTCCTCGCCTGCGAGCATGCGGGCGTGACGCCCGACGTCGTCGCCCTGGCGAAGGGGCTCGGCGGCGGCTTTCCGCTCGGCGCTTGCCTCGCCACGCGCGAAGCGGCCAAGGGCATGACGCTCGGCACGCACGGCTCGACCTTCGGCGGCAATCCGCTTGCGACGGCTGTCGGCGGCGCGGTGCTCGACGTGGTCCTCTCCGAGGGCTTTCTGGCGCGTGTCGCCAGCCTGGGCGGCTTGCTGCGCCAGCGGCTCGCGGAGCTTCACGACCGTCATCCGCGCGTGATCGAGGCCGTTCGTGGCGAGGGCCTCATGTTCGGCCTCAAGACCCGCGTGCCGAACGGCGACCTCGCGGCGGCCGCCCGCGCAGAGGGGCTTCTTACTGTTCTTGCCGGGGATAATGTCGTGCGTCTGCTGCCGCCGCTCATCATCGACGAGAGCCATATTTCGGAGGCGTGCAACCGCCTCGACCGGGCCTGCGCGCGTTTGGCCGCGCCGGCCGAGCCGTTGGGGGCGGCATGATGACCGCGCATACAATGACGCGTCCGCGTCACTTCCTCGATATTGCGGATTTTTCCGGAAAGGAGCTGCGTCAGATCCTCGAGCTGGCGAAATCCTTGAAGGCCAAGCGTGTGAAAGGCCTCCCGCCAACCGAGCGGCCGCTCGCCGGCAAATATCTGGCGATGGTGTTCGACAAGCCATCGACCCGCACGCGCGTCTCCTTCGACATCGCGATGCGCGAGCTCGGCGGCGAGACGATCATGCTGACGGACGGCGAGATGCAGCTCGGCCGGGGGGAAACGATCGCGGACACGGCGCGCGTGCTGTCGCGCTTCGTGGATGCAGTGATGATCCGCATTCTTTCTCAGGGCGATCTTGTGGAGCTCGCCCGCCACGCGACCGTGCCGGTGATCAACGGCCTGACTAAGCTTTCGCATCCCTGTCAGATCATGGCCGACATCCTCACATTCGAGGAGCGCCTCGGCCACATCGACGGGCGCACGGTCGCCTGGGTCGGCGACTCGAACAATGTGATGGCGAGCTGGGTGCATGCCGCCGCGCGCTTCGGCTTCAGGATCAATGTCGCGACCCCGGCTGAGCTGGCGCCGCCACTAGATCTCGTCGACTGGGCGACGGCCAATGGCTGCGCCATGAACGTCACGACCGACCCTTACGCCGCCGTCTCGGGAGCGCAAGCCGTCGTCACCGATTGCTGGGTTTCCATGGGCGACAAGGACGAGGACTTCCGCCGTAGGATTCTCGCGCCATATCAGGTCGACGCCGAACTCATGCGCGCCGCCGCAAAGGACGCGGTCTTCATGCATTGCCTGCCCGCTCACCGTGGCGAGGAAGTGACCGACGAAGTGATGGACGGACCGCAATCCGCCGTCTTCGATGAGGCCGAGAACCGGCTCCACGCCCAGAAGGGCGTGCTCGCCTGGTGCCTCGCGCCGGGACTGAATTGATGCTCGAGGCCCCGAGCCGGCCCGTTTCACGCGAAGCCAGAGACGACCGCGTCACGCCTTTCGCGGTCGAGGCGCTCGACCTGCGCGGGCGCCTGGTGCGGCTCGGGCCGACGGTCGACGCCATACTCGGCCACTATGATTACCCGCCGCAGGTCGCCCGGCTGCTCGGCGAAGCCCTTGCGCTCGCCGCGCTTCTCGGCTCCATCCTGGAGTCGCACGGGCGCTTCCAGCTTCAGACGCGCAGCGACGGTCCGGTCGATATGCTGGTCGTCGACTACGACGCTCCGGGGAAGCTGCGAGGCTTCGCCCGCTTCGACGCGGCGCGACTCGACGAAATTGCCGACCCGGCGCCGGCGGCGCTCCTGGGGCGGGGCCATCTCGCCTTGACCATCGAGCGCGAAGAGGACGCGGCGCGTTATCAGGGCGTGGTCCCGCTCGAAGGCGAGAGTCTCTCCGAAGCCGCCCACATGTATTTTCGGCAATCGGAGCAAATCCCCTCCTTCGTGCGCCTCGCCGTCGCCG
>JAMBEQ010000108.1 GCA_024506175.1 Methylocystis sp.
TGCTTTGCGCGCTCAAATCACTACCTTGTCGATAACCCTCCAATCCGACACCGAACCGAGCGCGTATGACCTTCATCGAGTCCCATCTCGCCCCCTCCGGCCGCAAGGCCGGACAGATCAAGCTTCATGGGCCACAGGATTTCGAGGGCATGCGCAGGGCGGGCCGGCTCACCGCCGAGGCGCTCGACATGCTCGTCCCGCATGTGAAGCCCGGCGTGACGACGCAGCATCTCGACGATCTTGTATTCGACTTCGCCATCGCCAACGGCGCTTATCCGGCGCCGCTCGATTATCGCGGATACCGCAAGTCGATCTGCACCTCGATCAACCACGTCGTCTGCCATGGCGTGCCGGACAACAAGGCCCTGCGCGACGGCGACATCGTCAATATCGACGTGACCTTCATCGTCGACGGGTGGCATGGCGACGCGAGCCGGATGTTCGCGGTCGGCGACATACCGCGAAAAGCGCAGCGACTGATCGACATCACGTACGAGTCGCTGCTGCGCGGCATCGCGGCGGTGAAGCCCGGGGCGACGACAGGCGACATCGGGGCGGCGATCCAGCGATACGCCGAGAGCGAGCGCTGCTCTGTTGTGCGCGATTTCTGCGGCCACGGCCTCGGCCGCGTGTTTCACGACGAGCCGAATATTTTGCACTATGGCGAGAAAGGGCAGGGCGTCGAGCTCCGCCCCGGCATGTTTTTCACCATCGAGCCCATGATCAATCTCGGCCGACCGCAGGTGAAGATTCTTTCGGACGGCTGGACGGCGGTGACGCGCGACCGCTCGCTTTCGGCCCAATTTGAGCATTCGATTGGCGTCACCGAAACTGGAGCGGAGATTTTCACGCTCTCGCCCAAAGGCCTCGACAATCCATCGGCCGCGCTCCGCGCGGCCTCATGAAGCAGGCAAAAGGCAAGTCGTTGAGGCGCGAGGCCGCGGCGGCCGGGGCATGGAGGAGGCGAAAGCCCCCCACTATCACGGCCATCGCCAGCGGCTGCGCGACCGCTTCATGGAGGGCGGCGACAGCGCCCTCGCCGATTACGAGCTTATGGAGCTGCTGTTGTTTCGCGCCATATCCCGGCGCGACGTGAAGCCGCTCGCCAAGGCGCTGATCGAGCGCTTCGGCTCTTTCGCCGAGGCGGTTGCGGCTCGGCCCGAACGTCTGCAAGAGATCGACGGCCTTTCGGAAGGCGCGATCGTCGAACTCAAGATCGCGGAGGCGGCCGCGCGCCGCCTCGCCCGCGGCGCACTGGAGAAGCGCACGGTGCTCTCCTCCTTTTCGTCGGTGACGGATTATTGCCGCACGGCGATGGCCTACGCCGAGCGGGAGGAGTTCCGCATTCTCTTCCTCGATAAGCGCAACGCCCTCATCGCGGATGAAGTGCAGGGCGTCGGCACCGTCGATCACACGCCGGTCTATCCGCGTGAGGTGGTGCGGCGCGCGCTGGAGCTTGGCGCGAGCGCGCTCATCCTCGCGCATAACCACCCTTCCGGCGATCCCACGCCCTCGACCGCCGACATCCGCTTGACGGCGGAGATCGTCGCCATTGCGAAGCCCTTCGGCATCGTAGTGCACGACCATCTCATTGTCGGACGCCATGGGCAGGCGAGCTTCAGGGGGCTGAAGCTGATTTGACAATTCCTGGTCCCACCTCCAAAGCGCGGGAAAGGCGGGCGCTCGTTGAGCGGCAGTCTAGCATGGTTGGCGCCTGATACCTCCCCTTTACGGGGGGGGGTCGGTGGCCGAAGGCCGCCGGGTGGGGTTCGCGCCGCAATGACGTCGTTCAGGCGTACCCCACCCGACCCCGCTTCCGCGGGGCCACCCTCCCCGTAAAGGGGAGGGAGGAGCTCACGCCCAGCCTTTAGTGTTTCCTTCGCAGGAATAGGAAAGATTTGCCCGCCTTCATCGTCACCCCGCTCATCATCGCCACCGCGCTGTTCATGGAGCAGCTCGACGGCACGGTGCTCGCCACCGCTCTGCCGGCGATGGCGGCCGATCTGCACGAAGACCCAGTGGCGCTGAAATTGGCGCTGACCTCCTACCTTCTTTCGCTCGCGGTCTTCATTCCGCTCTCGGGCTGGGCCGCCGACAGATTTGGCGCCCGCCGCGTGTTTCGCGCGGCGATCGGCGTCTTCACGCTGGGCTCCATCCTTTGCGGCTTCTCCAATTCGCTCGCGTCGATCGTCGCAGCGCGCGTGGTGCAAGGGCTCGGCGGCGCCATGATGGTGCCGGTGGGGCGGCTCGTTCTGCTGCGCACGGCGCCGCGTCAGGAGCTCGTGCGCGCCATGGCCTGGCTCACCATTCCCGCCCTGGTCGGGTCGCTGATCGGCCCGCCGCTCGGCGGCTTTCTTTCAACCTATTTCCACTGGCGTTACATCTTCTGGATCAATGTGCCGATCGGCCTGCTCGGGGCGGCGCTGACGACGCGCTTTATCCCTGATCTTTACGAGGAAACCGCCCGGCCGCTCGATATGGTCGGAGCGGCGCTGTCGGGCGCCGGCCTCTCCCTCGTGGTTTTCGGGTTCACGATCCTCGGGCGCGGGTTTGCGCCACCGGTCGTGGTCGCGGCGATTATCGCCCTCGGCGCAACGGCGCTCTACGCCTATTTCCGACACGCACGGCAGGCGGATCATCCAATCCTCGACCTTGCCCTCCTGCGCATTCCCACGTTCCGGGCGGCAATCTACGGCGGATTTCTATTTCGAATTGGTTTGGGCGCCGTCCCCTTTCTGCTGCCGCTGTTGCTTCAGGTCGGCTTCGACCTCAGCGCCTATGAATCGGGCCTGCTGACCTTTGTCGCGGCGGCCGGCGCCATGGTCATGAAGACGACCGCGCAACCGATCCTGAGGTGGTTCGGCTTTCGCCGCGTGCTAATGGCGAATGCGCTGATCTGCGTAGGCTTCCTCGCCGCCAACGGATTTTTCACCCAGGCGACGCCGCATTGGCTCATCATGGCGATGCTGCTCGTCGGCGGCTTCTTCCGGTCGCTGGAGTTCACGGCGTTGAATGCAATTTGTTACGCAGACGTTCCGCAGGCTTCGATGAGCAACGCCACGAGCTTTGCAGCCGTGGGCCAGCAATTGTCGCTGTCGACCGGCGTCGCGATCGGCGCGGCGGCGTTGGAGGCTGCGCGGGAGGCTCATGGTGGCGGCGCGCTGCTGGCCCTCGACTTCCCGCCAGCCTTCTACGCGGTGGCGTTGATCTCGGTGCTGTCAATCGTCAATTTCGTGCAGCTCTCGCCAAGCGCGGGTGATGAGCTGACGGGGCGACGCTCCCTGCGCGCGGTCCAAAGCGGCGCGGGCTAGCGCGCTTTCCGCTCGCATGGAATCATGCGAGCGATAAGAAATCGCGCAAAATCAAAGGTCTTGACGCAAAAGTCTGTCAACTTTTGCGGAATGCGCTCTTAGAGACCCGCGCCCTTAGGCGCGCATTTCAGGCGCCTCTTCCCGTTTCCCCCGG
>JAMBEQ010000109.1 GCA_024506175.1 Methylocystis sp.
GAATCATCCCCATCGCCGGAGGTCTTCGGATGACCGCGCTTCCCATGCGCTCGCTGGGCCATCTCGACCGCCTGGAGGCGGAAAGCATCCACATCATGCGCGAGGCCGTCGCGGAATGCGAGCGGCCAGTGATGCTGTTTTCCATTGGCAAGGACTCCATGGCGATGCTGCATATCGCCAGGAAGGCCTTCTATCCATCCAAGCCGCCCTTCCCGCTGCTCCATGTCAACACGACATGGAAGTTCCGGGAGATGATCGAATTCCGAAACAAGATTATGAAGGAATGGGGCCTGGAGCTCATCGAATATGTCAATCCCAAAGGGATTGAGATGAACATCAGCCCCTTCGTCCACGGCTCCAAGCTGCATACCGAGGTCATGAAGACCGAGGGGCTAAAGCAGGCGCTCGACAAATATAAATTCGACGCCTCTTTCGGCGGCGCGCGGCGCGACGAGGAGAAGTCGCGCGCCAAGGAGCGCGTGCTCTCGTTTCGCACGGCGCAACATCGCTGGGACCCGAAGAACCAGCGTCCTGAATTCTGGCGCCTTTACAATACCCGCAAGGCGCCGGGCGAAAGCCTGCGCATCTTTCCGATGTCCAATTGGACCGAAGCCGACGTCTGGGACTATATCGCGCGCGAGAACATCCCGGTCGTGCCGCTCTATTTCGCCAAGGAGCGTCCCGTCGTGCGCCGCAGCGGCACGCTCATCATGGTCGACGACGAGCGCATGACGCTCGAGCCGGGCGAAGTCGTCGAGCGCAAGATGGTCCGATTCCGTACGCTCGGCTGCTACCCGCTGACCGGCGCCATCGAGAGCGAGGCGGCCAGACTCGATGAAATCATCACGGAAATGCGTGAAAGCCGCTCATCGGAACGGCAGGGCCGGCTGATCGATCATGACGGCTCGAGCTCCATGGAGCAAAAGAAGCAGGAAGGATATTTCTGAGATGCTGGGCGTCGAGGTCAAAGAAGCCCCCGCGTCGGCTGTTGCGCGCCACTCAGCCGACAAGCCGCTCCTGCGTTTCATCACCTGCGGCTCGGTCGACGACGGCAAGTCGACGCTGATCGGCCGCCTGCTCTACGACGCCAATCTCGCGCCGGACGATCTCATCGCCGCGCTCGAAGCCGACTCGAAGAAGCACGGCACCCAGGGTGACGATCTCGATTTCGCCCTGCTCGTCGACGGCCTCGCGGCCGAGCGCGAGCAAGGCATCACCATCGACGTCGCCTATCGCTATTTCGCGACAGACAAGCGCAAATTCATCGTCGCCGACACGCCCGGCCACGAGCAGTATACGCGCAACATGGCGGTAGGCTCCTCTACCGCCGATCTGGCCATTTTGCTTGTCGACGCCCGCAAAGGCATCCTGCCGCAGACGCGCCGCCACAGCGTCATCAACGCGATGTTCGGCGTGCGCCATGTCGTCGTCGCGGTGAACAAGATGGACCTCGTCGGCTACAGCGAGGACGTGTTCAACAGAATCGTCGACGATTTCCAGGACTTTGCGAAGCATCTTCATTTCGCGTCGACATATGTGGTGCCGCTTGTCGCCAAAGATGGAGACAATCTCGTCCAGGGCAGCGCAAATATGCCCTGGCACGACGGCCCGCCGCTCTTGACCTATCTGGAAGGCGTCGCGATCGAGGATGTGATGCGCGTCGCGCCCTTCCGCATGCCGGTGCAGTGGGTGAACCGCCCGAACCTCGATTTCCGCGGCTTCTCCGGCTTCATCAGCGGCGGCAACATCCGTCCTGGCGATCTCGTGCGCATCCTGCCCTCTGGCCGCGACACGCGCGTTTCCCGCATTGTCACCTATGACGGCGATCTGGAAAGCGCCGTCAGCGGCCAGTCGGTGACGCTGACACTCGCCGAGGAAATCGACTGTTCGCGCGGCGATCTCTTGAGTTCGCCGCTTTCTCCGGCGCGCGTGGGCGACAGGCTGGAGGCAAAACTTCTGTGGCTCGTGCGCGAGCCGCTGACGACCGGAAAGAGCTATCTGCTCAAGATCGGCGCGAAGATGACGCCCGCAGTCGTCAATTCGGTTCAGTCGCGCATCGAGATCGAGTCCGGACTTGCCGCGCCGCTCCCTGCGGGTGAAACCCTCGCCTTCAACGAAATCGGCGAGGCGCAGCTTTCCCTCGAAACGGTCGTCGCCTGCGATCCTTACCGGGAGAACCGTGAGACGGGCGGCTTCATTCTCATAGACCGCATCACAAATGAGACGGTCGCGGTTGGTATGGTCAACGAAATTTTGGCCGCAAGTCGCCGTCTGGAAGCGCCGCTGATGGACGTCAGCTACGCCTCGATGGAAGGCATGGCGATCGAACAGCATGTATTGTCGCCCCAAAAACGCAGCGTGCTGAAAGCGGCCACCTGGCTCATCATGGCGAGTTTGGCGAACGTCGTCGTCGTCAATGCTTTCCTGGGAGACGCCGCCTTGTCGGCTAAGATCGCCGGCGTCGCGACGGCCCTCGTTTTTGCGCTGTCTTACGTCCACGAGCGCTTGTGGGCGCGATCGAGCGGCGCGTCGCCGACCAATGATCCAGGCATTTGATGAGCATCCGCGTGGCCGCGTCGAGCGGCCACGCGTTTAGAAAGACTTGTTCTCGGAAGGGCGGCGCGACCACTGGTCGAAAGCGCCCTGTACTCTTTCAGCCCAAAGCTCGGGTGATCCTTCCGGCGTCACTTGGATCTGAAAGTTTCTTGGGGGGACGAAAACAAGGTTCGTGTCCTCGAAGCGGCTTTTGCTGATGCGGTCTACCCAGACAATGAAGGCCGGGCCGAAGGCCGCGCGCGTCTCTGGCGTTGGGCAGACAAAGTCCGCCACGGCGACGTAACCCGCCTCCGTCACCCGGTCACACAGCCAACCCATGCGCCGGGCCTGCTCGATGCGGTGTTCGAGGGAAAAACCTAGGTCTTTATTCAGGTTTTGGCGCACCGCGTCCGCATTGAAAAGGACAGCCTTCAGTTTCGGAGCAAGGACTTTCGCCAAAGTGGTTTTCCCCGCGCCGGGAAGCCCCATCAACAAAATCTTCCGGGGAGACGCCTCCGCGGGGCCGAAAGTCTGACGCCCAGCTTCCTCGGTGCGATAGGTTTTCCCGGTCACGAGCTTAAGAACCCCGTCGGCGGAATCGAAGAGACAATGCTGGCCCGCCAGGGTTGAAACGGCAAGGCCCGGGTTGTTCTTTCGGCCACATTCCACAAATTCCGAATCGCAACGCCAAGCTCATTCCGCTCGAACTCGGACTTGGTTATAAGGCAACCTGTTTTTGGGATAGCTTTGTCCCCATGACGCCAAGGCGGTATCCTGGAGAGCGGATAGCGCCGAGCGCAGGAGCCATCATGAACAAGCCTGTAAATCCCGACGCCTTTGACGCGCGCGCCGCCGCCGCCATGTTCGAGCGCTACCGGCGACCCGATTCGCCCAAGCCCGCCATCTGGAACGACACGCTCGAGCTGCTCCTCGCGCATCGCTCACACCGCAACTACCTTGACGCGCCGCTGCCCACCGGCGCGCTCGAAATCATCGCCGCAGCGGCGCAATCGGCTTCGACTTCGTCCAATCTTCAGGTGTGGAGCCTCGTCGCGGTCGAGGACGAAGCGCGCAAGAACCGCCTCGCCGATCTCGCTGGCGGCCAGCAGCATATTCGCGACTGCAAACTCCTGTTGATCTGGCTCTGCGATCTGGCGCGCCTGGAAAATCTCGCCAAGGAAAAGGGCCGCGACGCGGCGGCGCTTCCGTATCTCGAAATCTTCATGACAGGCGTCGTCGACGCCGCGCTCGCCGCGCAGAGCGCCGTCGTCGCGCTGGAATCCATCGGGCTCGGCTGCTGCTTTATCGGCGCGATGCGCAACAAGCCGGAGGAGGTGGCGAAGGAACTCGACTTGCCGCCCGGAGCCTTCGCCGTCTTCGGCATGACGGTCGGCGTTCCGGACCCAGCCGCCAACGCCGGCGTCAAGCCGCGTCTGGGCCAGGCGGCAGTGCTGCACCGCGAGCAATATCAGAGGGGTGACGCGCAGCGCGAAGCGATCGAGACGCTCGATTCGGTTTTCAAAGACTTCCAGCGGGAACAGAAGTTGCCCGAACAAGGCTGGATTCGCCAAGTGCTCTCCCGCGTCCGCGGCGTCGACGCCATGAGCGGGCGCGACCGGCTCCGCGAGGCGTTGAAGGCGTTGGGCTTCGAATTGCGCTAAGGGGCATACCAAAAGGGAGCCCCCGCCCTCTCGGCGCGTCAGGGCAATCTGGTAACTGCTGGGCGTGAGCCAAATCCCTCCCCTTTACGGGGAGGGTGGCCCCGCGTAACCGGGGTCGGGTGGGGTCGTTCACCGTTACGGCTGCAGCGCGAGCCCCACCCGGCGGCCTTTGGGCCGCTGACCTCCCCGTAAGGGGGAGGTATTGGGGATAACGACGCCGGATCGCTATTAACCCAATTGCCCTCCCGAGCGCATCGGCAGGTGTCTAGTTTGAACGGATTCCAGATCTCCGATTAACGCGCGCTTGCTTTTCGCCCGCATAATCCCGTGCGAGCACAAGACGGCGCTAACGACAGGCGCTCTCGTGACGGCAACCCTAGATCGACCCGCGACAATTTCGGTGGATGGCGACCGCATCATCGACAAGGTCGTTTGGCGCCTCGTTCCGCTGCTGACAGCGGGCTTCTTCGTCGCCTATCTCGACCGGGTCAATGTCGGCTTTGCGTCGCTCACCATGAACAAGGACCTGGGCTTCACCCCGGAGTTCTACGGCTTTGCGGCCGGCATCTTCTTTCTTGGCTACTGCCTCTTCGAAGCGCCCAGCAATTATGCGATGCACCGCGTCGGCGCGCGGCTTTGGCTGGCGCGCATCATGGTGAGCTGGGGAGTCGTTGCGGCGCTCACCGCCTTCATCTGGAGCGAGGAGAGCTTCGTCGCTATGCGCTTCCTGCTCGGCGTAGCGGAGGCAGGCTTCCCGCCGGGCGTGATCCTTTACCTCACCTATTGGGCTCCGGCGACGCGCCGCGCCCGTATCCTCGCGGGGTTTCTCATCGCCGTGCCCTTGGGGAGCGCGATCGGTTCGCCGATTTCGGGGATAATTCTCTCGACCATGGACGGCGTCGCGGGCCTTTCTGGCTGGCGCTGGCTGTATTTTCTGGAGGCGCTGCCCGCAATCGCGCTCGGCGTCGTTTGCTTCCTTTACCTTCCCGATCGCCCCGCCAACGCCAAATGGCTCGCTCCGCACGAACGCGAATGGCTGGAGGCGACGCTGGCGCGCGAAGCGCCGGCCTACGAGGAGAATTCCTGGGCCGCGCTCGCCGACCGCCGCGTTCTGGCGCTCGGCGTCGCCTATTTCGGCGTCGTTATGGGGCTCTATGGTCTGAGCTACTGGCTGCCGCAGATCGTCAAGGGATTCGGCGCGAGCATTCTCGCGACGGGCTTCCTGGCGTCAGTTCCCTATGCCTGCGGGGCCGTGGCCATGACGCTGTGGAGCCGGCGCTCGGATCGGCGCGGCGAGACGGCGGTTCATACGGCGATCGCGGCCGTCTTGGCGAGCATCGGCCTCGCCGGCGCAGCCTTTGCGCCCTCACATTTTCTGGCGATGCTCGCGCTCACAGTGGCCGCCGTGGGGTCGGTGGCGGCGCTGCCGACCTTCTGGAGCCTGTGCACGCGGACGCTCGACCCGCGCGACGCCGTGGTGGGCGTCGCCGTCATCAATTCCATCGGCAATTTGTCGGGTCTCGCCGGGCCTTATCTCGTGGGCGCCATTAAGGGCGCCACCGGGGAATTCTCCGACGCGCTGCTCGCGCTCGCCCTCGGCCCGCTGCTGACCGCGGCGATGATGTTGTGGGCAACTCTTTCGAGAGGTAGGGCGCCTTTGAATTAGGACCGAAGGCGGTGTCGCAGCGCTGATTTCGAGCACGCTCGCGAGGACGTGGCGGTTCTAACCTGAGCCAAGGGAATCCTGGTTATTCGAAAATAGCGGCGAGCTTGGCGAGCGCTTCGTCGACGATCTCAGCCGGCGCGCTTTCGAGCTTGCGGGCGCGGCGGGCGCCGAGGTCGAGGGCGCGCGGTTGGTCGCAACGGACGACGCCGGTCGTCTGCGTGCCGGCGCCGGAAAGAGACACCGCAAAACCCGCCATGCGGGCAAAATCGCCGCCGCTGGCGATCGGCAGGACGATGGGCGTTTTCGTTAGTTTGTTGAAGGCCGTCGCCGAGACGATGAGCACCGGCCGCGCACCCCGCTGGTCGTGCCCTGAGGTCGGATCGAGCGAGACGAGGTAGATGTCGCCGCGCTCCATGTCACAGCAGCTCAGAGCCTTCGGGCTTGTCGCCGAGCCAGGCGCGATCTTCCTCGGACGGCTCGGCCGTGGCGTCGCATTGGGCGAGAAGGTAGTCGAGCTTGTAGCGCGGCTTTGACGCTGGCTCGATAACGAGCTTGCCGTCTTCGACGGAGACGCCAACCGCCGCCCCGGCCTTCAGGTTAAGGAGGTCGAGAATGGCCGGCGGCACGGCTAGCATGACTGAGCCGCCGACTTTGCGGAGAGAGGTGGTGTGCATGGCAGAGACCTCCCGAAGATTATATGGAAATATAATCTGGAACCGGGAGGTTGCAACAGGTTTCGCGTGGCCCTCAGTCACACCAGCCTACTCTGCGCCTTCGCCGCCGCGATAAAACTCGCGAACAGCGGATGCGGCTCGAAGGGCCTCGATTTCAGCTCGGGATGATATTGCACGCCGATGAACCAGGGATGGTCGGGGATTTCGACCGTCTCGGGCAGCAGCCCATCCGGCGAAGAGCCCGCGAACAACAAGCCACAGGCCTCCAGCCGGTCGCGATAGGCGTAATTCACCTCGTAGCGGTGGCGGTGGCGCTCGGAGATTTCGGTCTTGCCGTAAATCCCGGCGATGCGCGAGCCCTGCTTCAATAGCGCCGGATAGGCGCCGAGCCGCATGGTGCCGCCCAATTCGCCGCCAGCCGCGCGCTTCTCCAGCTCGTTGCCTTTCAGCCATTCGGTCATGAGGCCGACGACCGGCTCCTCGCAGGGACCGAATTCCGTAGAGTTGGCTTTCTCTATGCCGGCGAGGGCCCGGGCGGCCTCGATCACCGCCATCTGCATGCCGAAGCAGATGCCGAAGTAAGGAACCTTGCGCTCGCGCGCGAAGCGCGCCGCGAGAATCTTGCCCTCGGCGCCGCGCTGGCCGAAGCCGCCGGGCACCAGAATGCCGTGGACATGCTCGAGATGCGCGGCCGGATCGCCGCCCTCGAAAATCTCGGACTCGATCCAGTCGAGATTGACCTTCACGCGATTCGCCAGGCCGCCATGGGCAAGGGCCTCGATGAGGCTCTTATAGGCGTCCTTCATCTCGGTATATTTGCCAACGACCGCGATGGTGACCTCGCCCTCCGGATTGGTGATCCGCTGCGTCACCGCGCTCCAGCGGCTCATGTCGGGCTTGGGGGCGGGCTCGATGCCGAAGGCCGCGAGAACTGGCGCGTCGAGACCCGCGGCATGGTAGGCGCGGGGCACGTCGTAGATATTCGCGGCGTCGCGCGCTTCGATCACCGCCTGCTCGCGCACGTTGCAGAAAAGGCCGAGCTTGCGGCGCTCCTCGCGGGGAATCTCGCGGTCTGTGCGGCAGAGCAGAATGTCGGGCTGGATGCCGATCGAGCGCAGCTCCTTCACCGAGTGCTGCGTCGGCTTGGTCTTGAGCTCCCCGGCGCTCGGGATGTAGGGCAAGAGCGTCAGATGCACATAGATGCAGTGATGCGGCGGCAGGTCGTTCTTGAGCTGGCGGATGGCCTCGAAGAACGGCAGACCCTCGATGTCGCCCACCGTGCCGCCGATCTCGATCAGGGCGAAATCGACATTGTCGTTGCCTTCGAGGACGAATTCCTTGATCGCGTTGGTGACGTGCGGAATGACCTGGATCGTCGCGCCGAGATAGTCGCCGCGCCGCTCCTTGTTGATGATGTCCTGATAGATGCGGCCGGTGGTGACGTTATCCTGCTTCGTCGCAGGGCGGCCGGTGAAGCGCTCGTAGTGCCCCAAATCGAGATCGGTCTCGGCGCCGTCGTCGGTGACGAAGACCTCGCCGTGCTGATAAGGGGACATGGTCCCCGGATCGATGTTGAGATACGGGTCGAGCTTACGAAGCCGGACGGTGTAGCCGCGCGCCTGCAAAAGCGCGCCGAGAACCGCCGACGCGAGACCCTTGCCGAGAGAGGAAACCACGCCGCCGGTGATGAAGATGTAGCGCGCCATGGGGCTTAACGCCTAACGCCTTTCGCTGGGTTTTGGTAGCGCATAATTGCGCCGGGGAAGCGTTCTTCCCCAGCGGATTTTCTTGTCTTGGGTGAGACAGACCCCGCGCTTATTGCGTCGGCGACTTCCACTGGGTCGACGGCGTCGGCTTATCCGCGGGAGCCGGCGTAACGGGAGCTTCGGCCTTGGGCGCCTCGGTCGCCGGGGACTCGACCTTCGGCGGCTCGGCGGGCTTGACCGCCTCAGGTTTGGCCCCCTCAGCCTTGGGCGCTTCGGCGCTTGGGGCCTCGGCCTTCGGCGGCTCCTGCGACGGACGCAGAGCGGGCTTCTCCTCTGCAGGGGCGGGAGCGACCGGCGCGCTCTGCTGGCGCTTCTGCTGGGCGCGCTGCAGCTGGTCGAAGATCGAATCCTTGCCGGGCTCGGGGGCCTTCTGGTCCTTCTCGCCGGGCTTCACTTCCTTCACCTTCAGGTCGCCCTGGTCGATCGCCTTTGTCCAGTCGTCGCCGCCGGCGGCGCGCCGCTCCCATGCGGGTATCACGGTGAGCGCGATGCTGGTGAGGAAGAAGATCGTCGCGAGAATGCCGGTGGCGCGCGTGAGCGCATTCGCCTGGCCGCGCCCGGTGAAGACGCCGCTGCCGCCCATGCCGAGCGCCCCGCCCTCGGACTTTTGATAAAGAACGAGGATGACGAGCGCTGTCACCACCATCAGGTGGATCGCGATAATAACCTGCTGCATTTTCGACCTTCTTCCCGAGCGGAGCGCCAGCGCGGCCAGGCTCGACGCCAAATCCCTGGCGGGGCTTCTACACTAAGCGGAAGGCGCAAGGAAGGGGCGAGTTTTCGCCGCCCTTTTTACCAGAGACGCAACGAGCAAGGGTTGCTCTTTGGCGAATTATGCGGCGCCCACCGAATTTGCGGTGGCAAAAAGCGGACCCATTGAATCTGACGGGCCCCAAAGGGGCCTGCCGGAAAGCGCCCGAAGGCGAAGCCGTTGCGGCCGATCAGCGCGAATAATACTCGATGACGAGGTTCGGCTCCATCTGGACCGGGTAAGGCACTTCCGTCGCGTGCGGCACGCGCGAGAGCTTGGCGACCATCTTGGCGTGGTCGACGTCATAATATTCCGGCACATCGCGCTCGGCGAGGGCGACGGACTCCAGAACCGTCACAGCCTGCTTCGACGCCTCCTTCACCTCGATCACATCGCCGACCTTCACGAGATAGGACGGAATGTTCACGCGGCGCCCATTGACCCGGATATGGCCGTGGTTGACGAACTGGCGCGCTGCAAAGACGGTCGGCACGAATTTCGCGCGGTAAACGATCGCGTCGAGACGACGCTCCAGCAGGCCGATGAGATTATCGCCGGAATCGCCCTTCATGCGGATGGCTTCGGCGTAATACTTACGGAACTGCTTTTCCGAGATATTGCCGTAATAGCCCTTGAGCTTCTGCTTCGCCTTGAGCTGCGTCCCGTAGTCGGAGAGCTTGCCCTTGCGGCGCTGGCCGTGCTGGCCGGGACCATATTCGCGGCGATTCACAGGGCTCTTCGGGCGGCCCCAGATGTTCTGGCCCAGGCGGCGGTCGAGCTTGTATTTGGCTTCTGCGCGCTTCGTCACTTTACTTTCGTCCTCTCATGGCCGCGTCTAACTTGCGAGAGGCGAAAAAAGACGAAAGAGCGCCCAGAGCGGTTTGCTCGGGCGCTACGCCTTCAAATCGCGTCTCTCGCGCCCGGCCGGCGCCGGGGGTCAAGAACGCGCCCTCCTCTGCCGGAATATCCGGCTGACAGGCGTTCGATGGAACGCCACGGGTGCTGTCCTGACGCGGCGTTCCGCGTCAGGACGTAAGGGGGAGCTAAAGAAAGCCGCTCCCCAAGTCAAGGCTAATCCGGAGGAAATCGGGGTTCTTACGGCCAGAAGATGGGCCAACCCGGATCATACGGGACGATCACTTCCGTGTTGTACGGCGGCCGCTGCGGCAGCGTCTCCTGCATGTACCAGCTGCGCTGATTGCTCTCGATCGGGTCGCGGTTATAGAAGGTCTGCTGCAGCATATAGCGGTTGGTGCTGCCGACCGGCACCTGCGTGCCCGGATCGAGCCAGCTGCGGCGCTCGATCACGACAGGCCCGCGGCCGTCCATGGCGACAGCGGTAGGCGCCACCGAATAGGCAGGCCGGCGATGAGACCTGGCGGAAGCGTCGCCGCTCGCGGCTATTGCGAACAGACAGGCAAAGCCAGCCGAAAATTTCTGAATTTTGCGCATTGAAACCTCTCGAGCTCGACGCTTCGCACCCATCATATAGGATCGCCCCGCAAAAGCGAGACGATCGCCCTTACAGCAGGTCGTTCGTCGTCGGCGACGGGTGAATAGGGGCAGGGCTGGCCGGGGCCGACCGAACGGGAGCCGGAAGGACCGGAGCGGGATGCGCGGGCGCCGGATGGACCGGCGCGGGCCTTACTGGCGCTGGACGCGCCGCCGCATGGAGCTTTTGATCCGAAGCCGCCGGCTTGGCGCGCGCCGCCTTCTGAGCCGGGATCGTGGCGGTGAGATCGTCGCGCGACACATTCGCGCATCCTTTGCCGCGCGCAAGCTCCGCATTGAGGAAGAAATCATTCAACGCCCTGTTGTCGCCTCCGGCCGAATAGCTCAGCTTGTCCAGGACGCAGGCGAGGGCGACGCGGTCCATGGGCTTGGCGGCCGAGCCGCAGGCGATGCCGGCGATTTCGAGCGACGCCTTCGGTTCGACGAGGCGCGCAGCGAGGCACGCGCGCTCGCTCGCCTCGGCGCCATGGCCACCAGCTTGGGAGAGACGAATGTCGGCCGTCTCAAAAGCGCCAAAACGGGTGGGAACCGCCGCGCGTTGGACGATCCGAGAGGCTGTGAGCCCCGCAGCCTCGGCGTGATTTTTCATATCCAAGAAGAAATCGGCGCTTGTGGCGCGAGGGTCGAGGTTCGGATGGACGTCGACCCGCAAGAAGGTTGCGCCCGCGACGAATTGGCCGATCGTCAAGCTGTCGACGCGCCGTTCGCCGTTTCCGGTCCCGCTGACAGCGACGACCTTCTTCTCATGGTCGAGCTCAGGCGCCGCGATGTCGAGCGTGGCGGCGGCGGCGTTTTCGCTTTCCACGCGCGCCTTAGCCGTGATTTTCGCCGGGGAGGAAGTGACGATGGGAGCCGCCGGCTCCGCTAAGTCGGGCGCGGGAGATGGGGCGCGCACCACCAATACGGCGACAGCGAGAATGGCCGAGGCGGCGACGCCCATCCCCAGGGCGGCGCGTACGCCTGCAGGACGCGCGCGGAGAGGGCCCCGCTGGCTGGCATCGGCAAAGTCACGGTCGTAAGCACTCATAACGCTGCTCCGGCGCTCGCGCGTTGCACCCGCGCGTGAAAATCCACCCCATTTGCGCGCGCAGAGGAAAAACTAAGGTTAACAAACGGGCGTCGTCCCCACCTATGGTAAACGCAAGGTTACCCGCCGGCCGGCGCGCGCCATCAAATGAAAAAAGCCTGCGCGACAACGCCGCGCAGGCTTCCTAACTCACACAGAATTGGCTGCGAGAATCAGCCCTTCTTGGGGCCCTCTTCGCGGGCCTTCAGGGCCGCGCCGAGGATGTCGCCCAGCGAAGCGCCGGAGTCGGCCGAGCCATATTGGGCGATGGCCTCCTTCTCCTCGGCGACTTCCAGCGCCTTGATCGAGACGGCGACCTTGCGGGCCTTGCGATCGAAGAGGGTGATGCGCGCGTCGACCTTCTCGCCGACGGCGAAACGCTCGGGGCGCTGGTCGGCGCGGTCGCGCGCCAGCTCGCTGCGCTTGATGAAGGTCGTGAGGTCCGTGCCGGTGATCTTGACGTCGATCCCCGAATCCTTGACCTCGACCACCTCGCAGGTGACCACGGCGCCCTTCTTGACCTCGCCGCCCTCCTCGCCGCCGACGGTGGCAAAGGGATCGCCCGCAAGCTGCTTGACGCCGAGCGAGATGCGCTCCTTCTCGACGTCCACGTCGAGGACCTGAGCGTTGATGACGTCGCCCTTCTTATACTCTTCGATGACCTGCTCGCCCGGACGGTTCCAGTCGAGGTCGGAGAGGTGGACCATGCCGTCCACATCGCCGTCGAGGCCGACGAAGAGGCCGAACTCGGTCTTGTTCTTGACCTCGCCGGTGACGGTCGAGCCCACGGGGTGCTTCTCGGCGAAGGCTTCCCACGGATTCTGCAGCGTCTGCTTGAGGCCGAGCGAAATGCGGCGCTTGACCGGATCGACCTCGAGCACCTGCACGTCGACTTCCTGGCTCGTCGAGACGATCTTGCCGGGGTGGACGTTCTTCTTGGTCCAGCTCATCTCGGAGACGTGGACGAGGCCCTCGATGCCAGGCTCCAGCTCGACGAAGGCGCCATAGTCGGTGATGTTGGTCACGCGGCCGTGGAACTTCGCGCCGATCGGATATTTGGCCTCGATGCCCTGCCACGGATCCTCGAGCAGCTGCTTCATGCCGAGCGAGATGCGATGCGTCTCGTGATTGATCTTGATGATCTTCACCTTGACGGTCTGACCGATGGTCAGCACCTCGGACGGGTGATTGACGCGGCGCCAGGCGATGTCCGTGACATGCAGCAGGCCGTCGATGCCGCCGAGATCCACGAAGGCGCCGTAGTCGGTGATGTTCTTCACGACGCCATCGATCACCTGCCCCTCTTCGAGGTTGGCGACGATCTCGTGACGCTGCTCGGCGCGGCTCTCCTCGAGCACGGTGCGGCGCGAGACGACGATGTTGCCCCGGCGGCGGTCCATCTTGAGGATGTGGAACGGCTGCGGCACGTTCATCAGCGGGCCGACGTCGCGGATCGGACGAATGTCGACCTGCGAGCGCGGCAGGAAGGCCACGGCGCCGTCGAGGTCGACGGTGAAGCCGCCCTTGACCTGATTGAAGATGACGCCCTCGACCTTCTCATTGGTCTCGAAAGCCTTTTCGAGCTTGACCCAGCTCTCCTCGCGGCGCGCCTTGTCGCGCGAGATCACGGCCTCGCCGAGCGCGTTCTCGACGCGCTCCAGATAGACCTCGACTTCCTCGCCGACCTGAGGGGCGGGGTCGCGGCCGTAGCCGGTAAATTCCTTGAGGGGCACGCGGCCTTCGGTCTTCAGGCCGATGTCGATGACGGCGACGTCCTTCTCGATGGCGACGACGCGCCCCTTGATGACGGAACCCTCGAAAGCCTCGTTATCGCCATAGCTCTGCTCGAGCAGGGCGGCAAAATCTTCGCGCGTGGGGGCGCGATCGGTCGTGGCGGACATTTTTTCTCCTGGAGGCCCCGGTCGGGGCGGCGCCGGCGAAAGGTTGGCGTTACGGTCGGTCTTCGACGATCGGAACGTCTCACGGCATGGCGCGAAGAGACGAAAAGTTCGGTTTGACGAACTGGCCGGCGCGGCCCGAATGACGAAAACCAAGTGGTTTACGCAGGAGGGAAACCCTTCTGCGCGGCTGCTATCTAGCAGCGACACGCGTTCGCGGCAAGCGGCGCCGCCGCGTCTTTGTTGCTGCGGTGCGGAAAATAGATTATCGCAGCACAAAACGCTTCGCGTTCACCAGGATTTCGCTTTTGTCCGCCCTTTGGCCAAAAACCGCTAGCGAGAGCGGCGCCCGATGCTAATCTCCGTGGGCGGCGCAGAGGACAATCTAACTTCGGCCGCGTTTTCTGGAGAAGTCGATGAAGACGAAGATTTTCGGCGGCGCGGCTGTCGCCGCGGGGG
>JAMBEQ010000110.1 GCA_024506175.1 Methylocystis sp.
GCGCCGGCGAGAACCGGAAGCGTCAGCACGAGCAGGAAGGCCGTGACCAGCATCGCCCAGGCGAAGAGCGGCATCTTGTGCAGCGTCATGCCCGGCGCGCGCATGTTGAAGATCGTGGTGATGAAGTTGATCGAGCCCAGGATCGACGAGGCGCCGGCGAGGTGCAGCGACAGGATGACGAAGTCCATCGCCGGACCCGGATGGCCGGTGTTGGCTGAGAGCGGCGGATAGAAAACCCATCCGCCGCCAAAGCCGAGCATGCCCGGCGCGCCCTCGACGAACATCGACATGACCAGAAGGATCAGCGAAACCGCGAGGAACCAGAAAGAAATATTATTGAGGCGCGGGAACGCCATGTCCGGCGCGCCGATCATGATCGGCACGAACCAGTTGGCGTAGCCGCCGATCAGCGCCGGCATGACCATGAAGAAGATCATGAGGACGCCGTGCGCCGTGATGAAGACGTTGTAGAGATTCTTCGCCGGATCGAGGCCCATCGACGGGTCGGCGTGATTGATCAGCTGCGCGAGGCCGGGAAACACGCCGATGCCCGGATACATCAGTTCGGCGCGAATCGCGACCGACATGAGCAGGCCGACCAGACCGCCGATGACGGCGAGGATCAGGTAGAGCGTGCCGATGTCCTTATGGTTCGTGGAGAAGAGAAAGCGGCGCAGCCCCGTGGGGTGACCATGCGCTCCGGCAGTCGAACTCGCCATCGTTAGTTCCTCGATGTTGTGTTGTCTTGGCGTCTGCTCAGCGAGCCTGCTCGCTCGAGGCGAGCCGCGTCGGCGACTCGGCCGCAGAAAACTTCTTCTTCGCCTCGGCCAGCCATTCGTCGTATTTCTCGCGGCTCACGACGCGGATCGCCATGGGCATGAACGCGTGATCCTTGCCGCAGATCTTCGAGCATTGACCGTAATAAACGCCTTCTTTTTCAGCCTTGAACCAGGTCTCGTTGAGGCGACCGGGAACCGCATCCATGCGAACGCCGAAGGCGGGGATGACGAAGGAGTGGATGACGTCACCCGCCGTGATTTGCAGCTTCACGACCTCGTTGACAGGAACATAAGCCTCATTGTCCACCGCGAGCAGGCGGGGCTCGCCTTCCTTCAACTCGGACTCGGGCTTCATGAGCTGATCGAAACCGAAGCCGCCGCCCTGATCCTCCGGGTACTTATAGGACCAGTACCACTGGTTGCCAGTGACCTTGATCGTGATCTTCGATTCCGGAATCTCGACCTGATGCGCAAGAATGCGGAAGGATGGGATGGCGACGAACACCAGGATGAGGATCGGCATGAGGGTCCAGGCGATCTCGAGACCGGTGTGATGGGTCAGCCTCGAGGGGACCGGGTTTGTCTGCTCGTTGTAGCGCCAGGAGACGTAGAGCAAGAGCCCAAGGACCGCCAAGGCGATGAAAGTGATGATCGGCAGCAGAATGCCATTGTAAAAGAACTGCGTTTCCGCGCCGACCCCGGTGACAGTCGCTGGCAGCCCGATGCCGCCCGGCGTGGGCTGGCCCTCGACCTGCGCGTAGGCGGCGCCTGCAAGGAGAACGATTGGAAACGCTACTGCGGCCGCTAGCGCTCGGCCAGAAAGGAAGTTTCGATTGCCCGTGGACATGCAGGTCGCCTTTCGCACCTTATTCGTCAGCCGGTTTTGCTGTTTTCATGCAAATTTCGGACGCGCTTCCGCCGCTGAAAGCCTTCGTCCGATATGGCCCGGTTCAACCACAAACGCAGGCCCCGCGCAATTGCTGCGACGTAACCTCATAAATGACAAAACGTCGCGCTGGAATAGCTCTAGGCCGCCACGCCGGTTCGTCGCAGCTTGACAGGACCAGTCCATTTGCTAGGCAACGTCGGCCTTCGCGCTTATTTCCCAGCCGCCTAGATGCGGCCAGGATTGGCCTGCAAAAACGACCAGAGACCCAAATCTTCTGCTGGAGCGATCATGAAATTCTTGCGCGCCGCGACGTTCCCCGTCTCGTTGCGACAACTCGTCGCGGGCTGCGCCGGAGCGGCGCTGGTCTTCACCCTCGCCGCGAAGGCTGAAGCGCAGGGCGTCGTGAAATCCAAATACGGTGACTGGGAAATTCGCTGTGAAACGCCGCTTGGCGCCTCCAGCGAGCAATGCGCTTTGATCCAAAGCGTCGTCGCCGAAGACAAAAGCAACGTCAATCTCGTTGTCATTGTCCTGAAGACGAGCGACGCCAAAAGCCGCCTCTTGCGCGTGATCGCGCCGCTCGGCGTCCTCCTGCCGAACGGACTTGGTCTCAAAATCGACGAAACCGACATCGGTCGCGCCGGCTTTGTCAAATGTCTACCAACGGGGTGCGTTGCGGAGGTCGTCATGGACGATAAGCTGATCGATCAGCTGAAGACCGGGAAGACGGCGACCTTCATCATCCATCAGGTGCCGGAGGAAGGCATCGGCCTCCCGCTCACCCTTCAGGGATTCAAGGAGGGCTTTACAAAGCTCCCTTGAAGAATCAGACAGTCGAATACATGGGCTCGCTTTCATGAAAACTGGCTTCAAAGCTTGGACGGCGCTTGTTTTAACGATGGGTTTATCCTCGCCAGGGGCTGGCGCGTTCGAGCTTCCCAAAGTCGGGATGCCGGACCTGTTTGCCGGCAGCTCGGCCGGCGCGGCGCCAGCGCCGGGCGCCACAGCCGATTGTCCGGTCATTGTGATCGAGGATGGCGCCCAGATGATCCGCTCGCCAGCCGGGGCGGTGGCCGCCAGCGTGCATCATCAAATGTCGATCAAATCCACCGCGCGCCAGTGTGTCGTCGAAGGCGACCATTTGACGATTAGCGTCGGAATCGAGGGCGATGCGATGCTGGGTCCTGCGGGCGCGCCAGGCTCCTACGGCGGCGTAATCCGCGTAGCGCTACGCCGGACCAAAGACGAGTCGATCGTGTCGTCGAAAAACTACCGCGTCGGCGCTATGATTCCGAGCGGCATGGCGCGCACGGACTTCCGCTTATTGGCCGATCCCATCCTCACGCAGGCGAGCGCCAAGCCGCAGGAGGATTTTGAGATCCTCGTCGGCTTTACGGATGGCGCAGCAGGCGCCGCCGACAAGCCCAACCGCAAAAGTAAGAAGGGCCGGCGCTGAGGCGTCCGGCCCTAATTTAAGCCTGTTTTTCAGCGGCGCCTTAGGGCGCATTCCGCAAAAGTTGACGGACCTTGCGATAAATGCGCTCCACATCTTAGATTTTGCGCGATTTCTCATCGCTCGCATGATTCCATGCGAGCGGAAAAGCGCGCTAGGTGTGGCTTCTGATCAGGTTGTTCCGAGAAGGGCCTGAGCAGGCGATCGTCGGTTGAGGGCCGAATGTGGCCGGCGCTCGTTATACAACGAGAGCCATCGGGCGAGATCGGCGGCGCGCGTATCGGACGATTTGAAGGGAATGGCATAGGCCCATTCGCGCAGCATCGTCTGGATGAAGCGCTCGGCCTTGCCGTTGGTTTTTGGCGTGTAAGG
>JAMBEQ010000111.1 GCA_024506175.1 Methylocystis sp.
GTCCGATACGCGCGCCGCCGATCTCGCCCGATGGCTCTCGTGGTATGACGAGCGCCGGCCACATTCGGCCCTCAACCGACGATCGCCTGCTCAGGCCCTTCTCGGAACAACCTGATCAGAAGCCACAACTAGGCGGCTATTCGACGGCGCTGGCGCAGCCGAGGATGGCTGCGTCAGCGGAATTGCCCCTGGGGGAGGAAGCGCTAGCCGGCTTGGCTGGCCCGCGTCTTACTCGTCCGTGTGCTCCAGCCTCGTATTGCCTCATTTTCTTCAGGCTAAAAGCTTATTTAACCTCGATTATCCTTTCGAGCCAAACCCGATGCGCACGTTAAACGGAACGGCTTTTCGGGTAGACAATGCGGCTGCACGGCGCTTCGCGCCGCACCGGGCTGCAAGAAACGAACTAAGGCCGCATGAAGCCAACCCTCAAGCAGCTTCGCGATTTTTGGATCGCCGCGACGATCTCCGCTGTTCTCGCCGCCGCAGGGGCGTTCGGAGCCCTTTGCACGCGCAGCCCCATCCTCGAAGAAAACCGCGCCTGGAGTTCTTTCAAGGAACCGCCCCAGACGCTCACGGAGCCGCCGGACTGGCTGCGCCCGTCACACCCCAGTCGGGTAGTTGGGGCTCTCGCGGGTGATCGCGACGTCATGCACATGGCTTTCGCGTAAGCCGGCGTTGGTGATGCGCACGAATTGCGCCTTCTCCTGGAATTCGCGGATCGTGGCCGCGCCAACATAGCCCATGGCCGAACGCAAGCCGCCAGCGAGCTGATAGAGAATCGGCGCGATGGGACCGCGATAAGGAACCTGCCCTTCGATGCCTTCGGGCACGAGTTTCAGCTGCTCCTTGACGTCGCCCTGGAAATAGCGGGTCGCCGAGCCGGCCACCATGGCGCCGACCGAGCCCATGCCGCGATAGGACTTGAACGAACGGCCCTGATACAGGAACACCTCGCCGGGAGCTTCCTCCGTGCCCGCGAAGAGCGAGCCCATCATCGCCACCTCGGCGCCCGCCGCAATGGCTTTGGCGAAATCGCCGGAGTATTTGATTCCGCCGTCGCCGATCACCGGCACGTCGGCTTTGCGCGCCTCTTCCGACGCCTCCATGATGGCCGTAAGCTGCGGCACGCCGACGCCCGCGACGATGCGCGTGGTGCAGATCGAGCCCGGCCCGATGCCGACCTTGATGGCGTCGGCCCCGGCGTCGATCAGCGCCCTGGCCGCTTCGGCGGTGGCGATGTTGCCGGCGATGATCTGAACCTTGTTGGTATCTCGCTTCACGCGCGCGACCTGGTCGATGACGGCCTGCGAATGGCCGTGCGCCGTGTCGATCACGACGCAATCGGCGCCGGCGTCTATGAGCTGCAGCGCCCGCTCGTAGCCGTGGTCGCCCACCGTCGTCGCGGCGGCGACGCGCAGGCGCCCTTCCGGATCCTTGCAGGCGTTGGGGTGTTGCGTGGCCTTTTCGATGTCCTTGACCGTCACGAGACCGACGCAGCGGTAATCCGCGTCGACGACGAGCAGCTTCTCAATGCGATGCTCATGCAAAAGGCGTTGCGCCTCATCCTGCCGCACGCCCTCGCGCACGGTCACGAGCTTCTTGGTCATCAGCTCGGCGATCGGCTGGCGCTTGTCCTGCGCGAAGCGCACGTCGCGGTTCGTAAGAATGCCGACGAGCTTGCCCTTTGCGCCATTCGGTTCGCGCTCGACGACCGGAATGCCGGAAATGCCGTTCGACGCCATCAGCGAAAGCGCGTCTGCGAGCGTCTCGTCGGGGAAAATCGTGATCGGGTTGACCACCATCCCGCTCTCGTAGCGCTTCACCTTGCGCACCTCCGCGGCCTGATCGGCGGGCGAAAGATTTTGATGAATGACGCCGATGCCGCCGGCCTGGGCCATGGCGATGGCGAGTCGCGCCTCCGTCACCGTGTCCATGGCGGCGGAGATGATCGGCAGATTGAGGGTGATTTCGCGGGTGAGGCGGCTCGATAGATCCACCGCCGAAGGCATGACGCGGGAATGGCCGGGGCGCAGCAGCACGTCGTCGAAAGTGAGCGCTTCGGTCAACGCGGCGGGCAGACGGGCCATGGGGCCAACTCCTTCTGTGATGCGGCTAGGCGGGCGAAAGAAAACGCGCCGCCTGTGAGGGTTGGCGGGTGCTCTTAGCATCAATCAGGGCAAAGGCAAATGGCGCCGCCGCGACGATGGCTGCTCGATTGCCTGTCGTTCGGGCAGCCATCCCCGAGCGAATGTCGGCCATGGACAGACCGATGGGAAAATACAGGGATTCGTTCTGTTCGGAGTTCGCCTGAGCCGGCGTCGGATAGCGGCGCGCTTGTTCACCAAGCGACATATCGGCCCAGGCCGTGCCTGTGCACGGCCATTCTCAAGGCCTCAGTCGCCTGCGCCATGCGGCGAATATAGGACCGGTTCGGCTTCGAGTCCAAAGGCGCGCTCCGTGTCGAACTGCAACTTTGCAAGCCGCGCATAAAGGCCGCCGGCCGCGGAGAGCGTCGCGTGGGTCCCCTCCTCCACGATGCGGCCCTCGTCCAGAACGATGATGCGGTCGGCCTCGAGCACCGTCGCCAGGCGATGCGCGATCACGATGCTGGTGCGTCCGGTCATCACGTCGTGCAGCGCCCTCTGTACGGCCGCCTCGTTCTCGGCGTCGAGCGCCGAGGTCGCTTCGTCGAGCAGCAGCACGGGCGCGTCGGCGAGAATCGCGCGGGCGATCGCGAGGCGCTGGCGCTGGCCGCCGGAGAGCGTGACGCCACGTTCGCCGAGTAACGTGTCGTAGCCTTGCGACAAGGCTTCGATGAAATCATGCGCCTGGGCCCGTTTGGCGGCCGCAATGATCGCCTCGCGGGACGCGCTTTCGCGGCCGTAAGCGATATTCTCGGCGACCGAGAGCCCGAAGATCACCGGGTCCTGCGGCGCAAGGGCGATCGCCCGGCGCAGATCGAGCGGGTCGAGCGCGCGCAGATCGACGCCGTCGAGGGCAATCGCGCCCTTGTCCACGTCGTAGAATCGCAAGAGCAGCGCAAAAACCGTGGATTTGCCGGCGCCCGAGGGGCCGACGAGCGCGACGCGCTCACCCGGCGCGATAGAAAACGACAAATCACGCAGCGCCGGTCGCTCGAGCGCCGTCGGATAGGCGAAGCTCACGTGCTCGAAGGAGATGCGCCCCTCCCACCGCGCAGGCGGCGGCGTCGGATGCGACGGCGCGACGATCTTCGGCCTCACAGCGAGAATATCCGCGATACGCGAAGCGGCGCCGGCTGCCGCGGTCACTTCGCTCCACACGGAGGAAAGCTCACCCAGCGAACTGGCGCCGAGCACGGCGTAGAGCACGAACTGCGAGAGTAGACCCGAGCTTATTCGCCCGGCGAGCACATCCTGCGCGCCGAGCCAGAGAACCGCAACGACGCTGGTGAAGACGACGAGAATGGCGCCCGCAGTCACAAAGGCGCGCATCAGCGTCGCCGCCTGCGCGGCCTCGTAGGCGCTTTCGACGGCGCGTTTGAACCGCGCGACCGTGGCGGCCTGAGCGCCATTGGCCTGCATCGCGCGCACGGCCGCCAAATTCTCCCCCGCATAGGCGGCGGCCTGGGCGAGCGTATCCTGCGCGTGCTTGGACCGCCGGCGCACGCCGCGGCCTGACGCGATAAGCGGCAAGACGATCACGGGAATCGCCGCAAGCGCCAGTCCCGCGAGCTTCGGACTCGTCGCAAACATCATCACCACAGCGCCGACGAACATGAACATGTTGCGCAGCGCGATTGAGGCCGATGAGCCGAAGGCCGATTTCAACAGCGTTGTGTCGGCGGTGAGGCGGGAGAGCAACTCGCCGGTCTTCGCCGTGTCGTAAAAGGCAGAGTCCAGCGCCGTCAGATGTTGGAAAAGGTCCGCCCGCAGATCGGCCACGACGCGCTCCCCGAGCGTCATAACGAAATAGTAACGGCTCGCGGAAGCGAGCGCGAGAGTCGCGGCGACAGCGACCATCGCGCCGAAATAGGCGTTCACCGTTCCGGCGCTCTCCGCCGAGAAGCCATGGTCGATCATGCCGCGCACGGCCGCCGGGAGCGTCAATGTTGCTCCGGAGGCCAGCAGCAGCGCCGCGAAGGCCAGGAGGATCGTGCGCTTGTAGCGCAGCGCGTAGGGCAGAAGCGGACGCAACGGCGCAAGCGTTTCGCCGAATCGGCGCTTGGGGGCGTTGGCGGAAGCGACGGCGTCGGCGGCTTGGATCTGGCTCATAAAAGGCACCTATAGCGCCCCCCGCGAGCGAAAACGACTCCGCACAGCCCGCGCCCTTTGCTGCGTCGCAAAAAGAAAAAATATGCGCCGGGCGCCGAATTTTTTTGCCGCTCTTTTTTGGAGATTTTCCAAGAGGGATTACATAATACCTTTTGTTTCAGTGCCTTATCGCCTGCGACACGTTGTCGCGGAAACGGAGCAGCGCGGCTGGACAAGGCGAAATCTTGTGCTAACCTTCCCCTGCGTCGAAATGACGCGCACCCGCCAGGGCGGGGGGCTAAGCGCCATAAAAACATAAACATAAGGCGCGCAATGGGAACGAAAAAGAGGAGTGAAGATCATGGCTGAGAAAGAACTCGAAATCACCACGAACACCTACATCTTCGCCGGCGTCGGCGCCGTTATCCTCGGCGGCCTCGCTGCGGCCGCTCTCGGCGGGCTGCAGAACACCATCGCGGCTGGCGTCGTCGGCGCTCTCGCGGGCGGCTGCCTCGGCCTGTTCTTCTAATCGACGCATCCGGAGCTGCGCTGGTCTGGCCGTCAGCGCCGCGCCAAAACGTCGACAGCCAGCAATCGGAGACGATTGCTGGCTGCGCTGCTATTAGGCTTGTTTGCTGAGCTGGTAACGGAAAGCAGCCCAAAACGCGGCTCAGAGCGTCGCTGTCGACACGCCGCCCGGCCACATCTCCCGCGCCCTATTGCGCAGAATGTATTTCTGGATCTTCCCCGTAGACGTCTTCGGCAGCGGACCGAACACAACGTGCCGCGGGCATTTGAAATGCGCCAGGTGCGTGCGCGACCACGCAATAATCTCCTCCGCGGTGGTCTCTTCGCCGCCGGCCTTGAGTTCGATAAATGCGCAGGGTGTCTCGCCCCATTTGTCGTCGGGGGCCGCCACGACGGCGGCGGCGCTCACCTTCGGATGCTTGAAGAGAATATCCTCGACCTCGATCGACGAGATATTCTCACCCCCAGAGATGATGATGTCCTTGGATCGGTCCTTGAGCTGAATATAGCCATCGGGATGCATCACGCCGAGATCGCCGGTGTGGAACCAGCCGCCCTCGAACGCCTTCTTCGTGGCTGATGGGTTCTTGAGGTAGCCCTTCATCACAATGTTGCCGCGGAACATCACCTCGCCCATGGTCTGCCCATCGCGCGGCACGGGCTGCAGGGTTTCCGGGTCGATGACGTCGAGCTCGTCCTGCACGACATAGCGCACGCCCTGCCGCGCCTTCATCTGCGCCTGAGCAGCGTCGTCGAGCGCGTCCCAGCTGTCCTGCCATTCGTTGACCGCCGCGGGACCGTAGGTTTCGGTCAGGCCATAAAGATGGGTCACCTCGAAGCCGGCGGCCTTCATCGCGGCGAGCACGGCCTGCGGCGGCGGCGCGGCGGCGGTGAAGAATCGCACCGTCGCCTTCAACGGCCTTTTCTCGGCGTCGCTGGCGTTGAGCAGCGTCGACATGACGATTGGCGCGCCGCAAAGATGCGTGACGCCATGCTCGGCCATGAGCTCGTACATATGGCCCGCCCGCACCTGCCGCAGGCAGACATGCGTGCCGGCTGGGACAGAGATGGACCAAGGAAAGCACCAGCCGTTGCAGTGGAACATCGGCAGAGTCCACAGATAGACCGGCTGCCTCCCCATGTCGCCGGTCAAAATATTGCCGAGCGCCAGCAGATAGGCGCCGCGGTGGTGAGAAACGACGCCTTTGGGATCGCCCGTGGTTCCCGATGTGTAGTTGAGCGAAATCGCATCCCATTCGTCGCCGGGCGGCGCCCATGCGTAGTCCGGATCGCCCGCTAGGAGGAAGTCCTCGTAATCGATTGAACCCAGCCGCTCACCCGGGCCAATATACTCCGGATCATCATAGTCGATGATGAGAGGCTTGGATTTGCAGAGCGCCAGCGCCTCCCGCATCAAGCCCGAGAACTCCCGGTCGACGATCAGCGCCTTCGCTTCGGCGTGATCGAGCGTAAAGGCCAGGATCGGCGCGTCGAGGCGCGTATTGAGCGTGTTGAGCACGGCGCCGATCATGGGCGCGCCGTAATGGCATTCGAGCATCGCCGGCGTATTGGCGAGCACAACCGAAACCGTGTCGCCCCGCCCGATCCCCGCCTTCTCGAGCGCGCTCGCGAGGCGCCGGCTGCGCGCATAGAAGTCACGATAGCTGCGGCGCAGCTCGCCATGGATGATCGCGACCCGATCCGGAAAAACCGCCGCTGCGCGCGCCAGAAAGCTGAGCGGCGTTAGAGGCTGGAAATTGGCCGGGTTGCGGTCCAGATCGCGATCATAGGCGGATGCTGTCATGAGCGGGCTCTCCAAGAAGGGAGTCGAACGGCGGCTCGCCCAGCTATACATGCAATTTTCGGCGAAAGCGTCAGCTGGCGCCGGCAAAGAAAGGCGCGAAGCTTGGGAAGCAACTCGAGGGCGCCGAGAACGTCGGCGCCCGAAGCGTTCACTCGCCGAAGTCGAGGTCCTTCAGACGGCCGAAAACGCGATCGGCGTCGAAATTGTCTTCTTCCTCAGTCGGGCGGGGAGCCGAAGGCTTGCCGAAAACGTCCTCGGTCGTCACCGGCTCACGCGGCGCGGTCGTAACGGCGGCCGGCATGAGCGTCTGACCCTGATCCTCGACGAGGGCTGGACGATCCTTGGCGGCCCGATTGACCTCGAAGTCGAGATCGATCTGCGAACAGAGACCCAGGGTCACCGGATCCATCGGCGTCAGCGACGCCGAATTCCAATGCGTGCGCTCGCGGATCGCCTTCAGCGTCGCCTTGGTGGTGCCGACAAGACGCATGATTTGCGCGTCCTTCAGCTCTGGATGGTTGCGCAACAGCCAGAGGATGGCGTTGGGACGATCCTGGCGGCGCGACAGCGGGGTGTAGCGCGGGCCCCGCACTTTCTTGACCTCCGGCATCACCACCTTGGAGACGGAAAGCCTGAGCTGATGCTTGGTGTCGCGCTCCCCGCGCCCGATCTCCTCGCGGGTGAGCTGGCCCGAGGTGATCGGATCATGCCCGCGAATGCCAGCCGCGACCTCGCCATCGGCGATGCCCTTCACCTCCAGCGGATGAAGCTTACAAAATTCGGCGATCTGGTCGAAAGTCAGGGAGGTGTTTTCGACGAGCCAGACAGCCGTCGCCTTAGGCATCAAGGGGGCGTTGCTCATCTCAAGAATTCTCCTTGGGTCGGAACATGGCGGGAGCGTCCGGCGCCGCGCGTCCTTCGCGCTGGCGACCCATTAGGCTCGACCGACCATGATGGGAATGCCCCTGATATACGCGACCAGGGGCAAAAGCGCAATGAAAAGGGCCGTGCGCCCCCGCTTTTTCAGGTCGTTGCGTCACAGCGTCTTGCCCGAATTCGACTTTCTCCGCGCGCCTCATTGTCGGCGGGCGAATTTTTTCTGTCGTGGGGGCGGTGGAGCTTGGCGCGCGCGCAGCTGATACGCTTTCTCTAAAGTGACTTTCCCCGCGCGCGCACTGGCCGCAGCCCCGCAAGATGCTGGGGCAGCAAATCGCCCAAGCCCGCCCCGATCGCCGCCCCGTACTTATGGAAGAAGAGGCCAAAAGCGATCAGCGCCACGCCGATGCCCGAAAGCGCGAAGGGAAAAAGGATCGAGTCCTTGAATACGTCCCAGGCGAGATGACCCAAATACATCGTCACGCCAACCGCCCCGAAGACGGCGTAAGCGCGGCGCATGAGGAAAAGCGACATAAACACGAGGCCGGCGTTGACCGCGCAATACAGGGCCTTGCCGAACTCGTCGCCGCTATGCTGCGCCGTCAGCCCGCCCCAGAACGCCAGAAGACCGCCAAGATGCAGCCAATAGGCGAAGTCGCCGTTCTTCCAGCGCTTGAGATCGACGAGCCAGGCGACCGCAATCACCACAAGGCCGAAATACATGCTGACGGAGGCCCGCTGCTCCCAGGTGAAATGCTCGGCCCCTATCAGCCAGGGCGTGAGATCCATCGACATGAACCACAAGCAGAAGGCGATGATCATGGTGAGGAAGGGAAAGGGGAAAAAAAGAAGCGCGGCCAACGCCGAGGCGATCGTCCCGAGCTCCATCGGCAGCCAGCTCGATTTGATCCAGACATAGAAATCCCGATAGCCGCTCGGCGCGTCGACGGGGTTGTGCCCCCAAAGCGATTGCAGCGCATAGATGGCGAGCGGGGCCATGCCGACGGCGCAGGTGATGAGCAGCCCGCCAGGCGTGCGCAGATCGCGCCGCCAGAGAGAAGCGCCTGCTGCGAGGAAAGCCGCCGCATAGACCAGCGCCGTCGTGAGCAAGGCCTTGTCGCCCCACAGGCCAAAGGCCGTGGTCGAAAACATGCCCATGGCGCCCAGCACGATCAGCGCGCCGGCATACCAAAGCAGATGCACGAAATCGTAGCGCGGCGGCTGATAGGCCGGCGCCGCGGGCGCGGCGCGGCCGAGATACTTCGCCAGCTTCTCGAAGGTGGCGGCGTCGATGACGCCCTCGTCTCGCGCTGCGGCAATATCGTCAATCGTAGAACGTCGTTTCATGGTGTTAACCTCCGATCGACGTATGAAGACTGAGCAGACGCAAAAATTCTTTGTGCGATCACACATCAGCTTAACAGACGGCGGCTCATTTGACAGGCGGGGGCGCATTGCCCATTAACCTGCTAGTGGGCGGGAGGAGCCCGACGGGACAAGGCAATGAAAGAAAAAGCCAGAGGGCTCACCTATTCCGACGCGGGCGTCGATATCGACGCCGGCAACCGCCTCGTGGACATGATCCGACCCTCCGTGCGCGCCACGCGCCGACTGGGCGCCGACGGCGAGATCGGTGGCTTCGGCGGCGTTTTCGACCTCAAGGCGGCGGGCTATTCAGATCCCTTGCTCGTTGCGGCCAATGACGGCGTGGGCACGAAGGTCAAGATCGCCATCGAATCCGGCATGCACGGGACGATCGGCGTCGATCTCGTCGCCATGTGCGTCAACGATCTTATCGTGCAAGGGGCGGAGCCCCTCTTCTTCCTCGACTATTACGCTGCCGGCAAGCTTGATCCCGCCATCGCCGCTTCGGTGGTGAAGGGCATTGCCGACGGCTGCGTCATGGCGGGCTGCGCGCTGCTCGGCGGCGAGACCGCGGAAATGCCCGGCCTCTACTCGAAGCGGGATTACGATCTTGCAGGCTTCGCCGTGGGCGCCGTCGACCGCAGAAGGCTCCTGCCCCGCGAGGTTCATGCGGGCGACGTCGCCTTAGGCCTGCCCTCCTCCGGCGCGCATTCCAACGGCTTCTCGCTCGTTCGCCGCATCGTGAAGGACACGGGGCTATCCTGGAACGCGACCGCCCCCTTCGCGCCCGAGATGACGCTCGCGCGCGCGCTGCTCGAACCGACGCGAATCTACGTGAAGCCTCTGCTCGCCGCGCTGAAGCGCACGAGCCATATTCGGGCGCTCGCCCATATCACCGGCGGCGGCTTCCCGGACAATATCCCGCGCGTGCTGCCCAAGGGACTGGGCGTGTCGTTGGATTTGACCGCCTTCGAGGTTCCTCGGGTGTTCAAATGGCTCGCGAAGACCGGCGACGTCGCGGAGTTTGAGATGCTGCGCACCTTCAATTGCGGGATCGGCATGGTCGTCTTCGCGGCGAAAGACGGCGCGGACGAGGCCGAGGTGATACTGCGCGACGTGGGCGAGAAGCCCGTGAGAATCGGCGAGGCGATCGAAGCCGAGGGCGACGAGCGCGTTGTGATGAAGGGTAAGCTGGGGTTGTGAGCCTCGACCTTCATCGAGAATGCTGCTCGTAAGCGTCTCCTCTCCCGCTTGCGGGAGAGGGTGGCCCCCGCGTCAGCGGGGGTCGGGTGAGGGCCCTCATCCGTCACCGCTTCGCGGCGACACCTTCTCCCGCGAGCGGGAGAAGGGAGCGACTACCAAGGTCGAACAACATGACCCGCCTGCGCACCGCCATTCTCATCTCCGGCCGCGGCTCCAACATGGATGCGCTGATCGCCGCCGCGCGCGCGCCGGATTTCCCGGCCGAGATCGCCCTTGTCCTCTCCAACCGCCCGGATGCGCCAGGCCTTGCAAAAGCGAAAGCCGCCGGAATCGCCGTTGCCGCCGTCGATCATAAGATCTATGCGGGGCGCGAGGAATTCGAACGCTCGCTGCAAGTCGTTCTCGAAACCTACCGCATCGACTTCATCTGCCTCGCGGGCTTCTTGCGGCTCTTTACGCCCTGGTTCATCGGCCAGTGGCGCGAGCGAATGCTCAACATCCACCCTGCCCTGCTTCCGTCCTATCGCGGCTTGCACACGCATGAGCGCGCACTTGCCGACGGCGTGAAAATCCACGGCTGTACGGTGCATTTCGTTGTGCCGGAGATGGACGAGGGCCCGATCGTCGCGCAGGCCGCCGTTCCCGTGCTCGACAGCGACACCCCCGAGACGCTCGGCGCCCGTGTGCTGTCGCAGGAGCACATTATCTATCCGTTGGCCCTGCGGCTCGTGGCCTCGGGCGCCGTCAGGATAGAAGGCAATCGCGTGTTGGGCGCGATGGCGCGAAGCGACGCGGCGCTCATTGCGCCTTAAGCTGCATCGCTCCGATCTCCTTCAGGCGCTCCGCCGACAACGCCGCCCGATTTGAAGGCGCCCGCGCTGAGGCCATGGTTGCCGGAACGACACAGTTTCACGAAACCTATGACTGCCAGAACCAAGCCGATCGCGAATAACGTTCCACCAGGCCAGCTAAACAGAAGCTCAAAGAACATGTTCCGCAATATGCGGCCGAGTAATTTGTCCACCAGCGCCTCCAGTTGAAACTACTAGCGCTTTCGCGCAGATGTCATCTGGAGCGTCGATTTTCAACCACGCGCATCAGGTTGGAGGAAGACATGTTGAAAATCTACGGATTTGGATCTGTTCCGGGACTTCCCGATCTCTCTCCATTCGTCATCAAGGCCATGACGCTGCTGAAAATGGCGAACATCGATTATGTGGTTGACCCGACCGGCTTCCGAAAGGCGCCAAAAGGCAAGCTCCCCTATATCGACGACAAGGGCGTTATCGTCGCCGATTCGACCTTCATTCGCTTGCATCTCGAGAAGACCCGCGGGATCGACTTCGACGCAGGCCTATCGCCGAAGCAGCGCGCGCAGAGCTGGGCGGTCGAAAAACTGTGCGAGGATCACCTGGTTCCCCTCGTCGCCTATCACCGCTGGACTGACGGCGCGAATTTTGCGAAAGGCGTCGGCGCCTATTTCGATCGCGTGCTACCCGCGCCCGTGCGGCCCATCGCCAAATGGGCGATCCGCCGGGATATCGCGAAGCGCTTATGGAAGCAGGGAATCGGACGCTTCAACGATAGAGAGCTTGGCATGCTCGGCGCGCGCGACGTCGAGACGCTGTCAATTTTGCTCGAAGACAAGCCCTTCCTTATGGGCGAAGGCGCCTGCGCCGCGGACGCCGCAGTCTTCGCGACGCTGGCCCTTCTCATGGACCCGGCGACCATCTCAGCGACTCGTGAGGCGGCCCTCGGAAAGCCCAATCTCGTGGCCTATCGCGACCGTATGATGGGGCGGTTCTTTCCGGAAATTAAGTAAGTAATAAGCCGGGTTAGAATCGCCGCCCCGGCGGCGCAGGGTGACAGGCCAGCACAGCGATCTCGTCGCCATTGTCGTATTTCATCTCGCCTCGGCCCACGTCGAGCGTGTTGCGCACATGCTGCTCCCGGCATTTTTTGGCGCCGTCCTCCATGCAGAGCCTGTCCGTGCCGAAGGTGATGAGGCTTTTATCGACGCTCATGACGTAGACGACCCTTTCCTTGCGGCCGTATTTATCGGGCCCCGAAATATAGGAGTCGCCCTGTCGATATTCCTCGGCCACTCCTTCGCTCCACATGATTTGCAAGAACTGCCGGTCGATGTCGACGTCCACCATCGCTGTCTGGTTGCTGCGCGCGCAATCCAAATGGACTTCCGTCGCTCCGGCCCCGGCGGGAAAAAGCGCGATGAGAAACGCAAAACCAGAACGTCGCGCCATGGCTTACTTGCCTTCGAGGTTGCGCTTTTGATCCAGACAGCCATCGAGCTGCGCGCGGCTCAGATCCCAATAGGAGGCGCCGCACAAGGCCTGATAACGGCTGCTGTTGAAGAAGGACCAGAGATTGTAGGCGCCGAGAAGCAGCGCAAAAACGGCCGCGACCTTCAATATGGTATTGAAGCGCGCGATTGGATCGGCATCCGGCTTCGACATAACCGCCTCCTACGCCTCATGTTAGGCCGCCGCCGGCTGGCGTCAATCCAGCGTCTGTCTGAAGCGCATGACCGCGACGCTCATCGCGACAAGCGTGAAGAGCGCCAGCGCGCCGGCGTCCGCCGCGAGATCTCCATATCCGGAGCCCTTCAGCATCACCGAGCGCACGATGCGCAGATAATGGGTGAGCGGGAGCCCCTCCCCCAGATATTGAGCCCAGACCGGCATGCCATAGAAGGGAAAGAGGAAGCCCGAGAGCAGCATGCTCGGCAAAAAGAAAAAGAAAGTCATCTGGATCGCCTGAAGCTGATTCGCGGCGACGGTAGAGAGCGTGTACCCCATCGACAGGTTCGCGACGATGAACAGCAGCGTCAGCGGGACGAGCACGAAGAGCGAGCCGACGATCGGCACCCGGAAAAGGAAGGTAGCGACGATCAAGATCGTGGCCATCTGCACGCCGCCCACGACGACATAGGGCGTAATCTTTCCCAGCATGATCTCGACGGGCTTCACCGGCATGGCGAGCAGCGCCTCCATCGTGCCGCGTTCGATCTCGCGCGTGACGGAGAGCGCCGTATAGATCAGCATCGTCATGGTGAGGATGGTGCCGATGAGGCCCGGCACGATATTGCGGCGCGCTTCGCCTGCCGGATTGTACCTGCGGTGCACTTGCAGATCGAAAGGCGGTGAATTTTGCGCAAGCGTTGCGAGCGCGCCGGTGAGCTCACGGTCGAGAGCCTGAATAACGGCGCCGGAGGCGGCGGCGATGGCGCCGGCGGTCGCCGTGGGATCGGTCGCGTCGGCGACGATGAGCAGGCTCGGTCGCTCGCCCCGCACCAGACGGCGCGAAAAGTCCGGCGGAATCTGAATGACGAATTGCACTTCGTTGGAACGAATGAGCTGGTCCGCCCTCTGCTCGCCTTGCACGACGTATTTGACGTGGAAGTAGTCCGTTGCCCGCAGGGCGCCGACGAGCGCGCGCGCCAAAGGGCTGTCGTCGCTGACCAGGACCGCGGTGGGGAGATGCTTCGGATCTGTGTTGATGGCGTAACCGAACAGCAAGAGCTGGATCAGCGGAATGCCCACGATCATTCCGAGAGTCGGGCGGTCGCGGCGGAGCTGGATGAACTCTTTCACGAACATGGCGACGAGGCGCTGCCACGATTGCGCGAGCGCGCCGCGCCGCGCAGGCTGTATGTCGCGCTGAATATCTCGGCGCACCGAGGCCTCGTTCATTGGCCGCTCCGATGGTTGCGCGTCATCAGCTCTATAAAAACGTCTTCCAGCGTCGGCTCGTCCTGCATCCAGCGATGCGCTCTATCGGCGTAGCGAGCGGCGACCGCTTCCATCGCTTGCCGGTCGCGGCCGCCGACATGCAGCGCAGCGCCGAATGGGGCAACCATGTCGACGCCGGGCGCCCGATTCAATTCGGCCGCCAAGGCGTCGAGCCCCTCGCCTTTCACGACATAGGTAGTGAGCCGAGCGTTTCTTATCGTGTCTTCTATCGTGCCGGAAACGAGCAGCTTGCCGTCGAGGATATAAGCGATCTCGTGGCAGCGCTCGGCCTCGTCCATGTAGTGTGTCGAGACGAGGACGGTAAGGCCTTCGTTCGCCAGATGATGAATCTCGTCCCAGAAGTCGCGCCGCGCCTTCGGATCGACGCCCGCCGTCGGCTCGTCGAGCAAGAGCAGAGACGGCGCCGGCAGGATGCAGGCGCCGAGCGCGAGCCGCTGCTTCCAGCCGCCGGAAAGCTCTCCCGCAAGCTGGTCGGCGCGCGCCGTAAGGCCCAGCCGCTCCAACGCCGCCTGCGCTGCGTCTTCCGGCGCCACGAGCCCATAGATTCGGGCGACGAACTCGAGATTCTCGCGGATGGTGAGGTCGCGGTAGAGCGAAAAGCCTTGCGTCATATAGCCGACGTGGCGCTTGATCTCCTCCTGCTGCGTGCGAATGTCCAAGCCTAGGCAGCGCCCCTCGCCGGCGTCGGGCGTCAACAGGCCGCAGAGCATGCGAATGGTTGTCGTCTTGCCGCTGCCATTGGGACCGAGGAAGCCCTGTATGTGCCCCCGCTTCACGCGCAGCGAAAGATTATCGACGACCTTCTTGCCTGCGAAGATTTTGGTGAGGCCCGAAACGTCGATCGCGATGTCGGTAGCCGGTCGAACAAGGTCGCTCACAGGCCTCGCGCCTCCGTCACTGCGAGCGACGCGAAGCAATCCAGCGCAATGGCGGCGGTTCCCGGATTGCTTCGTCGCTGCGCGCCTCGCAGTGACGACTTGAAACGCGCTCGCCTCACTTCGAAGCCTCCGCATTCTCCGGCAGCGGCGTCACAGAAACAGGCATTCCGAGCGGGAGCTCCCGCGCTTTCCCCTCGAGGCGCGCCTCCGCCTTGAAAACCAGCTTTGCGCGCTCGACGTCGCTGAAAATCACCGGCGGCGTATATTCCTGCCGGCTGGCGATGAAAGAAATGCGCCCGTAGAGATCGTCGGAACAGCCGTCGCATGTCACCCTGACGCGGGCGCCCAGCCTCAACTGCGCGAGCCGAGGCTCTGGCACGTAGAAACGCACCTTGCGGTTGCCGGGCGGCAGTAGCGCGATAACCGGCTGGCCGGCGTTGACGACCTCGCCGGGGCGGAAGAAAACATCCTGCACCGCCCCGGCCGCCGGCGCGTGGACGCTCTGCCGCGCGACGCGAATGTCGATCGCCTGCAATTGCGCGCGGGCCTGATTCAAGGCCGCCTGCGCCGCCTCGATCTCCTGTGAGCGGCCTGGGATGCGCGCGGCTTCCACCTGCCGGCGCGCCTCCTTCACGGCGGCCTCATCGCGCTTCAGGGCCATCTCTGCGCGGTCGAGGGCCGCCTTGGCGACGTCGCCCTTTTGGTAAAGCGTGCGCTGACGCTGGTAGTCGTTTCGCGAAAAGGTCAGCGACGCCTCGGCGCGCTCCAACGCCGCCTGCAGCACGGCGACCTGCTCGGGCCGGCTGGTCGCGGCCTCGAGATTTTGGACTTGCGCCTCCAGCTGTCCGATGCGCGCGGCCGCCTCGGCCCGGCTGCGGTCGAGAAGCGGCGTGGCCATGGTGAAGAGGGGATCGCCGGCCTTCACAACGGAACCCGCTGAAACGAAAACAGCCGCCAGCCGCTCACCCTCATTCGGGCCGATGTAAAGCGTCTCGCCCTCCACGTAGCCGAGAAAGGGCGCGTTCGCGTCGCTGTTTCCCTGCGTCATCCACCATGCAAAAAAACCACCGAGCGCTAAGAGGATTGCTGCAATTGCGCCGAGCCTGATCATGGAGCCCCACTTTTCGCCCGCCGCGAAAAGGCGGTGGCGATTAATCTAGTTTTGGCGCGGCGCGCCCAAAAAGGCTAGAATGCGTCCAAGAAGGGTGAAAAAGGATCGGAAATGTCTGAAGCGAATATGGAATTGCCCGAGCGCGAAGGGATGGATTACGACGTCGCGATTGTTGGCGCAGGGCCGGCCGGTCTTTCCGCAGCGATTCGCTTGAAACAGGTCGCGCCCGACCTGTCCGTCGTCGTCATCGAAAAAGGCTCGGAGCCCGGCGCCCATATTCTCTCCGGGGCGGTCATCGACCCGATCGGCCTCGACCGCCTGCTCCCCGGCTGGCACGATCGTGATGACGCGCCCTTGAAGACGCAGGTTCACGACGACCAATTTCTGCTCCTCTCCGAAAAAGGCGGCTTCCGCATCCCAAACATTTTGATGCCGAAGCTGATGAACAATCACGGCAATTTCATCGGCTCGCTCGGCAATGTCGTGCGGTTCCTGGCTTCTGAAGCAGAGGCGCTCGGCGTCGAGATCTATCCGGGTTTCGCGGGCGCCGAGGTTCTTTACGGGGACAAGGGCGAAGTTGTCGGCGTGGCGACCGGGGACATGGGCGTCGGCCGCGACGGCAAGCCGAAAGACAGCTTTACGCGCGGCATGGAGTTGCGCGCCAAATACACCCTTTTCGCAGAAGGCGCGCGCGGCTCGCTCTCCAAGCAACTGCTCGAGAAGTTCGATCTGTGCGAGGACAGCGACGTTCAAAAATTCGGCATCGGTTTCAAGGAGCTGTGGCGGATTCCCAAAGAAAAGCACCACCCCGGCCTGGTGCAGCACTCATTCGGTTGGCCGCTCCAGGCCGACACGGGCGGCGGCTCGTTCCTCTATCACTTCGAGGACGGGCTGGTTTCGGTCGGCTTCGTCGTGCATCTAAATTATTCCAATCCGACGCTCTCACCCTTCGACGAGTTCCAGCGTTTCAAATGCCACCCTTTGATCGCGGCGACGCTGGAGGGCGGCGAACGTCTGGCGTATGGCGCGCGCGCGCTCACCGAAGGCGGCTGGCAGAGCGTGCCCAAGCTGGTCTTTCCTGGCGGCGCGCTTATCGGATGCGCGGCGGGCTTCATGAACGTGCCGCGCATCAAGGGCTCGCATAACGCGATCCTTTCTGGAATGCTGGCGGCGGAACATGTGGCCGCGGCGCTTGCCGAAGGCCGCGCGCATGACGAGGTGAGCGCCTATGACGCCGCCTGGAAGGCATCCGACATCGGCCGCGATCTCAAGCCGGTGCGCAATGTGAAGCCGCTCTGGTCGAGATACGGGACCTATCTCGGCGCGCCGCTCTTCGGCCTCGATATGTGGACGAATGAACTCTTCGGCTTTTCCTTCTTCGGCACGTTGAAGCATGGCAAGCCGGACTATGCTTGCCTCAAGCCGGTCTCGGAAGTGACGCCGATCGTCTATCAGAAGCTCACGCAGAAACCCGCTTTCGACAAGCTCTCTTCGGTCTTCGTCTCGAACACGAACCACGAGGAAGACCAGCCGGTGCATCTGGTGCTGAAGGACCCGTCGATTCCGATCGCGAGGAACCTGCCAATCTATGGCGAGCCGGCGCGCCTCTATTGCCCTGCCGGCGTCTACGAGGTCGTCTATGGCGACGAGGAAGCCAAGACCGACCCGCGCTTCGTGATCAACGCGCAGAATTGCGTGCATTGCAAAACCTGCGACATCAAGGACCCCGCGCAAAACATCACCTGGGTTCCGCCCGAAGGCGGCGGCGGGCCGAACTACCCGAATATGTAGCCCTCCCCAACCCTCCCCCGCTTACGCGGGAGAGGGAGTCAGGTCCTGGCCTTCATCTAGCCTGCTGATCGCGAGCATCCCCTCTCCCGCTTTAGCGGGGGAGGGACAGGGAGCGGGCAGATGCTTCCGCTAGCTCGAGCACGGCCGGACACGATCCCGTGCGAAAAAGACACTTCTTATGTTCTTCATCGTTTCCAAGGTCTTCGAGTTCTTCGCCACGCCGACGCATCTCGGGCTCTTTATTGGCGTTGTCGGTGCTGCGCTCTCTTTCACGCGCCACAGGCGGACAGGCTGCGCGCTGTCCGGGGGCGCCATTTTGCTTTTGCTGCTCATGGGCTTTTCGCCTCTCGCCGGGCTGCTGGCGGTCCCGCTGGAGACCCGCTTTCCGCCGCCGCCGGAGGACGCGCCGGCGCCAGACGGCATCGTGGTGCTCGGCGGCTCGGTCGACGAGAGTTTGAGCGGCGCCCTCAACCGCGTCACCCTGTCCGAGGCCGCCGAGCGCGTGACGGCGCCCATCGCGCTGAAACGGCAATATCCGGCGGCGAGGCTGGTGTTCACGGGGGGCACCTCCGCATTGCGCGAGTCGCCCTACACCGAAGCCGAGACGGTGCGGAAGTTCTGGCGGGAAGTAGGCCTGGATCAAGGCGACGTCGTCTACGAGGAGAAGTCCCGCAACACTTTTGAAAATGCGGTTTTCACGCGCGACGTCATCCACCCGAAGCCTGGCGAGCGCTGGCTGCTTGTCACCTCGGCGATGCATATGCCGCGCTCGATCGGCATTTTTCGCAAGGCGGGCTTTGCCGTCGTCGCCTATCCGGTGGATTACCGCACGACCGGCAGCCTCCAACTCCTAACCGTGCCCCGCCATGCGTCGCACAGCCTCTCGCTACTCGAATTCGCAACGCATGAGTGGGTCGGCCTTCTCGCCTATTGGTTGACGGGCAAGACGGACGCGCTGTTTCCGGCCCCCTGACCCGGGGGCCCTATTCGGCGCGCCGCCGTCCTCTTGTCGTCGTCGGCTCCAAGCTGCGGCCCCCGGAACCGCCGGGCCAGCTGCCATGCTTCATCTCCAGAAACAGAGCGATCGCCTGGGCGCGGTTGCGCACATCGAGCTTCTCGAACAAGTTGCGCAAGTGGAATTTGATCGTGTTGATCGAGACGCCGAAATCCTTGGCGAGCTGGCTGTTGGTGTGCCCCGAGCCCAGCGCCGACAATAGGCTCCTTTCGCGCAGCGTCAGATTCTCCAGTGGATCGCTGCGCATCTTGCGGATGTCGACGAAGGGAAACACCATGTCGCCAGCAGCCACAGCCGCGAGCACATCGAGGAGCCGCTCCGGCGGAGCGCGCTTGGAGACAAAGCCAGCGCCGCCGAGTTGCAGCGTCTCGGCCGGAGCCGCTGGATCGTTTGTCCCGCTGTAGACGACAATCTTGGGCGCCGAGACTTGGCGCGAAAGGGCGCGCAAAACGTCGCGCGCATGGAGCGTCGGCAATTGCCAACCAATGACGGCGATGGCGAACTTCTGCTGCCGGGCCGCCTCGAGAAACTCCTCCCCGTCCGTCACCTTCAAAACAAGATTGAAACGCTTGTCGTCGGATAGAAGCTTGTCGAGCCCGGCAAGTATGAGCGGGCTCTTGTCGGCGATGGCGACGTCGATGCTGCCCGCCGCTTGTGGCGCCGGGGCGCCGTCGTCATTCTCCGGACGAGGCCCCGTCCTAGTCGCATCCGGATTATCCCCTGTCGCCCGGACAACCTCCATCCGCTCCTCCGTTTTCCTAATCGAAGAGGTAGGCGCCATCTGTTCCTCCCGGCTCGCATGGGGATACCATGAAAACCAAAAAATCTTATCGTGACGCGCCAGCGGGCTTCGAGGAAATTCTTCCGTAACGGCGCAGAACCCCGCCCATTCGGGCTGGAAATGCAGAATACTCTGGATGCGAAAAGACGCAAGCTCTTCAATCACGCGGTGCGCGGGTTCGAAATCGCGCAAAAATTAAGGCGCGCCGCATCGGCTATGCCGACGCGCCGCGCCTTGATGACGGCTACTCGAAGCGCTGGATTAGTCGGTGAAGACCCAGCGGGCGGCGAAGTAAGCGGCCGCGCCAATGACGATGATCGCGATCATGCCGACCGGGGTCGCCGCATAGCTGGTGAGTTCAAGAATAGCGCCCATTATCTCCTCCTTCTTCCATACTTAACTGTCGGTTCTACCATTAGCCGACACGTTGTCATCTGATCCGCTGTCGCCAGCGGAGGTGTCAGATACCAAGTTTTAGGATCGCATCGCGGACATGTTCCCATCGCGTATTAACGCGAACCTCGAAGGTTGGGCGCATATCTGTTCGGCCCTGTCCGCGCTCGGTGAGCGATATTGCCCCACAGGTCATAGACCGTGGTTCCGAAATGCGGTGAGTAGACGAACTATTGCAGACGCCGATCCTTGTCAAGCGACCTGTCGAGTGACGAACAAAGGCCCCCAAGGCGGCAAAAATCCCGCGGCTCCGCCGGGGCGGCGGAGATTGCGCTTGCCCGCAAATCTGGCCGGTGGCAAATGTCGCAAGGCAACAGAGCGAGCGGTCATGGGTAAAGCGCCTTTGAAATTCATCGTCGTCTTCCTAGCGCTGGCCGCAGCCGGCTTTTCCTTTTTTTACGCGCGGCGCACGACGCCCGCTTGCGCAGGCGACGGCAAATTCATGTCTTCGTTGAGCGATTGCCAAGCCTGGGGGTTCGACGCCGCTCAGTGCAAGCAGGCCGTGGAAAAGGCGCGCGCCGTCGCCGCCCGCGCCGCCCCCAAGACTGAGACCCTGTTTCAGTGTGAGCTGCGTTTTACCGATTGTCTTGAAAATCCGGCCGGCGGCTTCAACCCGCGTCCCGCCTTTTGCTTGAGGCCGAATGGCGAGCCCGAAGAAATCCGTTATCTCGAGTATGAGTCGGACCGCCGGAATCGGAAAAAGACCAAGGAAGTCCGCATCGATTGATGGATGTTCACCGCGCGGTGGCGGCGCGCCTCGGGCCCACCTGGAAATCGGCGGCGTCGATGACGAGCTGGCCGGCGCCGGTCCTGATGTCGATGTGAATCGGCACGACCACATGCGCGTCGGGCAAAGGCGCTAGCCAGACGCTGATATCCCTGTTTTCAGCCATATAGCGGGTCGACTTGCTATCCGGGCGGTGACCGGCGATCGGGGTATAGCGCGCCGAGCAGACGGCGACTGGTCCAGAATAGCCGCCTGTCTGCGCCGTATGGGCGCCGGAATAGGCCAGCGCGACATCGAAACGCGCGACCCCGTCGAAGACCGAGATAGTGCGGTCGCAGGCCGCGGGACCGATGAGCTCCTGGCCCTTGGGGACGCTCATGATCAATGCGCTCACGGGATCGACGACCCGCTTCTTGTCGCCCTCGCCTACCGGAACCCGCATGACGGCGTCCCAAGGCTCCGGCTTTACCTCGACCGCGCGCACGGCGTTGCTCGAGAGCGACATGCGCACGGTGCGGGTCTCTTCGTTATTCGAGGTCGTATTGGCATAGGCCGAAGGCGACGGGCCGACCGAGGTGAGGCCGCCGCTCGCGGTGGCCGCGCCTTTGGTGTTGTTGACGAGATTGGCGAGGCCGGACGTCCGCATCGAAATATCGACGCGGTAGCTCTCAGGTTCGACCACGCCCGAGGCAGAGGCGCTGCCTATGGAAAGCCCCATGAGGCTCAGCGCGTAATGAGCCCGAATCGTCTCGGCCCCGGCAGGCGGCGCGGCGCAGACGATTGCAGCCAACGAAAAAGCGGCCGAAAGCGAGGCGAACGCCGAAGCCGAGCGCCTATTTGCTCGATCCTGAAAAAATCCGCGGGATGCGAACTGAGCCCTCACGCCGACTCCTGCCAGTGACCGTCCGCGTAAATGCGCCAGGCCCGCAGTCCCGCTTTCGCGACGACCATGCGGCCAGCTTTCGCCTCGGCGACGAGATGCTTGAATATGAGAGGATTGCGCCAGGAAAAGGGCTTCTCCGGGTCGCAGACTGCATGGTACTCGTCACTATCTGGATCATCCATGAGTAGGGTTCCGACCCTGTCCGGCCGCATGGTCGCGGGCAGGCCGCGATCCTCCTTCCACTGGCAGTGATAGTCACGACATACTTGAGGCCGCGTGGCGTAAACGCCGCAGCCGCCGGCTCCCACGCAATGCTCGCAGAGCTTGCCCGCGGTCTTCTTCATTTCTTCAATTTCGAGGACCTTGCAGCAAAAGTGGCAGGGGCCGCAGGTTTTGCCGGGGATGTCGAGCATGTGATGTTGCGCCGCGAGACAGTGAGAATCGAATCGGCGTATTGTCCTCGCGGCGGCGCTGGATGCAAGCAGCGCTTGAGCGGCGGACCCTAGCGAAGATGACGCAAGAGCGGATCAGGATCGTCTCGATCTGCGGCAGCCTGCGCGATCGCTCGATCAACGCGGCGGTTCTTCGGGCGGCGGCAAAGCGCGCTGGGCCGGCGGCGGAGGCGCAGCTCTTTCACGGGCTCGACAAGTTGCCGCATTTCAATCCGGATCACGACCACGAGTTTGCGCCGCCTCCCGTGCAAAGTTTGCGAGACACGCTCGAGGGCGCGAGCGTCGTCTTGTTTTCAATGCCGGAATATGCTGGCTCGTTGCCCGGCAGCTTCAAGAATCTGCTCGATTGGACGATCGGCTCGGGCAGCCTTTATCGAATGCCTGTAGGATGGATCAACCCATCCGCCCATGGGGGAGCGCGTGACGCATTTCGCGCGCTCCGCCTCGTGCTCGAAAAGGCTGGCGCGAATATCATCGAGACCGCCTGCGCGGAGATTCCCGTCGGGCGCGATGACGTCGATCCGGACGGAGAAATCAAGGACGATGTCCTTCTACAAGAGATAGCCGCCGTCGTGGCGGCGTTGGCGGCCGCCGCAACAATGCAAAAAATGGATGAAAAGAAGCATGGCGCGTAACATCGACCCTTCGACGCTCTTCGTTTCGACACAATGGCTGGCGGAAAAACTCGCCTCCCCGGACATCATGGTCTTTGACGCCTCTTGGCATATGCCCGCCGCAAAGCGTGACGCACGCGCGGAATTCGAGGCGGGGCACATCCCTGGCGCGGTCTTCTTCGATATCGACGCCATCGCGGATCATACGACCGGCTTGCCTCATATGCTGCCCTCGCCGGAAGTTTTCGCGGAAGAGATGCGGCGGCTGCGATTCGGCGATGGCATGCACGCCGTGATCTACGACAGCGTCGGGCTCTTCTCGGCGCCCCGCCTCTGGTGGACGATGAAGGTGTTCGGCGTCGAAAAGGTCTCGATCCTGGCCGGCGGGCTTCCGGCTTGGAAAGCCGAGGGCCGGCCGCTCGGCACCGGCGATTTCGCCAGAGAGCCGCGCGATTTCACCGTGTCATTCGATCCCGAGCTCGTTGCGGATCTCGCCAAGGTGAACGCCGCGCTCGAAAGCGGGATGGCGCAGGTCGTGGACGCACGCTCGGCCGAGCGCTTCATGGGCCGCGCGGCGGAGCCGCGCCCGGGGCTGCGCTCGGGCCACATGCCTGGCGCTTATAATCTGCCCTTCAACGAGGTGATCGAGGGCGGAAAGATCAAGGAAAAAGCCGGCCTCGAGGCGGCCCTCGCCGCGGCGGGCCTCGCCTCCGACAAGCCGACGATCGCCAGCTGCGGATCGGGCATGACTGCTTGCATCCTTAGTCTCGCCCTTGCGGCCGCGGGACGCCCGATGGCGACTGTTTATGACGGTTCATGGTCGGAATGGGGCGCCCGCGCCGACGTGCCGGTCGTCGCCTATACGAATTGATGCCTATTTTTTGACCTACGCCTGCACAAAGCGTAGGCGTAACGCATCTTTACAAGGCATTCCGTGGGATTTAGGCGCCGATCGATTGGCCATGGCGCGGAAATCGCTCAGATGGTAGAAGCTCGGCGGCGTCGGCGAAGGCGAAGCGCGGGTGCGGGCGGGAGCTTAAGACGCAGCGGGGAAAGCGATGAAAAAAGTCGAGGCGATCATAAAACCCTTCAAGCTCGATGAAGTGAAGGAAGCATTGCAGGCCGCCGGTCTGCAGGGCATCACCGTCACCGAGGCGAAGGGTTTCGGGCGCCAGAAGGGTCATACCGAGCTTTATCGGGGGGCCGAATACGTCGTTGATTTCCTGCCGAAGGTGAAAATCGAAATCGTTCTTGCCGACGAAGCTGTCGATCGCGCCGTGGAGGCGATTCGCACGGCGGCACAGACCGGCCGCATCGGCGATGGCAAGATTTTTGTTTCGAATATCGAAGGCGCCATTAGAATCCGCACGGGGGAAACCGGCGTGGACGCAATCTGAAACCTTCGAGCCCTTCATGAGCTTTCTCGAAAGACTGTTTCGCCGCTCCGCAGCGCCGCAAACACAAGCAACCAAACCCAAGGAAGAGGCAAGGATCGACATGACTACTGCCAAGGACGTAATCAAGCAGATCAAGGACAACGACGTTAAGTACGTCGACTTCCGTTTCACCGATCCGCGCGGCAAGTGGCAGCACGTGACTTTCGACGTGTCGATCGTCGACGAAGATGCGCTGAACGAAGGCATTATGTTCGACGGCTCGTCGATCGCCGGCTGGAAGGCGATCAACGAATCCGACATGACGCTCCTGCCCGACCTCTCGACCGTCACCATGGACCCCTTCTTCGCGGCGTCGACCATGTCGATCGTCTGCGACGTCGTGGAGCCCTCGACCGGCCAGCCCTACAACCGCGACCCGCGCTCGATCGCCAAGAAGGCGATGGCGCATGTGAAGGCGGTCGGCGTCGGCGACACCGCCTTCTTCGGCCCCGAGGCTGAATTCTTCGTTTTCGACGACGTCCGTTTCTCGGCCGAGCCTTACAACACGGGCTTCCAGCTCGACTCGGTCGAGCTGCCGACGAACTCCGACACCGCCTATGAGGGCGGCAACCTCGGCCACCGCGTCCGCACCAAGGGCGGCTACTTCCCGGTCCCGCCGGTCGACTCGGCTCAGGACATGCGCTCCGAGATGCTCGCCGCGATGGCGGCGATGGGCGTCAAGGTCGAGAAGCACCATCACGAAGTCGCTTCGGCTCAGCATGAGCTCGGCCTGAAGTTCGAGACGCTCGTCACCGTCGCCGACCATCTGCAGATCTATAAGTACGCCATCCATCAGGTCGCGCATTCCTACGGCAAGTCGGCGACCTTCATGCCGAAGCCGGTCTATGGCGACAACGGTTCGGGCATGCACGTCCACCAGTCGATCTGGAAGGAAGGCAAGCCGGTCTTCGCGGGCGACAAATACGCCGGCCTCTCTCAGGAGTGCCTGTGGTATATCGGCGGCATCATCAAGCACGCCAAGTCGCTGAACGCCTTCACCAACCCGTCGACCAACTCCTATAAGCGCCTGGTCCCGGGCTTCGAGGCGCCGGTGTTGCTCGCTTACTCTTCGCGCAACCGCTCGGCCTCCTGCCGCATTCCGTTCGGCTCGAGCCCGAAGGCGAAGCGCATCGAGGTCCGCTTCCCCGACCCGACGGCGAACCCCTATCTCGCCTTCGCGGCCATGCTGATGGCGGGCCTCGACGGCATCGCCAACAAGATCGATCCGGGCGCGCCGGCCGACAAGGACCTCTACGACCTGCCGCCGGAAGAGCTGAAGGCGATCCCGACGGTTTGCGGCTCGCTCCGTGAGGCCCTCGAGAGCCTGAAAGCCGACCACGCCTATCTCACGGCCGGCGGCGTCTTCAACGAGGACTTCATCAACTCGTACATCGAGCTGAAGATGCAGGACGTCTATCGTTTCGAAATGACGCCTCACCCGGTCGAGTTCGACATGTACTACTCCTACTAAGGAGCGGCGACGCGGGGCTTCCCGGCCCTGCGCGCATTATTGAAAAGACGAGAGCCCGGAAGTCCTGCTTCCGGGCTTTCTTGTTGATCCAGCACTGGCAAACCAGACGCAGGACTCGGCCGTCTCCTAGGCTTTTCGGGCTACCCGCTTCCTTTTCCGCCGCGCAGCGCCTACATCTCGCGTTGATGGGAGAGCAGCGCCATGGCCAACACGATCACCGTCACCGTCCCGCATGACCTCGGAGTCGAGACGGCCAAAAAGCGCCTCACCGAGCGCGTGGAGATGCTTCAGCGCGAGTACGTGAACAAGATCGCGCAATCCGAGATGAATTGGGCGGGAGACGTCGCCACGATCCACGTCGCCGCGCTGGGGCAGACCGCGACGGCGCGGATGACGGTTTTCCCCGAAATCGTTCGCATCGAGGTGGAACTGCCGTGGCTCCTCGCCAAGCTCACCGGCGGCCTCCAGGATTTCATCTCTCGGAACGCCAATGATGTCTTGCGCATCGGCGGCGGCGGTCGAAAAACGCCCTGATAGGAGCGGAGGCGCGAGCGAAACCGCCCGCCGCCGGCCGTCAGACCAAGCAGTCGCTTCCTTCGCTTCCGGCGGGCATGGGGGGATTCTTGGGCGCCCTCCCGAGCTCGCGCCCCTTGCCGACGGTGTAATGCGCCCGCGCGCATCCGCGCCATCGCTGCAGCGCGATCGCGTCGCGGTGGCGCCTCGTCGCAAGCGACAGCCGCCGATCGCAGCGCGCAGCCTCTTTCATGAACAAGGCCAGGACGATCATCAGATCAGTCGCGCGCTCGATCGCCCCGAGATCGAGAAAGCCGCGAAGGTCGCTGAGAATGAGATGACGCGCCGACTCCTCCCCGTGATGGGCGTTCATGCGATAGCTCGCCAAGAGCGCGCGATGCATGGGAGTGACGGATGCGGTGAGCGTTATCTCATTAGACGCGATCGCAACGCCGAATTTCCCGAGTTCGGTCATATTAACTCCCCACGCAGAACGGCTAACAGACCGCGGAAGGCCCGCGAAACTGGCGGGGAACCTAGCCGCGACAGGCGCTGCACTCAATTTGGGGAATCTACCTAATTGCCTGCTAAACAATGTTTTCGCGGCTCTTTGCAAGAGCCTGCGCGCCCAAGCCTATCATCTCACCGACTATGTTTCAGCTCGGTTTCCCTCTCCCGAAATCCGGCGCCGAGGTGTCCTGTCCCTGTTCCACAATCGAGCGACGGATGGCGCGCGTGCGGGTGAAGAAGTCGAAGAGCCCCTGCCCGTCGCCCCGGCGGATCATGCGTTGAAGCGCGCTCAGGTCCTCGTTGAAGCGGCCGAGCATCTCCAGCACAGCCTCGCGATTGTTGAGGAAAATATCGCGCCACATAATGGGGTCGGAGGCCGCGATGCGGGTGAAGTCACGAAAACCCGAGGCGGAGAATTTGATCACCTCGGACCGGGTCTGCTCGCCGAAATCTTCGGCCGTGCCAACAATGTTGTAAGCGATGAGATGCGGCAGATGGCTCGTGAGCGCCAGCACCTTGTCATGATGCTCGGGACTCATGCACTCGACCTTTGCGCCGATGCGCGTCCAAAAATCGACGAGCCTCGCAACTGCATCCTTGTCGGCCCCGTCCAGCGGCGTGAGAATGGACCAGCGATTTTGAAAAAGCGCCGCAAAGCCCGCGTCTGGGCCGGAAAACTCCGTGCCGGCGATGGGGTGCGCCGGGATGAAATGCACGCCCGCGGGAACATGGGGCGCAACCTGCGCCACAACGGCGCCTTTTACCGAGCCGACGTCCGACACGATGGCGCCCGGCTCCAGATAGGGAGCGATCGCCTGCGCCACGGCGCCGCAAACGCCGACCGGCGTGCAGATGATAATGAGACCGGCGCCCTCGAGCGCCTTTGCGGCGTCGCCGCTCGCGTCGTCCGCAAGCCCTAGCTCGCGCACGCGCGTCATGACTTCGGGGGAAGCATCCAGGATGGCGATCTCTCGCGCGGCCGCATATTCGCGCGCCGCACGGGCGATAGAAGAGCCGATGAGGCCCGCGCCGACGATGGCCAGCCTGTCGACGACCGGCTTAACCATTGGCTGCGGCTTTCGCACCTGCCATGAACTCGCCGAGCGCGGCGACAACCGCTTCGTTGGCCTCTTGCGAGCCGATCGTCAGGCGCAGGAAGTCGCCCATGCCATAGGCGCCGATGGCGCGCAGCACGAGGCCGCGCGAGGTGAGAAAGCGGTCGGCCTCCGCGGAGGTGCGGCCAGGCGTCTCGGGAAAGCGGATGGCGATGAAGTTGCCGACGCTCGGCAGGACTTCAAGGCCAAGCCCCGAGATTTTGCGCGTGAGCCACGGCAGCCATTTCTCGTTATGCGCGATGGCCGCGTCGATATGCGCCATATCCTGCACGGCCGCTATGCCGGCGACAGAAGCCGCGCTTGAGACGTTGAACGGCGAGCGGATGCGATTGAGCGCGTCGATCACATGCGCCGACGCATAGCCCCAGCCAAGCCGTAGCCCCGCAAGTCCGTAGATCTTGGAAAAGGTGCGCGTCATCACGACGTTCTCATGCGCGTCGACGAGCGCAATGCCGGCCTCATAATCAGGCCGCGTCACATATTCGGCGTAGGCGGCGTCGAGCACGAGAAGCGTGTGCGCCGGCAGGCCCTTCGCCAATCGCTCGACTTCGCGTGTGGGAAGATAGCTGCCAGTCGGATTATTGGGATTCGCCAGGAAGACGATCCTCGTCTTCTCGGTGACGCGCTCCAATATCGCGTCGACATCGGCCGTGAAATTCGCCTCCGGCGCGACCACGGGAACGCCCCCGGCGGCGAGCGTCACGATCTTATATTCGAGGAAGCCATACTGGCTGTAGAGGCCCTCCTCGCCCGGCCCGATAAAGGCGACCGCCAACAGCTCCAGAATATTGTCGGAGCCCGCGCCCATGATGATCCGGGCGGGATCGAGGCCATAGCGTTCGCCGATCGCCTCACGCAGCGCCGCCGACGAGCCCTCGGGGTAGAGGGCGATCTCATGCGCCATGTCGCGCAGCGCCTGCACGGCTGCGGGCGACGGGCCGAGCGGCGTTTCATTGGCCGAAAGCTTGAAGACGCGGCCTGTGCCGGGGGCGCCGCTCTTGCCAGGCACATAGGGTTCGATGGCGAGAACGCCGGGGCGGGGAACGGGACGCGTCATGCTTAATTCCTTGGCGCGAAGATGCCGCTGCGCGCTTCGTTGAGTTCATATCTCTCGGCGTGGCTGCCAATCAGCTCGACGACCGAGTCGGTGATGCCGGCCCCAGCCAGTTCCTGCGCGAAACGCGCAGCTTCGACTCGGCCGGGCGCCGCCACCATCAAAGACAGGGCGCCAGCGTGCGGTGCGCTCGCGAGAATTTCGCCTTCCAGCGTCGAGACGACGGCGGGGATCGAATGCGACCAACGCGGCAAATGAATCGCGTAAAGCAGAATATCGCTTGAGCCCCCGTCGGCGGCGAGGCGCGCGACGATGAAGACGGGCAAGCCGGCCGGATGGTCGGGTCGCTCGACAAAAGGCAGGCGGGCGATGATCTTGGGCGCGTCGGCGCCGATGAGGCGCATCCACCAGGCCCCTTCGGCAAGCGCGCCGGTCGCCCGCAACATGCCGAGATCGCCCGCCGAGGCCGCCACCGCTTCGATTACCGCGCCCGCGCCATGGTGGGGCGCATAGGGCACGGTGAAGCCGAAATGGAAGCGGGCGCTGTCGCGCATCTGCGCGTCGCCACCCGAATCGTCGGCATGCACCGAGTAGTTCGCCTGCACGTATGTGAAGGTCGAGACGATGACGCGCCAGATCCCTTCGACCGCATCGACCGGGAGTAGGCCGCGATGCCGCTCGACAAGCGCGCGCATCATCTGCGCCTCGCGATCGGGCCGGAAGGCGCAGCCGCCGCCCTGGGCGCGCTTCGCCGCAATGAGCCGGTCGATGATCTCGCCGCGCTGCATCAAAAGCCGGTGCATCTCGAGATCGATGCGGTCGATCTCGCCGCGCAATTCGGCAAGCGTGTCGGCGGCGGAGGTGAGATCGGGCGTGTCGCGCATAGCGCCTCTCTTAGGCCAGCGGGCCGCGAGAGTGAAGGGGCGGCTTCTCAGCTCCACGAGCCCGCAGGGAAGAAAAGCGCTGTCCCAGAGGCCCGCCCCAAGTCCCGAGCTGGATCCGCTCAATGGCCGCCTGTTGCGGCGTGACTGAGTGATAAGGTCGCTTACCGAAGCCCGCACGCCTGTTAATCTCGAGAAAATCAAATAGAGGAAGCGACAATGTCCCCCAAAGCCGCCGCGGGCGCCGCCCTGCTCTGCGTTCTCTCCACCCACGCCGCCCAGGCTGATGGCGTCGACCTCAAGGGCTTCCACGCCAAGGCTTTGGCGGAGCTCTCGGACCTCGGCCACCTCTCCGAGCTCAACGGCAAGTATAAAATCCGGGTGACGCAAGTGACCATGGACGAGGCCGGCTATATGCACGCCCACCACCATGTCGGGCCGGGGATCCGCTGCATGGTTTCCGGCGAAATGGCCTACGCCATCGGCGGCAAGACCATGGTTTATAAAGCCGGCGATTGCTTTACCGAGACCGGCGCGCAGACGCATGAGTCTTCGAACGTGGGCAAAGAGCCGGTTGTGTTGCTGAACTTCGAGCTGCTGCCGGCCAATTTGCCGGACGGCAAGGGCTCGCTGATCCCGGAGCCAAAGGAGGGCGAAGGCCATTCGCACCCGGCGCGCTGATAGGCTCAGCCGGCCAGCGCGATGGTCGCCGGGTCGATTCCGTCCCAGACGCAGAGCCGGCCGTCGCGGTGCGCCCGTAAAACAGAAGCGAGCGTCGCCACCCCAGCCGTCGTCTCGACGGCCTCGCGCCGGGGCGCGATGACATCCGCAATGGTAAAACGGAGCGCGAGACCGGCCTCGGCCGCCGCCTGATTGCAGGCCTCAACCAGACCACTCTTGGCGTGGCTCTCGATACGCCGGGCCGCTTCCTCCTCCGGCTTGGGAATGAGCAGCCAGACGAGGAGCAAAAGCGGCTGCGACCGTGGCGAACAGGAAGGCGACCCGCTTCCTCACAACGTCTTGCCCAGCCGCCCGGCGAGATCGGTGACGAATTGCCACGCCACGCGCCCGGAGCGCGCGCCGCGCGTCATCGACCATTCCAGCGCCTGGGCGCGTATCTCGCCCTCGGGGGCCTCTAGCCCATAGTGGCGAGC
>JAMBEQ010000112.1 GCA_024506175.1 Methylocystis sp.
GCTCTTAATCTCGCCGCCGTCGGCGGCTCTCGGGACCCTCGTGCATCAAAGCGTCCTCGCGTGGGCCTTCGACGATCAGGTCGCCGACAAGGCCGCGCTCCATCCTCGAAAGAGCGTGGTCGATCAGGACGTATTGGCCGCCGCGTCTCAAGTCGAATTCGGCGATTGCCGCGTCGCCGGGCGCAACGGAAAGCGTTTGCGCACCTTTCTCGCGCACGGCCAGCGGGTCGTTTCGTCTGATCCGGTCGAAAACGCCGCCAATTACATGCAGAGAAGATGAAAAATTCGGGCCGCCTACGCCAAAAAAGATGCGGACGTTCTCGCCGCGCCGCGCTCTTAGCGGATGCTCCGCCGTCAACGCGCCGACGGCGCCGTTGAAGAGGAAATACTCAGGCTGCTCGGCCATCAGCTTCTCGTAATCCAGTTCCTGCCGGCCCTGGGTCCCGAAGGGCTTGGTCGTATAGAGCTCGCCCTGCATGATATAGAACTCGCGGTCCGCCAGCGGCAGTCCGCCCTCGGGCTCGACGAGCACGAGACCATACATGCCGTTGGCGACATGCTGCGCGATGCTTGGCGTTGCGCAGTGATAGACGAAGAGGCCGGGCGTAATCGCTTCGAAGCTGAAGACTTTTTCCTCGCCTGGATCGGCTTGCGTAAAGCGCGCGCCGCCACCGGGGCCGATCGCCGCGTGAAAGTCTACGGAATGCGTCAGCATGCTGCCGGAGTCATTCTTCAAATGCACTTCCAGCTTATCGCCCACCCGCGCCCTGATGAAGGGGCCCGGAACCTTCCCGTCGAAGGTCCAGAATTGATATGTCGTCTTGTCGTCGAGGCGGCCTTCGGTCTCGATCGTCGTGAGATCGACGCGCAAGGTCCTCGGCGCGCGGGCGCCGACCGGCGGAGGCACGTCTGAAGGATCGCGCGATATGTCCGGCGCAACGGGCCGCCCCTTGCTTCGCGGCCCCGGCGCGACCCTGATCTTGCCCTGCATGCCCGCTTCGCGGTGGCCCGGGACGGAGCAGTAATATAAAAACTCCCCGGTCTTTTCGGCGGCAAACGAGACCGTGGCGCTCGCGCCCTTGCCCACGACGCGGTTCGAGCGGGCCCCGAAGAATTCTATGACGATGTCGTGCTCGGCGCCCTCGCCGTTGACGAGATTGATTTGCCCCCACTCTCCTTCATGAAAGACGAGCTCCGGATCGACTTTCCCATCGATCGCGCCGCCGACGCCAAGGAAAACGAGCCGCCCCTCGGCGATCCCCGATCGCAGCGTATAGACGACGGTGCGCGCCGGCGCGTCCTCCTGGGAAAAGGCAAAGGGAACCCAAGCGAGCAGGGCGGAAAGCACGCAGTAGAACGGCAGGGCTCTATGGGGCTTCATCGGCCGAGCCTTTGGCGGATGGAGACGCGTGCGGCAGTTAACTAGGCGCACCATCCTCATTGGAAAGGCGCGCCCCCAGCGGCGCTGAGAACGTTGGTTGACGCCCCTCGCGCTTCGAGACGCCTGCTATACAGGCCTCAGCATGAGGGGCCTCAGCGTCTGCGCCAAACACTTAGGCCTCATGCTGAGGGCGACCGAAGCTCGCGTCTCGAAGGACGAGGCCGCCTCGGAGCATTGTCGCAAACTGAGCGCCCGCCAGCCCTCAATCCCCCCGCTGGAAATGGTCGTACACCATCCGCGCCGTCGCCTTGTTGATGCCCGGCGTCTTTTCGAGGTCCGATAGCGCCGCCCGCGCGACGCCCTTCGCCGAGCCGAAAGCCAAGAGCAGCGCGCGCTTTCTCGACGGTCCGATCCCGGCAATCTCATCGAGGGGGTTTTTCGTAAATTCCTTCTTGCGTCGCGCGCGATGCGTGCCAATGGCGAAACGGTGCGCCTCGTCACGCAGGCGCTGTACGAAATAGAGCGCCGGATCGTGCGGCGGCAGGCGGAAGGGCTCGCGCCCCTCGGCGAAGAACTGCTCGCGCCCGGCGTCGCGGTCCCGCCCCTTGGCGATGGAGGCGAGCGCCACGCCCTCGACGCCGCTCTCGCGCAACGCTTCGCGCGCTACTTCGAACTGCCCGCGCCCGCCGTCGATCAGCACCAGATCGGGCTTCGCCGGAAAGGCGTCGGGGTCGGCCTCCTTTTCCGGCTCCTTGGCGAGGCGCGCAAAGCGGCGCGTCAGCACCTCCCGCATCATGGCGTAGTCGTCGCCGGGCGTGAGCTCCGTGCTCTTGATGTTGAAGGTGCGGTAATGCGCCTTCATGAAGCCCGCCGGCCCCGCGACGACCATCGCGCCGATCGCCTGGGAGCCGCCCGTATGCGAGTTGTCGTACACCTCGACGCGGCGCGGCGGGGCAGGGAGGCCGAACACTTCACCCAGCGCCGCGAGCAGCCGCTGCTGGCTCGCGTCTTCCGCGAGCTTGCGGCCGAGCGCTTGGCGCGCATTGTTGAGCGCATGCTCCACGAGTTCGCGCTTCTCGCCGCGTTGTGGGGCGATGACGTCGACGCTTCTGCGCAGCTTCGCTGACAGCGCCTCCTCGAGCAGCGCGCTGTCCTCGATCGGATGCGAGAGCAGCACGCAGCGCGCCGAAGGATGCTCGTCGTAAAATTGCGCCAGAAAGGCGTCGAGGACTTCCGATTCCAACAGGCTCGCGTCGGCGCGCGGAAAATAGGAGCGATTGCCCCAGTTCTGATAGGCGCGGAAGAAAAAGGCCTCGATGCAGAAGCGCCCGGCGTCCTTGGCGATGGCGAAGACGTCCGCCTCCTCCACCGTGCGCGGATTGACGCCCTGCGCGCCCTGAATCGCCGAGAGGGCCGAGATACGATCGCGCAGCCGCGCGGCGCGCTCGAACTCGAGCTTTTCCGCGGCGTCCGTCATCTCTCTAGCGAGCTGCTCGCGCACGCTGCGGCTCTTGCCGGAGAGAAAGTCGCGCGCTTCCTGCACCAGCACCTCATAGTCGCCGATGGAGATTTCCCCCGTGCAGGGCCCGGCGCAGCGCTTGATCTGATAGAGCAGGCAGGGGCGCGTGCGGTTATCGTAGAAGCTCTGCGCGCAGGAGCGCAGCAGAAAGGCGCGCTCAAGCGCGTTGAGCGCGCGATTGACCGCCCACACGCTGGCGAAGGGCCCGTAATAGTCCCCCTTGCGCACGCGCGCGCCGCGATGCTTGGCGATCTGCGGCGCCTCGTGGTCGCGCGCGATGAAAATATAGGGAAACGACTTGTCGTCGCGCATCAGCACATTGAAGCGCGGCTTCAACTGCTTGATGAGATTGGCCTCGAGCAGAAGCGCCTCTGTCTCCGTCTCGACCGAGATGAAGACCATCGAGGTCGTCGCCGAGATCATGCGGGCGATGCGGTTCACATGGCCGGCGAGGCGGGTGTAGCTCGCAACGCGCTTCCTGACGTTCTTGGCCTTGCCGACATAGAGCACCTCGCCGTTCTCGGCGATCATGCGATAGACGCCGGGGCCGTTCGGCGCATGCCTCCAATATTTCTTGATGACCGCCACGCCGCGCTTGACGTTCTCTGGCGTCTGCGGCGCCTCCTCTTCCGGGGGCGCGTCGGCGATCGCCGAGGCGTCGGAGGCCTCGAAAGCTTCGTCTTCCTCCGGCGGGAGGTCGCGCGTGTTCGATGGGGGAGAGGTCATCCTCTTGGATTTACGCCGGCTTTGCGGCGAGGGGAAGGATAACCATCAACGCCTGTCGGCGTGCGCCGTCGGGTCGACGAGGTCCGCGCCAATAGCCAACCAGACGAGATTGGCATCCGTGCGCGCGCCGGTCTTGGACTTGATCTGGTAGTGATAGTTTTGAACCGTCTTTGCGCTGAGATTGAGCAATTCGGCGATTTCTTCCGTGCTTCGGCCGGAGGCGACGAGCCGTAGAATTTCAGCCTCGCGTGGCCCGAGACTGCTCACGACGGATTGACTCTCCGCCAGGCGCTCGGCTGCGATTTCCCGGGCTATATCGTCGCTGAGGGCTCGCCCTCCTTGAGCGACGACCGCAACCGCACGAAGCAACTCGGCCGTGTCGCTACTTTTCGTGACGTAGCCGGACGCCCCGGCCTCGAAGGCCTTGAGCGCGAAAGCAGCGCCGCTGTGCATCGTGAACACCAGAATACGGGCGCGCTTATCCCACTGCCGGATGTGGCGAACGGCTTCGAGCCCCCCGCGCCGGGCAAGGAAAGATCCATGATGACGACATCCGGCAAGGCGCTCTTATAGGATTGATAGGCCGAGACGGCGTCAGCGGCTTCAGCCACGATGGAAAAACCTTGCTGGCGCTCGAGCAGGCGCCGGTATCCCTCGCGCACGACAGGATGGTCGTCGACAAGGAGGATCTTCACGCCGGTCATGCTACAGCCAGGCCGGCATTTGGCGCCGCAAGCGGAATGCGCGCCGAAATGCGGATTCCGCGCGCAGCGCGAGCGATCGAAAGGCTGCCACCAAAGGCTGCGATGCGCTCGCGAACGCCCAGAATGCCATGTCCCGGTGAAGCGTTGATCCGGTCGGGATCGCCGCCCCCATCATCCTCGATGGTCAGGGCGACAGTCCCTTCGTCGGAGGCCGCGCGTGCGATGTGCAGATAGACATCGCGAGGCGCGCCATGGCGCATGGCGTTGGTCAGGCACTCTTGAGCGATGCGATAGACGCTCGTCGAAACCGCCTCGGGCAAGGCGGCGAGGTCGCCCATGAGATCGAGATGCACAACGGCCTTTGGGGCCGTCTGCGCATTCCAGCCCGCAACAAGTTGGATGAGGCTGGCCTCGAGGCCCAGTTCTTCCAGATCCTGCGAACGGAGCCGAGCGAGAGCCTGCCGGAGCGTGGTCATCATACGCTTTGCTGTCCGCGCTATGGCGCGAGCGTCCGCCGCAAGATCTGGCCGATCCGACGCTCCAGCTTCGATGGCGCCGGCGAAAGCGACAGTCGCGGTGAGGCATTGGCCGAATTCGTCATGAAGATCGCGAGCGAGCGCGCGGCGCTCCTCTTCTTGGACCTCGAAGAGGCGCTTCGTCAGCGCCATGCGCTCGGCCGTCGTTTGCGCGAGGCGATCGGCCAGGTCGTTTACGGCGCGAGCGATCAGGCCGAACTCTCCATTGCTTTCCGCGTCGATCCGTCGCCGGTAATTCCCGGTTTCCAGATAGCGTAGTCCGGCCACTATTCGTCCGGTAGGCGCGAGCGCATGAGCGATCGCGAAGGCCGCAAGGACACAAATTCCAACCGCCATGGCGGCGGCGACTGTCAGGACGACTGAAATTTGGCGCCAAGCCTGCCGCACGGCAGCGGTCGGATCGGCTGTCGCAACGACAATGGCGTCGGGGTCGCGGACCGAAACAGCGCAAGAGATCGACGTCTGCCTGCCGAAAAGCTTTTCATATGCGACGGCGAACCATTGCGGCGCGGAAGTTCCTACTCCTTCGATCTGGCTGCAAAGCGTGCGGGGCTCTTGGTAAGCGCCAGATTTGAAGGATACGCATACGCCCGGCGAGATCAGCTTGAGGGTCTCGAGCGTTTCCCACTCCGTTGGGGGCAACAGGAGGCGGTCATCCCGCAGGCTCCTTCGCCAGAGGATTTCTCGCCAGAACAGGTTCTCGAGGCCCCGTGCGACACGCGCCCCGGAAGCCGCAGTCTCCGCGCTGATCGTCCGGTGGGCGTCAAGCATCACCCATGCTGCCGTGATTACGAGGCATAGCAGAACGATGCCTATCAGACGCAGGATGAGGCGAGCCATCAGTTGCATCGTACGCTCCGGAAATGAAGAGAATTCGCCGATCCGTTTAGAGGTATCCGTTGAACGGACCTCCCGCAACGAGTTCCGGCAGGCGGACGTGATGTCGGGCAAAATGCCCAAGCCCGGGCAGGTGAAATTCCAAGGAAAAAGAGCCGGACTTGGGCGAGAAATCTGGCATCACCCCACCACAAGCAACAAGGAGACCCAAGTGGAAGTCTTGCTCGTCGGCGCTGCAGCTTGCATAACCGCTCTCATCACCACCGCCTGGCTAATGACATTCGCCAAATGGTTCCCGATCAAAGCGGTAGATGCCTTCGTAGTAGATTACAAAACAATGATCAGAGCCCACGTCGACTACGCGTTGATGGCGCTATTTGGGGTCGGGTTCTATGGGGCCGGGATAGATTTGCCGGTAGCTGCTTGCTGGTGTCTTGCGGTTGGCGGCTTCTCTAACCCAACCGTATTCACGATTGCAGCTTTCGACCCGAATTTCTGGGACAAGAAATTTTGGAGAACCTACACCGCTTTAAGCTTTGTCGTGTCGTCGGTCGGGTTCATGTGGATTGCCTATACCTTTGCAGTACACGCGGCCAGGCACTGGGCTTGATGCAAGCAAGGGGGGCGTGAGCAGCATGCCCGGCGCTTCTATCGCGCCCCCCTGGGCCGCCAGCGACAATCAAGGTCGCGCCGCCAGCGTTCCGTGCAACCGAGCCGACGATCAGCTCCGATAGTCTCCGTTGATCGCGACATATTCCTTGGTCAGATCACAGGTCCACACCGTCGCTGCGCAGTCGCCGAGGCCGAGATCGACATTGATGACGATTTCCTGCCGCTTCATGATTTCGGAGACCTCCTGCTCGTCGTAGGCGGGATCGCGCAAGCCCTTGAAGGCCACGCGCACGCCGCCGAACCAGATGGCGAGCTTGTCGCGATCGGCGCGCTCGCCGGCCTTGCCGACCGCCATAACGATGCGGCCCCAATTGGCGTCCTCGCCCGCGATCGCGGTCTTCACCAGCGGCGAATTGGCGATGGCGAAGGCGATCCGCTTCGCCGCCTTCGCGCTTTCCGCGCCGGTCACTGTGACTTCCACGAATTTGCGCGCGCCCTCGCCGTCCTTCACCACCTGATGGGCGAGGTCGAGCAGAACGGCGTCGAGCGCCTTCTTGAATTCGGCGAGGCGCCGATCATTGGCCTTCTCGATCTTGGGCGCGCCGCGCTTCTTCGCCGCGCCGGTGGCGAAAAGCAGCAGCGTGTCGGAGGTCGACGTGTCGCTGTCCACAGTGATCGAATTGAACGAGCTGTGCACGGATCGGGAGAGCATCGCCTGCAGGGCCTCGGCGGCGATGGGCGCGTCCGTGAAGACGAAGGAGAGCATGGTCGCCATATCGGGGGCGATCATTCCGGCGCCCTTGGCCATGCCGCTGATCGTTACCTCCACGCCGCCGATCGTCGCGGTGCGCGTCGCGAGCTTGGGGAAGGTGTCGGTGGTCATGATGGCGCGCGCCGCCTCCTGCCAGGCGTCGGGCCGCGCCTCGGCGGCCAGCTTCTCCAGCACGCCGTCGAATTTCGAGGCGTCGAGCGGCTCGCCGATGACGCCGGTGGACGCGAGGAAAATCTGGCGCTCGCTCGCGCTCGTCGCGGCGGCGGCGAGTTTGGCGGAGAACTTCACCGCCTCGGCGCCCGTCTTGCCGGTGAAGGCGTTGGCGTTTCCTGAGTTCACGACAAGGGCTTTCGCCTTCCCGCCTTTCAGTTTCGCGCGGCACCAGTCGACTGGCGCCGAGGGGCACTTCGACTTGGTGAAGACGCCTGCGACGGTCGCTCCCTCGTCCATGATCGCCAGCATCACATCGGTGCGGCCGGCGTAGCGAATGCCAGCCGCTCCGGCGGCGAAGCGCACGCCCTCGAGGGGCGCGATCTCGGGAACGGTCGCCGGCGCGAGCGGCGAGAGGGGAGCGTCATGGGCCATGGGATCACCCTACATCGAAAGGAGTCGCGGCCGGGGAGGCGGCCGATGTCGAGATCAGATTTGTCTGGGTTTGGCCGCGCTAGGACGCGCCGTCAAGACAGCTTTCGCGACCATTCGAATTTCTTCGTGGAATTCGAGCGCATGAGTCAAATTGCAACATCGGCGTCATTCGCCGATGCTCAGGTGGCTGCTTCGTTAAATCATTTGCAGGGAGGACCTATTGTCCAAAACCTTCGAAATCGGCCTCACTATGGCCGGCGCCGTTTCCGCGGGGGCTTACACCGCGGGCGTCATGGACTTTTTCATCGAAGCGCTCGACGCCTACACGGAGGCGAAAAAGCAGCCGGGATGGGATGGGCCGACGCATGACGTGCGAATCCCGATCATGTCGGGCGCTTCCGCGGGCGGCATGACCTCCTCGATCTGCGCGCTGCATTTCTTTCGAAGCGCCTTCGAACATGTCTGGCCCCAAGACGGCTCCAGGAAGGAGCCCGACCGGCAACGCAACCGGCTTTATTCCTCCTGGGTCGAGGACATCGACATCAGCCGTCTGCTCGAGACGAGCGACCTCGACCAAAGCGCCAAAGCGCCGGTGCGCTCGCTTTTGTGCTGCGACGTCATCGACCAGATCGTCTCGGACGCCTTCGACATCAAAGGCGATATCCGCGCGCCGGAATGGATCGGCCGCGGCGCCGATCGGTCGGTGCGGGTGCGGCTGACGGTCACCAATCTGCGCGGCGTGCCCTATGCTTTCGACATTTATGGCGGGGCCGATCCGCGCCGCTACGGCATGTTGAGCCACGGCGACTTGCTCGATTTCAAGATCGGGATCGCGCCCGCGGCAGAGCCGGGCGTCTATGCGCTCGACATCATGAATACGAAGACGCCGGAATGGGATCTTTTCCGCACGGCGGCGAAAGCGACGGGCGCTTTCCCCATCGGTCTTTCGCCGCGGCGCATCAGCCGCGACGCCGGCCAATATCCTTATATCTCCGCCATCCGATTCGGCGACGGGATGGCGCCGCCGGAAGTTGGGGTCGAGGCCGGCAAGCCTTACGAATTCATCGCGGTGGATGGCGGGACGATCGACAACGAGCCGCTGGAGCTGACGCGCCGCTATCTCTCGGGGGGCGCCGATCGGATCAACAAAAACGACGGCATCGAGACCGACAAGGCGGTCGTGCTGATCGCTCCCTTCCCGAATTTTCTCGACGCCAAGACCTCGGACGCCCATGCGCCGGGGGACGGCGACGACATCGAGCTCAGCCTCGCGCGGGTTGCCGGCGAATTGCTGCCGACGCTAACGGATCAGGCGCGCTTCAAGCCAGACGAGCTGCGCCGGGCCGCCGATCAGGAATATTATACGCGCTACCTCATTTCCCCGGCGCGAGACGAGGCCTGGCCGATGGCTATCAAATATCCGATCGCCTGCGGGGCCCTGAACGGCTTCAGCGGCTTCTTGCACCGCTCGTTCCGCAGGCACGATTATCTGCTCGGCCGCCGAAACGCCCAGGCATTCTTGCGCTGGCATTTCAACCTTCCAGAAAAAGCTCTTCTATTCGACGGTTTCACGGGCGACCGTGAAAAGTGGCTGGTGCGCGAACCCGGCAGGCCGGAGGCCTATAGGAAGGTTTCGACACGAGCCGAAAAGGACTTGCGGGCGCTTCCGATCCTGCCGCTGGTCGGCGATCTGAAAGATAAGGAAATCGCCATTCCTGTGGACGATCTGCCGGATTGCAACGCCGTCTCCGGACCGCAGCGCGAGCCGCTCGACAGGCTCGTCGAGGCGCGCGCCAAGACGGTGGTCGACCGTCTCGTGGACGTGCATATGTCTTTCGGCAGAGGCCCGCTCGCATGGGTCGAGCGGATCGGGGCCAAGCGCGTCGGAACAAGATTCGTGTCGGAGAAAGCGACCGCGGCAATCGCGGAGGCGGTCGATGATATTCGGCAGGCCTTTTACAAGCCCTGAGCCTGGAATCCCGAAGGCGCCGGTCAGGTTGATTCAGCCAAGCGTCGTCGTCAGCACAAACACCTCTCCTTTACGGGGAGGTCGGCGGCCAAAGGCCGCCGCGCCGCAACGATAGCGGGGTGGGGCCTTACCCCGCCCGACCCCGCCATAGCCCGTCTGAAAGACGGCGTCTTAAAAGACGCCTTTTTGCGCGGGCCACCCTCCCCGTAAAGGGGAGGGATAGATCACACCCAGCGACAGGATGCTTAATTGCGGGATTACTTCTTCGCCGCAGGTTTCGCCGCCGAGGCCGCCGCCTTGTCGTCCTTGGCGGCGTCGGCCGGCTGGTCTGTGCGCTCGATCTTGGCGCCGTCGCGCAGCTTCATCACCAGCTCGCTCTGGGCTTTCTGCACCACATAGCGCGCAACCTGATCCTTGACCTCGGTCAGCGGCGGGAAGGTCTTCGGGCGGGTTTCGTCGAGCTTGATGATGTGCCAACCGAACTGGGTCTTCACCGGCTCGGAGAGCTCGCCGGGCTTCAGCTTCGAAGCCGCCTCGCCGAATTCCGGCACCATGCGGTCCTTGGTGAACCAGCCGAGGTCGCCGCCTTTGGAGCCGGGGTCCTTAGAGACTTCGCCGGCGACCTTGGCGAAATCCTCGCCGCCCTTCACGCGCGCAAGCGCTTTCTTGGCCTCGTCCTCGGTCGGCACAAGGATATGGTGGGCGTGATATTCGGTCTCTGGCTTCTGGTTCTTGGCGGCCTCGTCATATGTGGCCTTGATGGCGGCGTCGGTCGCCGCTTCCTTCGCGACATTGCCGAGCAGCGTCTCCATCAGCGCCTTGTCGCGCAGATAGGCCATTTTCTTCGCAAAGTCCGGCGTCTCGGCGAGCTTGTCGGCCTGGGCCTTCTGGACCACGAGCTGCTCATCGATGAGGAAGTCCACCACATAGCTGTCACGCGCCTTGCCTTGGAGCTGGCGGGGAATGCCCGGGCCGAGGTCTTCCATGGCGAGCGCGAGATCCTCGTCGGTGATCTCCACGCCATTCACCTTGGCCAATACCTTGGCCTGTGCCGGCGCGGCCGCCGCCATCAGGGCGACCAGGCCGACGGTCGTGAACGCGGCGCGAGCCAGAAAACGCGCATGCTTGCGGGCATTTGACATGTTAAGCTCCAGAAAACAGGGCAAAAAGCCCTAGAAAAAAGCCGCTGCCACGGCCGGCGTGGAGGGTTCCTGCGTGACGAATGGGGCGTATCTATGCCCGAGCGGGCGGGGGTGACAACTACCCGCCGACCGAATTCGCTCAGTAAATTGGGCCGATGACGTTTGTAAAAATCTCCCGGACGCTCTTCTGCGTCTCGACGAGCAGAGCTTCGAGATGGGAGCGATTTGGCGAATCCCCGACTCGCAGGAGAAGCTCCACCAGGCCGCGCGGCGCGTCGACGGGGCGGAAGAGCCCGTCGATAGCCAGGCGAAGAACTTGCGTCAGGCCCTGATACAGCGCCCAGGCGGCCTCCAGCGTCTCTGCGGCGTCGGCGTCGAGGAGATGAGCGTCACGCGCATTGCATAGCGCGACGGACGTCGTCGCGGAGAGGATTTCCCGATGCGCCGCGCCATGCAACAGCATGAGATATTGCGCGACAAATTCTATGTCGATCAGCCCCCCCGGAACCTGCTTCACCTCCCAGGGGTTGTCGGAGCCTTTTGCATCCGCGATCCGCTTGCGCATGGAAAGGACGTCGTCTCTGAGCTTTTGCGGATCGCGCGGCCGCGTGAGCGCGGCGCGAATCGCGTCTCCCACGCGAGACACAAAATCGGAAGGCCCTGCAACGACGCGGGCGCGCGTCAGCGCCATATGCTCCCACGTCCAGGCCTCCTCGGCCTGATAGGACTCGAAGGAAGCCAGACTCGTCGCGATCGGCCCCTTATTGCCGGAAGGGCGTAGGCGGAAGTCGGTTTCGTAGAGGGTTCCTTCCGCCGTCGGCGCCGAAAGCGCGGTGATGAGACGCTGGGTGAGACGGGCGTAATATTGCGGCGCGGAGAGCGTGCGCTCGCCGCCGACGGATTCCGCGAAAGGATCGGCGTCATAGAGGAGCATGAGGTCGAGATCGGAGGCGGCCGTCATCTCGCGCCCGCCGAGCTTGCCCATGGCGACGACCGCCGTGGCGCCGCCCTCGATGCGCCCGTGCGCCTTCTCGAATTCCTTGCAGACTTCGACGAAGAGCCCGGAGATCAGCGTCTCGGCAAGGCGCGTGTAGGCGGCGCCGGCGTCCGCCACCGAGATGGAGGCGGTCAGCACGCGCACGCCGATCAGGAATTTCTGCTCTTGCCCGAAGATGCGCGCGCGATCGAGCGCGTCTTCATAGGAGCGCGCTTCCGCAAGTTGCGTCGTAAGACGCTCGCGCAAATCGGCTTCGCTTGGCGCGGATTGGAAAAAGGCGGGCTCCATCAGCGCGTCGAGCACGCGCGGGCGCTTGGAGATCGTCGCCGCGAGTTTCGGGGCGGCGCCGGTGATGGCGGCGATCAGAGAGAGAAGCCGCGGCTGCGACGCGAGCAGAGAAAAAAGTTGCACGCCGGCGGGAAGCTTCTGAATGAGCTTATCGAAAGCGAGAAAGGCCTGGTCGGCGTTTTCCGTCGCCGCCAGCGCTTCGAGCAATTTGGGCGTGAGTTCGGTGAGGCGCTCGCGCGCAACGGTCGAGCGCGTCGCGGCGTAACGGCCGAAGTGCCAGCCACGGATCGTCGCCGTGACCATCCTCGGGTCCTCGTAGCCCATGCGCGCGAGCGTCTCGACGGTCTCGGGATCGTCGTCGTCGCCGGTGAAGACGAGATTGCCGCCAGTAGCGGAAAGTTACGGCGCGGTCTCGAACAGACGCGCGTAATGCCCCTGCACGATGTCGAGCCGCTTCAAGAGCGCTTCTGCGAAACCGTCGTAGTCCGCAAAGCCCATCATGCGCGCGATATTCTCGACGCCCTCTTTCGTATCGGGCAGCGTATGCTTTTGCTCGTCGGCGACCATCTGGATGCGGTGCTCGACGTCGCGCAGGAAGAGATAGGCCTCTTTCAAATCGTCGCGCGCCTGCGGCTCCACCCAGCCGCTTTCCACGAGTTGATCCAGCATGGGGAGCGTCGCGCGCCCGCGCAATCTCTTGTCGCGGCCGCCGGTGATGAGCTGCTGCGTCTGCGTGAAGAACTCGATCTCACGAATGCCGCCGCGGCCCAGTTTGATGTTATGGCCGATGACGGCGATCTTGCCATGGCCCTTGTGCGCGTGAATCTGCCGTTTGATCGAATGCACGTCGGCGATTGCCGCGAAGTCGAAATATTTGCGCCAGATGAAGGGCGACAGCTCCTGCAAGAATTCCTCGCCCGCATAAATATCTCCGGCGACGGGCCGCGCCTTGATATAGGCCGCGCGCTCCCAGTTCTGGCCCATGCTCTCGTAGTAGGAGAGGGCGGCCTCCAGCGGTATGGCGATCGGCGTCGCGCCGGGATCGGGACGCAGCCGCAGATCGGTGCGAAACACATAGCCGTCGCTCGTGCGCTCGCTCATGATCTTCACGATGCGCTTCGTGAGCTTCACGAAGAGATCGACGTCCTCCATCGGGTCGGCGGGGCGGGCGCGCGCGCGGTCGAAGAAGACGATGAGGTCGATGTCGGAGGAGTAGTTCAGCTCATAGGCGCCGCCCTTGCCCATGCCGAGGAAAATCCAGCCCGAGCCGCGTTCGGGACCGCGCTGGTCGGCGAGCTCCAGCTTGCCTGCGTGCTGGGCTTGGCGCAGCGTGCAGCGAATGGCGGCGGAAAGCGTGGCGTCGGCGATGCGGGTGAGCGCTTTCGTCGCCTGCAGCGTCTCCCAAACCTTGGAGAGATCGGCGAGCGCAATGACGAGCGCCGCTTCCTGCTTGATGAGGCGCAGGCGGCGCATCAGCTCGGCTTCGTCGTCGGTCTCTAACGCCCTGGTCTCGTCGATCAACGCGTCGATTCGGCTTTGTGGATCGGCGGCGAGCGCCGCGACGAGACGCGCAGGATCGCGCGCGGCCAGATCGGTGAGATAGGGCGAGGAGCCGAAGACGCCAAAGAGCAGGTCTCGCGCCTTTGGATGTTCGGCGAGAAAGGAAGCGAGCGCGCCCTTGTCTTTCTCCAGCACGCGATCGAGCGCCTTCTGCGCCTTCTCGGCGTCGGCGGGGGAGATGAAGATTTTGGCGCGGTCGAGTAAACTATTCTGGCTAGGACCTGACAAGCGGCACCCCTGTCCCGAATTTGGGCCTGCGCGTTTGGTATAGTTCATTCGGCTCTAAGGCGCACTAACAGGAGGGCCGCGCTCGAGGGGTGTGAGGATGGCGGTGTTGTTGCGAATTTCAGTTACGGACGGGGCGACGGTCGACTGTCTCTTGGGCGCTACAGCGCTAAAGCCGGTATCGCTCTTCCGAAGGGGTTGGGGAGCGAATTTCGTAGCAAGCTCAGCGGATATTTCGGACCTAGAAACTCAAATCCGAGAAGCAAGCGCCTTCGTGGAGCTTTACGCGGGAGAGCTATCGGCAATTTCCGAAATCGAAGGGGTTGAAACCATGACTCTCGACTTTCCATTCGCCCTTACATCCGACCGAGTCTCGGCTTATGGGAGGTTTCCTCCTGAGCTCCTGTCGGCTATGGGCAGGCTTGGCATTACCCTGGAACTTTCGGTTTATTTTGCCGACGACGTCGAGGACTGATTTGCCCCATGGCGGCCTCAATTCTCTCCCGCATCGCCGAAGCTCTCGAACGCTTGGCGCCGCCAGCGCCGCCGCCGCCGGATTTCGCTGCTGCCGAGGCGTTCGTGTGGCGCGCGGCGGGTTGCGTCTTCCATCCGGTGGCGAAGGTCAATCGGGTGAGCCTCGGCCTGCTCGAAGGCATTAATCTCCAGCGCGACATTCTCTTCGCCAACACGGCGCGCTTCGCCCAGGGGTTGCCCGCCAATAACGCGCTGCTCTGGGGCGCGCGGGGCATGGGCAAGTCCTCGCTGGTCAAGGCCGCGCATGCGAGCATCAACGCCGACCGCAAGCCGGCCGACAAATTGAAGCTCATCGAGATTCATCGCGAGGACATCGAGAGCCTGCCCGCGCTGATGGATCAGTTGCGGGCCTCCCCGTTC
>JAMBEQ010000113.1 GCA_024506175.1 Methylocystis sp.
TGAGGCCAATGCGCTCGGCCTCGCCGGCTGGGCGCGTAACCGTCTCGACGGTTCGGTCGAGGCTCTTGCCGCCGGGCCCGAAGAGGCGGTCGCCGCCTTCGTCGCGGCGGCGCGGCGGGGGCCGCCAGCCTCTCTCGTCCAGAGCCTTCGGGAGGCTCCCGCGGAGGCGGCCGAGCTTGCGGGCGTCGAGGGGTTCGATACGAGTGCGACCGTCTAGAACGCATTCCGCAAAAGTTGGCAGACTTTTGCGAACAAGAATGCGCTCCAGATTTGATTTTGCGCGATTTCTTATCGCTCGCATGATTCCATGCGAGCGGAAAGCGCGCTAGACCGCGACGGCAGGCCCGAATGCCTTGGTGAAGTTCCGGGCGAGGGAAGCGTCTACCTTTCGTATCCCGGCGTCGACCCCCAAATCCTTCAGACTCGTCACGCCCAAATGCGACTCGCGCACGCCGCAAGGCGCGATCCCCGAGAAGTCGGAAAGGTCCGGCGCGACATTCAGCGCGATTCCGTGGAAGCTAACCCATTGGCGCAGGCGCACGCCGATGGCGGCGATCTTGTCTTCCGCCATTTCGCCGTGAAGGCCTCGGGGCTTCTCGGGCCGCTTCACCCAGACGCCGACGCGCGCCTCGCGGCGCTCCCCCGTAACGCCGAAATCGGCGAGCGTCGCAATCAGCCACGATTCGAGCCCGCAGACGAACGCGCGGGCGTCACGGCGCCTTTGCGTAAGGTCGAGCATCACGTAAGCGACGCGCTGGCCGGGGCCGTGATAGGTGAATTGCCCGCCGCGCCCTGTGCGATGGACGGGGAAACGCGGCTCGAGAAGGTCGGACTCCTTAGCCGAAGTTCCCGCGGTGTAGATCGGCGGGTGCTCGAGCAGCCACACGCATTCGCTCGCCTCTCCCGCGGCGATCGCCGCGACGCGCGCCTCCATGAAGGCCACGGCCTCCTCATATCCCACGAGCGAGTCTGCGACGCGCCATTCGACCGGCGGCGCGCCGGCGCGGGGCGAGAGCGCAGGGTCGAGCGAATCGCGGGGGAGGGGGCAGGGAGGGGTCATTGCACCTCGTCGTTCGCAGGGGCCACACGGCCGTTGGCGCGCTTGATGTCGTCGATCTCGTCGACCATGGCGAGAAAGGCGCGTATGGCTTTTCTTTCCTTTTTAGATAGGTCCTTTTCATCGAGACGGTCCACGAGCACGCGCAACGCGTCGCCCATGCGTCCGAGTTGCTTGCCATAGCTTCCTACATTTTTCAGCACCTCCTCCTCGACTTGCGGCGCACTCGAATGCCCCACTTCCACGTTTAGAAAGGAGAAGTGGCTCCCGACAGACCCAAAGAGATTCGTCCATGGCGCCACGGCGAAAGGCACGTCGCCCGAGAGGGGAAGCTTGAAAATCGCCATCGTAATCTCCTTTTTCAAAGTGCAACGACGCCTTTTCTACAGCATTTTCCGACCCGCGCGGTTTGCGCGGGCGCAAAACGTCGCGACGCCCTTGTCATCTCCCGGTCAATTTGTTAGAGGCTGCGCGCCGGCGCTTCGCGGCACATGTGAAGCGCCCCTTGCGGTCGTGGCGGAATTGGTAGACGCGCTAGCTTGAGGTGCTAGTTGGGCAACCAGTGGAGGTTCGAGTCCTCTCGACCGCACCAAACTTATCCTGCGGTCCTTCCGTAAGTCCGCAGACCTTCCAAGACAGAGAGAGCCGGTTCGTCGTCTCGATGCGTGCGCGGTGTCCGTCCCTGACGCTGACCGCTTCCTTTTATTGACAGCGACCCTTCACCCTCGCATTCCCGTGAGCATGTTTCGTTAAAGAGTAGGCTGCGCCTGCGCATAATTTGCGCGCGACGTCGGGTCGTTATTTATTTAAAAGTAATAACGCTTGATTTGCGTGCCGCTCGGGTCCGCTGTCACTCCCCAGGAATTCTCCATGATGAAATTGCTCAGCTGCGCCTTCGCCTTGATCGTCAGCCTCGCCATCACGCCCGCTCTGGCGGAAGCGCCGACCGCATCCAATGGCCTGGCGCACGCGCCGACCATCACCGTTTTCGCGGCGGCGAGCCTGAAGAACGCCCTGGATGCGGCGGCGACAGCGTTCAAGGCAAAAAGCGGGATCGAGCTGAAGATAAGCTATGCGGGCTCGATGGCGCTCGCCAAGCAGATCGAATCGGGCGCGCCGGCGGATGTGTTCGTCTCGGCTGACGTGGCGTCGATGGATTATCTCGCGCAGAAGAATCTCATCCGGCCCGAGACGCGCTCGAATTTCCTGCGCAACGCCCTCGTCGTTGTCGCGCCGAAATCCTCGAAACTGGAGAAGCTCCTCTTCACGAAGGAAGCTTTCGCGGAGGCGATTGGCTCTGACAGGGTTGCGACGGGGGATCCGGCTTCGGTCCCCGTCGGCAAATACGCCAAGGCGGCCCTGGAAAAGCTCGGGCTTTGGGCGGAGATCGAGCCCAGTTTCGCCTTTACCGACAATGTGCGTTCCGCCCTCTTCTTCGTTGCGAGAGAGGAAGCGCCCCTCGGCATTGTCTATCTCACCGACGCCAAATCAGAGCCCAAAGTGAAAATCGTCGCGACGTTTCCGTCTAACTCTCACCCGGCCATCGTCTATCCAATAGCCGTAACGTCGACGGCCCAAGGCGACGGTCCTGCAAAACTACTGGCCTTCCTGGAGAGCAATGCAGCCAAGTCGATTTTCTCGGAGCAGGGGTTTAACCCTTCCCCCTGACCGTCTTGAGAGCTTGGTCGAGCGTTGGATTTAGTGGCGTCGTCGAAGCTTTTAGAGCCAATGCTTGTGGTCGGGCAAAGATCAGCCACATTTTTCTTCCCTAGATAGCGCTCGGGACTGGCGCAGAGAGAAGGCCGTGCATGGCTGCCTGCGCTCAGAGGGCTGGGGAATAGCGTCCGGGAATGTGTCCGGGCGGATCGGCTCGCGGAACGCGGCGCGTAGACGCCCGCTCGGGAGGCGCAGTGCGCCTCGCCCAAATCCCACGAGCCTCGTGCCGGAGTGAGAAGTATGAGCGTCTTTCTGGAAAACCGTCGTCACGACAGCGACTATGAATTGCAAAGCGACCGCGCTGCGCCACGCGCGTCGAGCGTGGCCGGCTTTTTTGCCAGCGCGCGCAAAGCGCCCCACGCCGCCTCTCCTGCGTCCCGCTCGTCGCTTTGGGGCCTCTCCTACGACCGCATCGAAGGCGTGGTCCATCTCGTCCTTGCCTTCACGGTCGTCGGCGGGGCGGCTGCGATCATGAGCACGTCGCTTTTCAGCTCCGGCGCGCCTGTGAGCGGGGCGACCGAGAAGCACGCCGAGGTCGCGGCGCCAAAGGTCGCGACCGCTGTCGTGGCGTCTAAGGTCTCGACCGTTGTCGTGGCGCCGGCGAATGAAGAGCCGGAAGCGAACCCGCCGGTTGCGAACGAAATGGCGGCCGTCGCCGCTCCTCCGGCGGCGCCTGTCGCCGCTCCTCCGGCGCCTCCTGCCGCCACCCCTCCGGCTCCTCCTGCCGCCCAAAAGGCCGCTTCGGCCCCTGCGGAGGCGCCATCGATCAGTCCCTTTCTCAACGGGCGCCCGATGACCGAGGCGGCGGCTGTGCCGGAACCCTTGGCGCCGCCGCCGGCAGACATGCGTGAGAAGCTCACCGCCGGGCGCGCCGAGACGCCGCCGAGCGAGCGGGAGATCACACCCCAGGCGACCGCGCCCGAACCGGAGCCGAAGCAAGCAGCTGCTTTGCCGGAAAAATCAGTCGAAGCGCCGAAAGCCGCCGAGGACGCGCGGACGGCCAAATGCTACCTCAAGCTCGGCGGGCGCGTTCAAAACAGCGGGACTTGCACGGTCCACCACTCGACCGAGGCAGTGACCTTCGACCTGCCCGGCAAGCCGCTCGAGATTGCCCATAAGCACGGGCGCGTCTGGATGGCCACGCTCGGCGGCCGCAGCCTGGGTCAGGTCTATAAAAACAAGGGCGCAGCGTGCTGGGGCGCCAGGGGTTTCTATGCCTGCGAGAAAGGCTGACAACCTTACATGCCGCCGTGGGAGTGGCCATGGGCTTCTCCCCCGGCGGCGCCCTTGCCCTTGCCGGCGAGAGTCTTGGCGATGATCGGCTCGGTGGTCGAAGTCCAACCTGGGCCGGCGTCGACAACGGGCGTCTCGCCCTCGCCCCGCACGACGTGAACGAGCTTGTAACCACGCGTTTTGAGCTCGCGCAGGAAATCGGGCAGCATCGCGGCGGTCTGTGCTTTGGAATCGTGGAAGAGCACGATTCCCTTGCCGGCCTTTTCGAGCCGCGACATCACCAGATCGAGCTCGCCTTTAGGCGACATCGGAGACCAGTCCGAGGCCCACAAGTCCGAGCCGAAAATCGTATAGCCCTTGCCTTGTAGGTAGTCGACGAGCGCCGGCGTGTCCGCGAAGCCGGGAAAGCGGAAGAAAGGCGCGGACTTTCCTCCCGAAGCCGCCTCCACCGCGGCGATTCCTTTTTCTATGTCGGCCTTGGCCGCAGCGTCGTCCATCAGCCGCAGTGTAATGGCCGGATGGCTGTAAGAGTGATAGCCCACGCTGTGGCCTTCGTTCGTCTCGCGCCGCACCACCGCAGGGGCTTCCTCGGCGTTGCGGCCGATCACGAAAAAGGTCGCGAGCGCGCATTCCTTCGCGAGCGCGTCGAGCACCTTCGCCGTCGGCGCCTCGGGCCCGTCATCGAACGTCAGGACGACTTCGTGATCCTTCAGGTCGAGGGTGCGCGGATAAGTCTGCAGACCAACCGCGTTCCCCTTCGGGCCGATTGTTATGACGCGGGAGACGCCGAGCGCCTCTGGCCCGCATTCGCGCGCAGCGACAGAGGCGGTCGCCCCGAGCAATGCGAGAACGGATAGCGCTACGCTTGAAACTTTTGTCATTTCGGTTTTGCCGGTTTGCTTCCGCGCGCGCGCGGGTTAAGGACCCTAAAGCCTAGTTATGGGAATCGGCATGCCACTCGACCAGGAAGAACCCGCGGCAGGAGCCGAGAGTTTCCACAAGGAAGGCGGGTTCGACGCCGACTTCGTCTTCGAGGTCGAGGCCGCCGTCGCCCTCGGCAATTCGGCGAGGGTCCACGAACTCGTCGGCGATCTTCACGAAGCCGATCTCGGCGCGCTGCTCGAGGCCCTGAGTCACGAAGCGCGCCCGCGCCTCGTCGAGCTGATGGGCGCTGACTTTGATTTTACAGCGCTTATGGAAGTGGGTGAAGCCACCCGCGAAGATATTCTCGAAGAGCTTCCCGTCGAGACGCTTGTCGAGGGCGTGCGCGAGCTCGAAAGCGACGACGCCGTCGCCATTCTGGAGACGCTGGAGCCTGAAGAGCAGGCAGAGGTGCTCGAAGCCCTGCCGGCGCAAGAGCGCATCGTGCTCCGCCGCTCGCTCGATTACCCGGAGGGCTCCGCCGGCCGTCTGATGCAGACGACGCTGATCGCCGTGCCGCCTTTCTGGACAGCCGGCCGTGTGCTCGACTTCTTCCGCGAGACGGATGGCGACGAGTTGCCGGACAACTTTTTCGAAGTCTTCGTCGTCGACCCCGGCTACCATCTTCTCGGGACCGTCTTTCTCGACGCGCTGGTGCGCGCCAAGCCTAGCGCCCGGCTCGAAGAGATCATGCAGGCGGACCGGCGCCGCGTGAAGGCGACGGAGGACGGCGCGGAGGCGGCGCGCCTCTTCGAGCGCTACAATCTCGTTTCGACGCCGGTCGTGGACGAAAGCGAGCGCCTCGTCGGCGTGCTGACCATCGACGACATTGTCGACGTTATGCAGGAGCAAGCCTCAGACGAGATCAAGGCGCTCGGCGGCGTGAGCCCGGAAGAAGAGCTTAACGACGATTTCTGGTGGATCGCGAGAAGCCGCTTCACCTGGCTCTTCATCAATCTGCTGACCGCCTTCATCACTTCGACCGTGCTCAAAACCTTTCAATCCCAGCTCGAGCAGATGGTGGCGCTGGCGGTGCTGGGCCCGATCATCGCGGGGCAGGGGGGCAATTCCGCGACCCAGACCATGACGGTCGCCGTGCGCGCGCTCGCCACGCGAGAACTGACCCGCGCCAACGCCCTCAAGATCATCTTCCGCGAGCTGGCCATCGGCGCCGTGAACGGCGCGGCGTTTGGCCTGGTGACCGGGATCGTCGCCGCCAATTGGTTTCAAAATGTCGGACTCGGACCGGTCATGGCTCTGGCGATGTTCACGAATTTGGTGGCCGGCGCCTTCGGCGGCATCGTCGTGCCGCTGCTTTTCAACCGGTTCAAATTCGACCCCGCCGTGGCCTCCGGGCCCTTTGTGACGACGATTACCGACGTCGTGGGCTATGGGGCGTTCCTGACCATCGCCACCATGTGGTTCCATTTGCGCTGAGCGCGGTGCTCGAACGACCATACTTTGGCTTCAAATGGCCAAAACAATCGAGTCGGCTTGCGTGGGCAGGGCGGCCAATTAACGCTTCGTTACCGCCTCCTGGGATAATTTGACGAAATGCGCTCGTTGAATATTTCCGTATTGCGTTTCTCCGCGCTCGCCTGCGTTGCGGCGGGCGCGGCGAGTCTCGCCGCCTGCGGGAGCACCTATGACCCAAGCTACGCCAAGCGCCCGCGCTTTTCGACCAGCGCCCCGCTGGTGAACGCCAAGAAAGACCCGAGCTTCCTTGCTTATGCGGTGCCCGAGTCGGACCTTCACCTTTTCCCTGCGACCCGCAGCGCGGAATTCGCCGTCCACGGCATAGATGTCTCCAAATATCAGGGCGACATCGACTGGGAGCAGGTGAAAGACTCAGGCGTCGCCTTCGCCTACATCAAGGCGACCGAAGGCGGCGACAGGGCGGATTCCAAGTTCCAGTATAATTGGGCGGCGTCCAAAGCCGCGGGCGTTGCGCGCGGCGCCTATCACTTCGTCTATTGGTGTCGGCCGCCTCACGAGGAAATCGCCAATTTTGCCTCAGTCGTGCCGAATGAGCCAGACGCGTTGCCGCCCGTCCTGGACGTCGAGCCGACGCCGGAATCGAAGAGCTGCAAGCGCACGCTTTATCGCGACGAAGCCATTCGCGACATGCGGATCATGCTGGAGGCGATGGAGCGCCACTATGGCAAGAAGCCTGTCATCTACTCTTCGGTCGACTTCTACCAGGCCATCCTGCAGCCCGACGCGCTCTCCGAATATCCGATCTGGGTGCGCTCGACCAAGTATCACCCGAAGGTGCGTTACGGCGACCGGAAATGGACCTTCTGGCAATACCGCTCGGATGGCCGCGTCCCCGGGATCGTCGGCGCCGTAGACCAGAACGCATTCAACGGCAGCCATGAGCAATGGCGCAGCTGGCTCGCCTCGACGACGGGCCTCAGGGCCGCGCCCGTCGCCGCGGCCGCGCCGAAGCACCTCGATGATCGCACGGACAACAAGCTGATCGAGGACGATCCGGCGATGCTCAATGGCGCCGAGAAGGGCGCTTACGAGAAAGACGGCGCGGCGCCGACGCCGCCAGCGGGGATAGGGGCGCCGCCGGATAAGGGGTGAAAGGGGTAGCCAGCGGGAGCGTTTTCGCGTATACGCCCCGCACCAGTTTCCGCCGCGCGGCGCCGAACGCCCGCGGCCTTGCTGTTTAGAGAGACAAGAAAATGGCCGTTCCGAAGAGAAAAACCTCCCCGATGAAGCGGGGCTTCCGCCGTTCCGCCGACGCGCTGAAGGCGCCGACCTATGTCGAGGACAAGGATTCGGGCGAGCTGCGCCGTCCGCACCACATCGACCTGAAGACCGGCATGTATCGCGGTCGCCAGGTGCTGAAGGTCAAATCGACCGAAGAATAAGCGGGTTTCGATCCGCGCGAAAAAAAGAGCGGGCCTGGGCGCCCGCTTTTTTTTCGGGCTCAGGCCCGTCTCATCTGCGCCGCGCCGAGAAGCGGCAGCAGAATCGCACGTGGCGAGAGGCGGGCGCTCCAGATCATGAATTTGTTCATCGTCCCGGGCACGACCACCCGCTTGCCGACCATCAGCCCCTCATAGCCCTGGCGCGCGACTTCCTCGGCGGGCACGAGCGCCGGCTTCATCGCGCCCATCAGCCCCTCGAAGCTCATGCCGGCGCGCGCCTGAAAGCCCGTCAGCACCGGGCCGGGACAGAGGCAGGAGACCTTCACGCCCGCGGGCCTGAGCTCGTAGGAAATCGCCTCGCTGAAAGAGCGCACGAAGGCCTTGGTTGCGTAATAGACCGCAAAACCCGGCCCAGGCATGAAGGAGGCCACGGAGGCGACGTTCAGCACGCCGCCCTTGGTCTGCGTAAGAGAGGGCAGGAAACGCAACGTCAGCGCGGTCAGCGCGCGGATGTTGAGGTCGATCATGGCGAGCTGCTCGGCCTGATCGAGGCTGGCGATATGGCCGATAAGGCCGAACCCGGCGTTATTGACCAGATACTGCGGCGCGAGGCCGGCGTCAGCGAGCCGCAGGGCGAGCGTATCGGTCGCGTCGTCCGCGAGCAGATCGAGCTCGATGACGGTCGGGCGCTTGTATCCCTTGGCGGCGACGTCGTCTGCAATCGCGGCGAGCCGCTCGCCGCGCCGCGCCACCATCGCCACCTCATGGCCGTTTTGGGCGAAGACGCGAGCCAGTTCGGCGCCGATGCCTTCCGACGCGCCGGTGATGACAGCGGCGGGGCGGGCGTTCGCAATGTCAGTCATGGAAAAGTCACTCCTTGGGGCGGGACCAGGGTCCGTCCATTGGCGGCGGGTTTTCCAGCGCCTCCCGCGCCTCGCGACGCAGCTCGACCCGCTCGCGTGTGGAGACGCCGAGGAGCTCGGCGACCCGCCAGACAACGTTTTCCTCGAATTCGTGCACCGAGCCGTCGGCATGGGCCATATCCCATAGCATGCCGATCACCTGTTTGCGGCCGTCCTCATCGAGCTGGCGCTTGAGGACGCTGGTGAACCGATAGAGGTCGACGGCTTCGCGCTCGCTCACCCTGGCCTGATGAATGAGGGCGCGCGCCTCGTCCGGGGGCAAGCCGAAGCGCGTTTGGGCGAAGAGCTGGATGCGCGCCTTCTCGTCCTCATCAAAATCGCCGTCGATCGATGCGACGTGGACGAGCAGCGCCGCGGCGGCAAGTTGATAGTCGGCGGACTCATAGGGCTTCCGCCTCTCGGCCTCGCCGGTGAGTTCGGCGATGAACGTTTTGATCGCGTCGAGCATGGTTTTGGGTCTATCGGCAGAGCGGATGGATTTCCCTTGCTATAGTGCACAAGTCGGCGAAAGGGTAGGTCGAGCCTCATGCTTTCGGGGCACGCACAATGACGCAAGCATGGGCAGATTTAAGCTGAAATATTCGTCACCTAGAAAGAAGTGAGTTTACCAGACGTTAGGCCGCGTCTGAGAATATTTGTGCGCCGCACTCGCAGAGGCATGACGCCCGCGAGCTTGTCCCCTTTCGATGCCCAGATTTGCGTTTGTCGCGCACGGTCCTGACGCCGTGCGCAATCCAGGAGGCCATTACGGTGCGTCTGACGATATCCGGCTTTTTCATTGAGCGCACTTCTTATTCTTGTGGGTTTCGCCGTTTCGCTGATCGCGAGCAGCGCGGCGTTGCAAAGGTTGAAGATTGGGGGGCCGGCCTATGACAAGATCATCGCGGGTAAGGATCTCGTCGCGGATATCCTGCCGCCGCCGGCCTATGTCATCGAAGCCTATCTGGAAGCGCATCTCGCTCTGCGAGAGCCAGAAGAAGCCGGGGCGCATTTGAAGCGCATTCAGCAGCTGAAGTCGGACTATCTCGCGCGCCGCGACTTTTGAACCAAGTCCGAGATTCTCCCTGAGGAGCTGAAGGCGCTTGTCGCTCGCTCCGATGTCGAGGTGCGGAAATTCTGGCGCTCGGCCGAGCAGTCCCTTGCAAAGGCGGTCGAATCCCACAACGGGGCGGAAACCGCACGCGCGATGACGGAGCTGTCCGACGCCTACAACGCGCATCGCGCCATCGTCGACGAGATGGTGATCAAAGCGAACGAGTTTTCATCGCAAGCCGAGGCCGGCGCCGCGTCCGAGGCGACGCTCTTCCTGTCGTTGATGTTTGGTTCGGCGGCGCTCGTCTTTTTATGCATGTGGGGAACGATGCGTTATCTGCGGCGCAAGTCCTGCCAGCCGCTCGGCGCTCTCGCAGCCTATCTCAAACAGCTTGTCGACGGCCGCTATGACGAGAAAGTGCCTTACACGGACAATTCCGACGAGATCGGCGAGGTCGCCCGCGCGGTCGATGTTTTCCGGGAGGCTCTCATCGAGCGGGAACAGAACCGCTTGCGCGCCGAAGAGGACGAACGGCGCCGGACCGAAGAAAGGCGCCTCATCCAGGAGCAGGCGATTGAGGCCGAGCGGCAACTGGTTTGCGCATCGATCGGCGCTGGCCTGGCCGAGCTTTCGAGCAAGAACCTGGCTTACCGCATGTCTAAGGACCTGCCTGAGAGTTACGGCAAGCTGCAGCAAGACTTCAACGCGGCCATCGAGGATCTCGAAAAGGCGGTGGCGGTCGCCAAATCGGGGATCGGCGCAATCGACTCCGGCTCGGAAGCGATCGCCTCGACGGCCGGGGAACTTGCTGGTCAGGCGCAGCAACAAGCAGAAGGGCTCGATCGCGCTTCTTCGGCCATGCACGAAATCACCGAGAGCGCCAAAGGGATTGTCGCTTTCGCGGGCGACGCGAATAAAATCGTCGGCGTGACGCGGGTCGAGGCCGAGGAAAGCGGCGCGGTGGTGCGCCGCACCGTCGAGGCGATCAGCCAGATCGAAAAATCCTCGCAAAGCATCGCCCAAATCATCGCGGTCGTCGATGAAATCGCCTTTCAGACCAACCTTCTGGCGTTGAACGCCGGAGTGGAGGCGGCGCGCGCCGGCGAGGCAGGCCGCGGCTTCGCGGTGGTCGCCTCGGAAGTGCGCGCCCTGGCGCAGCGCTCCGCCGAGGCGGCTAAAGAGATAAAGTCCTTGATCTCCGCTTCCTCCACGGAGGTCGCGCAGGGCGTCGAGCTCGTCGGCCTGACCGGCAAGGCGCTCGAAAAGATCGTGGCGCAGGTATTCGATCTGGAGCGGGCCGTCTCGAATATCGCCGCGAGCGCCAAGGAGCAGGCCGCGAGCCTCGAGGACATCAATTCGGTAGTCGCGCAGATCGACCAGAACACGCAAAAGAATGCGCAGATGGCCGAAGAGATGACCGTCGCTTCGCGCGCCCTTCGCGAGGAGACGAGCAACCTCGCCGTCACCGTGAAGGATTTTCAGCTGACGCAGGACGCGCCAGCGTCGGCGAGGGGCGCTGGCGCGCGACGGGCGGCCCCGGTCATCGCCATGAAGACCATTGGCCGGGGCGGCGCCGCGACCGCCCCACAACGTGACGAGTGGGAAGAGTTTTAGCCAAAAGCGCGCGAGGCGATTTTGCACGCGCCGCAGGCAGCTTGCGTCCTATCGAACCTGACGCCGGAACGAGAACGGCCATCTCTGGCCATCAAAGACGATGGACCGGGCATGGTTTGGAGCCGCTGCCTGTGGCGATGGTTCGGCTCTTGATGCGGCTGGCTTTGAAAGAGTTTTTACGAAACCTGGAAAAAGAAGAGCATCCGCTCCAGCGGCTTCAACGCCGCTGAACGGGGCATTAGCTCGCCACATAAACAAATCTTTATATCTTTATTGCCTTCGCGCTTGTCCCCTGCTATAGGCCCCTTCGACGCCGGGGCGCCGGCCTTCGCGAGCAGAGGATTCGCATGAACGCTCATTTCAATGACTTCGCCGTCACGGACATTTCGCTGGCCGGTTGGGGCCGCAAGGAAATCGCCATTGCCGAGACCGAGATGCCCGGCCTGATGGCCACGCGCGCGGAATACGGCCGGTCGCAGCCGCTGAAGGGCGCTCGCATCGCCGGCTCGCTGCACATGACCATTCAGACGGCCGTGCTGATCGAGACTCTGAAGGCGCTGGGCGCGGACGTTCGCTGGGCCTCCTGCAACATTTATTCGACCCAGGACCACGCGGCGGCCGCCATCGCCGCCGCCGGCACGCCGGTCTTCGCCCGCAAGGGCGAGAGCCTCGAGGACTATTGGGACTACACCCACAAGATCTTCGAATGGGCCGACGGCGGCTGCCCCAATATGATCCTGGACGACGGCGGCGACGCGACGCTCCTCATCCATCTCGGCCTGCGCGCCGAGGGCGGCGACACCGCCTTCCTCGACAAGGCGACCAATGAGGAAGAGGAAATCCTCTTCGCGGCCATCAAGAAGCGCCTGAAGGCTAATCCGGGGTGGTACAAGCGCAACGCCGAGGCGATCAAGGGCGTGACGGAAGAGACGACGACGGGCGTGCATCGCCTTTACGTGATGCACAAGGAGGGCAAGCTCCTCTGGCCGGCGATCAACGTCAACGACTCCGTCACCAAGTCGAAGTTCGACAATCTCTACGGCTGCCGCGAGTCGCTCGTGGACGGCATCCGCCGCGCCACCGACGTGATGATGGCGGGCAAGGTCGCCTGCATCGCGGGCTACGGCGACGTGGGCAAGGGTTCTGCCGCGTCGCTGCGCAACGCCGGCTGCCGCGTGCTCGTCACGGAGATCGACCCGATTTGCGCCCTGCAGGCGGCGATGGAGGGCTATGAGGTCACGACGATGGAGGACGCGGCGACGCGCGCCGACATTTTCTGCACGGCGACGGGCAATGTCGATGTCATCACTGTCGAGCACATGCGCGTCATGAAAGACCGCGCCATTGTCTGCAACATCGGCCATTTCGACTCGGAGATTCAGGTCGCCGGCCTGCGCAATCTCAAGTGGCACAATGTGAAGCCGCAGGTCGACGAGGTCGAGTTCCAGGACGGCAAGCGCATCATCCTGCTCGCGGAAGGCCGCCTCGTGAATCTCGGCTGTGCGACGGGTCACCCGTCCTTCGTGATGTCGGCGTCCTTCACCAACCAGACGCTGGCGCAGATCGAGCTCTATACGAAGCAGGGCCAATATCCGACGGGCGTCTACACGCTGACCAAGCATCTCGACGAAAAGGTTGCGGCGCTGCATCTCGACAAGATCGGCGTCAAGCTCACCAAGATGACCGAGCAGCAGGCCGTCTATCTCAACCTGCCGGTCAACGGCCCCTTCAAGCCGGACCACTACCGCTATTGAGATGGTTCGGGGCGAGGCGGGATTTGGCCAGAACTCCTGCCCGGCCGGGGCTCCTCCCCGTTTTCCTCAGCGCGCCTCGCGGCCCCCTCCCGATGGAGCGGGGTCGTTTTTTTTGGTTAAATCCACGTAGAAACACGATTCCGTTTTATCCCATGGCGTTCTAGATTGGGTCGATTCGTAACGTGCGTCTTCGGCGAGGCAATTGACCGAGCCGATTTGTATTTTGTCGCTCCCGCCCCGGGAGCGTTTGGGGCCCGCGCGCATCCTCGCGAGAGGCTGCGCATTCGATGCGGTCCCCGCGGCGTTGATGTGATGAGCACCTCGATCACCCCTTGGAGCCTGATCTCATGACGCCTGATCCGGTTTGCGCGCGGAAGGAAACCTCTCCTTCATGAGGCGACGCGGCCAATTGCATTGCAGGAAGAGCTACTACCGTAAGATGCGGCGTCTGGTTCGTTCCGTAACGAGCGGGGCGGTGGCGCTCGCGCCGCTTTCCGCCGCGCAGGCATTCGCGCAAGGGGCGGAAACTTCGGTGGATACAGGCGTCGTCGGTTTCGCTTTCAGCGGCGGGCTGGCTTTGTTCTCCGTCGTCGTCGCTCTTACCCATATCCGTGACCGCAATGGCTGGCGCCGCCGCGAGGCCATGCTGTCCGCGGAGCTCCAGGAAGTGCGGGCGAGGTTCGACCGCGCGAAGACGTTCATGGCGAGCGAGCCGCAGCTTTTCATCGCCTGGGCCGGGCCCGACAGCGAGCCCGACATCGGCTCCTCTCTGCCGCTGCCGCCGGATATCGCCGTCGCGCCGCGGCGGATCCTCGCTTTCGGGACATGGCTCTCGCCGAAGGATGCGCAAGAGCTCGAAGCGGCGGTAGAACGTCTCCGAGGTAGCGGGGAGGCCTTCCGCCTCCAGCTCGCGGGCGCGGGGGGAAGGCATTATGATGTAGAGGGCCGCGCGGTTGGCGGCAGCGCCGTGGTGCGCATTCGGGAGGTCTCGGGGGACCGGTTGGAGCTCATCGCCCTGCGCGAACGCCATGCCGAAACGCAGAAAGAACTTGCCTGTCTCCGGGCCCTGCTGGACGCCGCGCCGACCCCGGTCTGGTTGCGAGACGCGACCGGCAGGCTCTCTTTCGTCAACAGCGCCTACGCTGCCGCTGTCGAGGCGAAGAACTCGGCCGACGCCGTCGAGCGCGGCGTCGAGCTTCTCGACCAATCCGCGCGTTCCGAGGCGGCGAAGGCGCTCGCCAGGGGCGCCGTTTGGCGGGCGCGCGCGCCGGCGGTTGTTGCGGGTGTTCGGCACATGCTCGATGTGACTCAGGCGGCGGCCGCGCCGATGGCGGCTTCGATCGCCATCGACCGGCACGAGGTCGAAACCGTCCGCGCCGACCTCCAGCAGCAAATGCAGTGGCATGTGCGCACACTCGATCAGCTGCCGACCGCTGTGGCCATTTTCGACCGTGGGCGACGGCTGGTTTATCACAACGACGCCTACGCCAAGCTCTGGCAGCTCGAAGCGAGCTTCCTCGACCACAAGCCGACCGACGGCGAAATTCTCGACCGCCTGAGGGCCGCGGAGCGGGTGCCGGTCGAATCCGATTACAAGGCCTGGAAGGAGCGGCGCTTCGAAGCCTACCGTTCACCCGAACCCGTTCGCCATACCTGGCACTTGCCGGATGGGCGCATTCTCGATGTCGTCGCGCATCCCAATCCCCAGGGCGGCGTCACCTATCTCTACGACGACACAACCAAGACGTATGACCTCCAGGCGCGCTTCAATGCGCTCAATCGCACGCAAAGCGAGACGCTGGAGACGCTGCGAGAGGGCGTCGCTGTTTTCGGCGCCGACGGGCGCCTGAGCTTTTGCAACCCGGCCTTCATGCGGCTTTGGAGCCTCGATTCGGCCGAGCTTGCGAGAAAGCCGAGATTCGAAGCGATCGTGAAGCAGTGCGCCAAGCTCCACGACAACGAGGAAACCTGGGCCGCTTTGCAGGGCTTCGTCACGAGCTTCAACGATATGCGCGAGGGCTTCACCCGGCGTATCGAGCGCAGCGATGGCGTGGTCCTCGACTGCACGGCGCAGTCGCTGCTCGATGGCGCCGCTCTGCTGACCTTCGTCGACGTCACCGCCGACGTGAATGCCGAGCGCGCGCTCACCGACCGCAATAATGCGCTGATGGCCGCCGAGAAGCTGCGCAATGATTTTATCCATCATGTCAGTTACGAACTGCGTTCGCCGCTGAACAACATCAATGGTTTCGTCCATCTTTTGGGCGAAGAGACGACCGGGCCTCTCAACCCGCGCCAGCTCGAATATCTGGGTTACGTCAGAAAATCCTCGGCCGCGCTGCTCGCCATCATCGACGACATTCTCGATCTTGCGACGATGGATGAAAACGCCATGGAGCTTGAGCTTTCCGACGTCGACGTGCAGGCGACGATGCGCGCCGCGATCGAGGGCGTCCAGGACCGGCTCGAGGAAAATTCCATCGACGTGCAGATCGTCGCACTGGATGACATTGGGACCTTCCGCGGCGACGCGAAGCGCGTGCGGCAGATTCTTTTCAACCTCCTATCCAACGCCATTGGCTTCTCGCGCCCCGGCCAGACCGTGACGCTCGCCGCGATGCGGCGGGAGAACGAGGTCGTGTTCAAGGTTTCGGACCGTGGCCGCGGCATACGTCCCGATGTGTTGGAGCGGGTCTTCGAGCGTTTCGAATCGCATACGGCCGGCTCGCGCCACCGCGGAGTGGGTCTCGGCCTTTCCATCGTGCGCGCCTTCATGGAGCTTCACGGCGGGAAAGTGCACGTCGACTCGGCGCCGGGCGAGGGGACGACCGTCACTTGTGTTTTCCCGGCTCCGATGGCCCAGGCTGATCCGCGGCAGGAAAATCGGGCTGCCGCGCATGAAGGAGCAGCCCAATGACAGAGGAAACCGCGGGCAAATCCGTCTGGCGCGTCGAGGCGAAGGACGAGGCGGCGACAATAGCGCTTGCCGAAGACCTGGCGTCGTTGCTCGAGCCCGGCGACACCGTGACGCTTGCCGGCGATCTCGGCGCCGGCAAGACGACGCTCGCCCGCGCGCTCATCCGAAAGCTCTTAAATGATCCTACGGTGGAGGCGCCGAGCCCGACCTTCACGCTCATGCAGATTTACGAAAGCGATGCGCTGCGCATCGTTCACGCGGACTTCTATCGGCTCGAATCGGGTGCGGAGCTTTCGGGCCTGGGTTGGGAGGAGGCCGTCGAAGACGCGATCGTCCTCGCTGAATGGGCCGAGCGCGCGCCGGAGGCTTTGCCCCGCGACCGTCTCGACGTGCGCCTCAGCTTCGCCGACGCCAATAATCGAGACGCGCGGCGCGTCACCGTCTCGGGTCACGGCTCTTTTGCGTCACGGCTCACCTCGTTCAAGGCGTTGCGCGAGCTGTTGCGCCGCGAGGGGTGGGGGGACGCGAAGCGAAGCTTCCTGATGGGCGACGCCTCGACGCGCGCTTATGAGACGCTGGAGAAACCCAACGGCCAGCGCGCCATCCTGATGATCTCGCCGCCGCGCCCAGATGGGCCGCCGATCCGTTATGGCAAGTCCTACAGCGCCATCGCCCGTCTCGCCGAGAATGTGAAGCCTTTCGTGGCCATCGCGAACGGGTTGCGCGCGCATGGCCTTTCCGCCCCGGAAATATACGGAAAAGACCTCGACGCGGGTCTGCTGATCGTCGAGGATCTGGGCCGCGAAGGCGTTGTCGACGAGAATGGGCCGATTGCGGAGCGATATCTCCAAGCGGCCGGCGCGCTCGCCCACCTTCACGCACATCGATTGCCGGACACACTGCCGATCGATGGCGCGGGCAACTACCACATTCCGCCCTATGACATGGATGCGCTGCTGACCGAAGTCGATCTGCTTTTAGAGTGGTATGCGGCGCATAAGAAGGCGAGCGTCGCTTCCGGCCCTCGTGCGGTCTTCACCAACCTGTGGCGTCAGGCATTGCTTGAGGTGGCCAGCGCGCCTCCGACCTGGACCCTCCGCGATTTCCACTCCCCAAATCTGCTGTGGCTCGGAGACCGTGACGGGATCAAGCGCGTCGGCATTATCGATTTCCAGGATTGTGTGCTCGGCCACCCCGCCTATGACATGGCGTCTCTCGGCCAGGACGCGCGCGTGACCGTGCCCG
>JAMBEQ010000114.1 GCA_024506175.1 Methylocystis sp.
TGGTCGCTGTCCCGCACAAAGACGCCGAAAAATTCGTCGCCTCTCCGCCTGAAAACATCTTTCTCTTTCTCGTTCACGGCGCCGACGCCGGCATGGTGCGGGAGCGCGCGCTTGCGATCGTCGGCAAACGCGTGGGCGACCGCCATGATCCCTTCCAGTTCGTCGAGCTTTCAGGCGACGCGGTTGCGGCCGATCCGCTGACGCTCCTCGACGAGGCCAACACCACGCCGCTCTTTGGCGGGCGGCGTGCCATTCTCGTCGAGACGGGCGCGAAATCCGTGGCGGGCGCGGTCACTTCGCTCATCTCGGCGCCGCCCGCCGCTTGCACAGTCGTCCTCACCGCCGGCGCGCTGAAAAAAGACGCGCCGCTGCGCAAGCTGGTCGAAGGGGCAAAGCAAGGGGCGGCGATCGAATGCCTCCCCGACACCGAGCAGGACATTCACGCGCTCGTCGATCGCACGCTGCGCGAGGCCAATCTCATCGCGACCCCGGAGGCGCGCGCGCTGCTTCTCGCCGCGCTCGGGGAGGATCGGCTCATGAGCCGCGCCGAGCTCGCCAAGCTCGTCCTCTATATGCACGGGCGCGAACATATCGAAGCTTCAGACGTGGAGGCGATCGTTGCGCACGCGTCGAGCATCGCCTCCGACCGCGTCGTCGCGGCGGCTTTCGCGGGCGAGGCAGGGGAAACGCTCGATGCCTATTTCGCTCAAGGCGGGGACGCGGGCTCCGTCCTCTTCGGCGCGCTGCGTTACGCGATTACGCTGCATCGCGCGCGGCTCGCGATGGAGCGCGAGGGCGGACGCCCCGACGCCGGCTTTACGGTGCTCTATCGCGCCGGCTTCGGCTTCATGCACCGCGCGCTGATGGAGGAGCAGCTCAGGGCCTGGACCTCGGCGCGGCTCGGCGCTCTCATCGAGCCGCTTCGAGACGCTCAGACCCGCGCCCGCGCCAATGCGGCAAGCGCGCAAATGGAGGCGGAGCGGGCGCTGTGGCGCGTGGCCAAGGCGGCCCGCAGAAGGTGATACGTCACTCCCCGCCGAAACGATCGGCGATCTCTTGCGCCTCCTTCAGCAGCGCCGGGAAGAAAGCCTCTTTGGGAAGGCGGTCGGCATAGCAGGCGCGATAGTCCTTGTCGCCCTTCTCCTGCTCAGCCGTGTAGGCGTTGAAAATCTTTTCGTCCTTGGCCGCGCTCTCCTGGTATTTTTTGAAGAGCGCATCCGCCTTACGCCCGGCCTCTTTCCAGACAATCTCGCAGGCCGGAATGCCTTTGTGCTGCTTGGCTGTCTCGCTGGCGATATAGACTTTGCCCCCCTTGCGCAGGGCAACGATGACGACCTGGCTCGGGTTGGGCCCTATGTCCTGCGCCCAGCCGCCGAGCTTGGCGAGGGCCGCGTCCGCCCCTGCGGGTTTTTTTATGGGCAGCTCGGCCGTCTGGCTGAAGGCGGCGTCCTCGCCGACCGCAAAGGTGTAGAACTCCGGATTGGCGAGGGCTTCGTCCGTCGACGGCGGCGTCTTGCGCTTCGTCGTCCACCAGTCGGCCGGCTTGGCGATCCATCTCGCGAGGAGCCCTTCCGTGGTCACATAGACATTCGGACCGTCGCCATCCTTACCGAATCGCAGCGCGTCGAGCCCGCCGCCGCCCACCTCGTTATCCGAAAGGGTTTCGATCGCGATCTTGCCTTTGGCCAGGTAGGGCTTGACGGCGAGGGGGCCGATGATGGCCTGCAGGCGTTTCTCCAGATCGGCGAGGGCCTTCCGATCCGTTTTTGAAACATCGGCGTCGGGGTTCTTCGCCTCGACTTTCTTGATGGAGGCGATAGCGGCGTCGCGGGCGGCTACGTAATCCTCCTCTTGCGTCGCGGCGGGTGCGGGGGACGGAACGAAAAAAAGCGCCACCAAGGCGCAAACAGCCGGTCTCAAGAGGACCTCCAAAAATCGAACGGAACCCTGTGCGGCATCATAGACGCCGCGCGCATGACCGGCCAAGCGCCCTCCGAGGACAACGCCGGCCCTCGCCGACGAACGGCCATCTTCTTTGGCCGCCTTAACGGGTGGCGCGCAAGCGATGGAATTGCTACAAGCTGGCCGCTTGCGGCCGAGGGACGCTCGGTCGTGTCCTTTTGGAAGGCCCGTTCTTCATGCGCAGCGCCAAGATCGAGCGCAACACCAAGGAAACGACGATCTCCGTCACCGTCGATCTCGATGGGACGGGTAAGGCCGACATTTCGACGGGAATAGGCTTTTTCGACCATATGCTCGATCAGATCGCCCGCCATGCGCCCCTCGATCTGACCGTGCTCGCCCAGGGCGATCTGCATATCGACGGCCATCATACGGTGGAGGACGTTGGCCTGGCGCTCGGCCAGGCGGTGGACCGCGCGCTCGGAGATCGCAGGGGCATCGCCCGTTACGGCGACGCCCATGTGCCGCTCGACGAGGCGCTGACCCGCGTCGTGGTCGATGTCTCCGGCCGCCCCTTTCTCGTCTACGACGTGAATTTCCCCACCGAGCGCATCGGCGCCTTCGATACGGAGCTCATGCGGGAGTTTTTCCAGGCCTTCGCCGTGCAGGCGCGCATCGGGCTGCATATCGACAGCCTGAAGGGCGTCAACAGCCATCATATTGCCGAAAGCGCCTTCAAGGGGTTTGCCCGCGCCTTCGGGAAGGCGGCGGCGATCGACCCCCGCCGCGCCCAGGGCGAAGCGCCCTCCACCAAGGGCACGCTGACCGCCTGAGGCGGCCGGCAAGCGTCCGAAACGAGGAGGAGGGGAGGCCGAATGGCTGTTTTCACCGTTCATCTGCCGCCGCAGCGGCGCGCAGCGCCCGAAAAAATCTGGTTCCTGCAGGATGGCTTCTCGAAATGGGCCTTCCTCCTCGGCCCCATTTGGCTGCTCTGGAAGCGCGCCTGGCTCGCGGCTCTCGGCTGGACGCTGCTGCTCGCCGCCATCGCGGGCTTTGGAGCGCTCTTCAAGCTCCCGAGCTACGCCATGTCCTTCGCCGGCCTCGCCGCCGCGCTCGTGCTCGGCTTCGAGGGCGAACGCCTTCTCGCATGGACTTTGCAGCGACGCGGCTATGTGGAGGAGGACGTGGTGATCGCCGACACCGAGGAAGAGGCCGAGGAGGTCTACTTCGGCCGTCTGCGGGCGTCCTCCCCTGAATCGCTTCCCTCGGAGAGCCTCGCTTGACCACGGCGATCATCGACTACGGTTCCGGCAACCTGCACTCTGCGCAGAAGGCTTTTGAGCGCGCCGCGCGCGAGGCGGGGTTGGCGGGCGCCATACGCGTGACCAACGACCCCGAGGTCGTGCGCGTCGCCGATCGCGTCGTCCTGCCGGGCGTCGGCGCCTTTGCCGATTGTCGCGGCGGCCTGTTGGCGCTGCCCGGCCTCTACGAGGCGCTGCACGAGACGGCGATCGCGCGCGGGCGGCCGTTCCTCGGCATTTGCGTCGGCATGCAGCTCATGGCGACGCGCGGGCTGGAGCATGGCGAAACGCCCGGCCTCGACTGGATCGGCGGCGACGTCGTCGCCATAAAGCCGGCCGACCCCTCGCTCAAAATTCCGCATATGGGCTGGAACACGCTCTCGCTCACGCGTGATCACCCGGTCTTCTCCGGCATTCCCACGGGCGAAAAGGGCCTTCATGCCTATTTCGTTCACTCCTATCATCTGACGCCGGCGGAGCCCGGCCATGTGCTGGCGACGACCGATTACGGCGCGCCGCTCACGGCCTCGGTCGCGCGCGACAATCTCGTCGGCGTCCAGTTCCATCCCGAGAAGAGCCAGAGGCTTGGCCTCGCGCTCATCGCCAATTTCCTGAGGTGGCGCCCGTGATTCTCTTTCCGGCAATCGATCTCAAGGAAGGCCAGTGCGTCCGTCTCGCCCAGGGCGACATGGACCGCGCCACCGTCTTCAACGACGATCCCGCCGAACAGGCCCGCGCCTTCGAGCGCCAAGGCTTCGAATATCTGCATGTCGTCGATCTCGACGGCGCCTTCGCCGGCGCGCCGCGCAACGCCCAGGCGGTAGAGGCGATTCTCTCTGCGCTGACGATTCCGGTTCAGCTCGGCGGCGGCATTCGTGACATGCGCACGCTCTCCGGCTGGCTGGAAAAGGGCGTTTCGCGCGCCATCATCGGCACGGCCGCCGTGAGGGACCCGTCATTCGTGCGAGAGGCGGCGCGGGTCTATCCCGGCCGCGTGGCGGTGGGCATCGACGCCAAGAATGGCATGGTGGCCGTCGACGGCTGGGCGCGCACCACGCGCATGTCGGCGCTCGATCTGGGCAAAAGCTTCGAGGATGCGGGCGTCGCCGCGATCATCTACACGGATATCTCCCGCGACGGCGTTCTAACAGGCCTCAATATCGAGCAGACGCTCGCGCTCGCCGATGCGCTGACCATTCCCGTCATCGCCTCGGGCGGCCTCGCTTCGCTCGCAGATATCGAGCGCCTGCTGCAACCCGACTGCGCCAAGCTCGCCGGCGCCATCACCGGCCGCGCGCTCTATGACGGCCGCCTCGATCCGGCGGAGGCGCTGGCGCTGATCAAGAAGGCGAGAGCGGCATGAATACCAGGCAACGACGCGAGCGCTGGGTGATAGCGAATCCCTCCCCTTCACGGGGAGGGTGGCGCAGCGAAGCTGCGTCGGGCGGGGTCCAGCCCCAACGACTTGTTCGGGTGAGGTAGCGCGATGCTCAAAGCCCGCGTCATCCCCTGCCTGGACGTCAAGGAAGGCCGCGTCGTCAAGGGCGTCAATTTCGTCGACTTGCGCGACGCGGGCGATCCGGTCGAATGCGCCATCGCCTATGACGCGGCCGGCGCCGATGAGCTCTGCTTTCTCGACATCACCGCGAGCCACGAGAACCGCGGCATTCTGCTCGATGTCGTCAAGCGCACCGCGGAAGCGTGCTTCATGCCGCTCACCGTCGGCGGCGGCGTGCGAACGCTTGACGACATCCGGAATCTTCTGCTCGCCGGCGCCGACAAGGCGTCGATCAACACCGCCGCCGTCTCCAACCGCCAGTTCGTGCGCGAGGCTGCGGAGAAGTTCGGCGCGCAATGCATTGTCGTCGCCATAGACGCGAAGCAGGTCGGCCCGCAGAAATGGGAAATCTTCACCCATGGCGGGCGCCGCCCGACCGGCATAGACGCGGTCGACTACGCCCGAGAGGTGACGGCGCTCGGCGCTGGCGAAATCCTGCTCACCTCCATGGATCGCGACGGCGCCAAGATCGGCTTCGACATCGCGCTGACGCGCGCGGTCGCCGACGCGGTGAGCGTGCCGGTCATCGCCTCGGGCGGCGTCGGCAATCTCGACCATTTGGTCGCGGGCATTCGCGACGGGCATGCGGCGGCCGTGCTGGCCGCCTCGATCTTTCATTTCGGCGAGTATTCGATTCCACAGGCCAAGCGCCATATGGCGGCGGCGGGTCTGCCGATGCGGATGGATGGTTTGGAGGCGGTGGGATGACTGGAACCACGAGAGATGTTCGACTCGCCCCCTCCCTGTCCCTCCCCCGCAAGCGGGAGAGGGGACGCTCGCGATTCGCGTTGTCGATGAAGACCACGCCGTGCCCCCTCTCCCGCGAAGCGGGGGAGGGCTGGGGAGGGGGCCAATGACCTTCACCCTCGACGATCTCGCCGCGCTCATCGCATCGCGCCGCAGCGACAGCGCCTCGGCTTCTTATACGAAGCAGCTTTTCGACGCCGGCCCGCCGCGCATCGCCAAGAAATTCGGAGAGGAGGCGGTCGAGGCGGTCATCGCCGCCATGGGGGACGACAGACAAGCGCTCGTCAGCGAAGCCGCCGACGTTCTCTATCATCTCCTCGTGCTGCTGGAGGCGCGCGACATCTCGCTGGCCGACGTCCTCGCGGAGCTTCAGCGTCGCACGGCGCAATCCGGGCTTGCCGAAAAAGCATCTCGCGGAGCGCCGAAATGAGCGCCATCGACGCGGCGAACGGCGCGGCGCTCTCGCCCTATCGTCGCTTCATGCGCGCCGAATGGGCGAGCCTGCGCGCCGACACGCCGCTGACGCTGACGCTCGACGATCTGACGCGATTGAAGTCTCTCGGCGACCCCATCTCGCTCGAAGAAGTCATCGAAATTTACCTGCCGCTTTCGCGCTTGCTCGCGCTTTACGTGGCGGCGACGCAAGGGCTGTTCAAGGCGACGCAACGGTTTCTGGGCGCCGAGGACGGCAAGGTTCCCTATATCATCGGCGTCGCCGGCTCGGTGGCTGTCGGAAAATCGACCACCGCCCGAATCCTCAAGGCGCTGCTCTCACGCTGGCCGAATACGCCAAAAGTCGAGCTCATCACCACCGACGGCTTTCTCCTGCCCAACGCCGTGCTCGAGCGCGAGGGGCTGATGGAGAAGAAGGGCTTTCCCGAAAGCTACGACAATAAGTCGCTGTTGCGCTTTCTTACAGCCGTGAAGTCCGGCCAGCGTCATGTCTGCGCGCCCGTCTATTCGCATCTGACCTATGACGTCGTTCCGGGCGAGACGGCTTGCTTCGATGGGCCGGATATTTTGATCGTCGAAGGCGTGAATGTGCTCGCCGCGCGGCCTTCAAGGCAGCCGAAGGAAATCCCCTTCGTCTCGGACTTCTTCGACTTCTCCGTCTATCTCGAGGCGAGCGAGGAGCTGCTGGAACGCTGGTATGTCGAGCGCTTTTTGCGGCTGCGCGAGACGGCCTTCCGCGACCCGCGCTCCTACTTTCGCAAATACGCCGATCTCTCTGACGAAGAGACAGTGCGCGTCGCGAACGACATCTGGACGCGCATCAATCTGGAAAACCTGCGCCAGAACATCGCGCCGACCCGCCCGCGTGCGAGCTTGATTTTGACGAAGGGGGCCGATCACAAGATCGAGGAAGTGGCGCTGCGGAAGTTGTGAGAGATGGCGGGCGCGGACTGCCGCGCAATGTCGCCAATGCGTCAAAAAGACTATGAGGGGCGCAGGGGAGACCTGGTTCTTTTGAACGCCACCGAAACCGCTTTCTCCATACTCGACTGATTTATGGCGTGAATCTTTCGTTCCAGACGGACGGGCGCCCTTCTTGAATGGCTGGGAGGCGCACCAAGGAACCTTGGCGTCCCTGTCCCGAAGAGCGGCGACGTAAATGAATATCGAGATCGAAAAAAATTTTGTCGAAGCCTTGGTCGAACGTTTTCCGGCCCATGCGGCGCTCGCGGGGCAATTGCGGTTCAGCGACAGGATCGAGATAGATCTGTCTCATCTCTCGAATGCCGAGCTCGATTTTCTCGAAGATCGCTATCGACGAGAGGGCCCGGAGCTACGCGCCCACGCCGCGCAGCTCGCCACGCTCCGCCGTGCGCTCCTGGCGCAAGGCCCGCGCGTTGACAGCGGCGACCTCGAGGACGTGCTGCCAGCTCTCGTCCGCCATCTGACGGCCGACGCCATTCACGGCTGGCTATTCACAGCGAGCGTCGCGGCGCGGCCGCTGCCCTATCTCGTCACGCGCCTCGACTATGTCCCGGCCTCGAACGACGAAGCCGGGAAGATCATGATCGAGTTGAAGGCCAACGCCAAAGGCTCCCTGCAGTCGAATGTGATCCGCATCATGGCCGCAGACATTGTCGCGCGCACCGTGAGTGAGATCCTTGCCGCCAAGGGATTCCTGCGCGAGACGCCGGAGCTCGTCGCAGCCTTCGAAGCGTCAAGCGAAGCCTATTTCGAGTGGCGTGGGCGTTATGGTCAGCAGTTCAGCGCCAAGGGCGTCGGTTTCCACGCCGAGGATCCCAATGCGACGCATCGCGACACGGACTGGTCGCGCAAGGACATCGTCGTGCTCTCGACGAGCGGCGGCGAGGCCCCGCTCGTCAATGACGAGGGCGTGCTCGCCGCGCGCAGCCTGACCCTCGAGGCGCCGGGCGACATTCTCGGCCATTTCCTGCGCAAGGCCGGCAAGAGCAACCGCTTCGCGGCGGAGGACGAGATCGCCGAACTGCAGGCGCAAATCCCAAAAGGACTCTTCACGCGCGTCCCTGTTCATCCCTACATCTTCATGTTCCATCTCGATCTGCACCAATATCTCTGGGTGCATGTCGATCAGATGCGCCCATATGAATATCAGCCCGCGCTGAAACAGAAGCTTGTGTTGCCACCCGAACAGACCGATCTCATAGACATCCTCACGGCCGAGATGGACGTGCTGATGGAGGATATTGTCGAGGGCAAATCCGGCGGGACCACTGTGCTCTGCGCCGGCCCGCCCGGAGTTGGCAAGACGCTGACCGCGGAAGTCTATTCTGAAATCGTTCAGCGCCCGTTATATCGCGTGCATTCGGGCCAGCTCGGCCTGAATGTCGCGAGCATGGAAACCGCGCTGAAGGAAATACTCACGCGCGCCCAGCGCTGGGGCGCCGTGATGCTGATCGACGAAGCGGACGTCTATATCAAGCGCCGCGACGACAATATCGCGATGAACGCCGTCGTCGGCGTCTTCCTTCGCGTGCTCGAATATTTCAACGGACTGCTTTTTCTCACCACCAATCGCGTCGACGACATTGACGAGGCGATCATCTCGCGCTGCATCGCGTTGATCCGTTACCATCCGCCGGACGCCGACGCCAAACGCCGTATATGGCGCGTGATGGCCGATCAGTTCGATCTTGTCCTCGACGACGCGCTCATCGACGCGCTCGTACGCATCTTCCCGCAGGCGACGGGGCGAGACATCAAGGGACTGGCGAAGCTCGTCGCCAAGTTCTGTCATCAGAAAAAGACTGAGCCGGATCTCGCCGCCTTTCAGCGCTGCGCGATCTTCCGAGGACTGGATATGGCGCCGGAAAGCGGTGTCACAGTAACCGGTGTGTAGTGGCGTGCGTCCGCCGAACGGATATGTTTCAAGAGCGAGCCTTCAGGCTCGCTCTCAGAGCATTCGGATTAAAGGACGCGAGCCACTAGGCTACAGTAGGCCATTCAGGCGACATGAGCCCGTCGCCAGAAGGCGGGCGCCGCCGCACCCGCCGCCTTCCAATTATATTATGCGTTCCCCACCGTCCGCAGCAACGGCTTCGCCGGGCCATGCGTCGGCTTGCCATCGAGGGTGAGCGACGGGCCGTCGGCCGAGATCGCAACCGTCGCGCCGTCGACGATCTCGCCCGCAAGCAGGCGTTCGGCCAAGGCGTCCTGCAGTTCCTTCTGCATCACGCGCTTCAAAGGACGCGCGCCGTACGCCGGGTCGTAGCCCTTCGCTGCGAGCCAGTCGCGCGCCTTCGAGTCGAGATGCAGCGTAATCTTGCGATCCTCAAGCAGCTTCTGGAGCCGCTTGACCTGGATGTCGACGATCGCGCCCATATCCTCGCGCTGCAGGCGGTTGAACAGAATCATCTCGTCGACGCGGTTGAGGAACTCCGGCCGGAAATGCGCGCGCACCACCTGCATGACTTCATCGTGGACCGCCGACGAATCCTCGCCTTCCTTCTGCATGACCAGAAATTCAGAGCCGAGGTTCGACGTCATGATGATGAGCGTGTTCTTGAA
>JAMBEQ010000115.1 GCA_024506175.1 Methylocystis sp.
GCAGAGGCCCGAATTGGTGCAGATGTCGGAGGTCGCCTTGTCGCGGCGGATATGTTGCTCGCGCGCCGAAAGCGTCAAAACGAAAGAGCGACGCCCGTCGACGTCGACGCTCTCTCCCGAGAGACGCCCCGGCATTTGCCGCACATGATCGTGTCGCGTCGCGAAGAGTCCGACATAGGGCCCGCCGAAATTCAGCGCATTGCCGATGGATTGTCCTTCGCCGACCACGATATCGGCGCCCATCGCGCCCGGGGGCGTCAGCAGGCCGAGCGACACGGCTTCGGTAAAAACCGCGACAAGCAAAGCGCCGTGGCGATGGCAGGCCTCAGCGATCCGCGTGACATCGCGTAGATTGCCGAAGAAGTCTGGGGTCTGCACGACGACGCAGGAAAGCGTGTCGTCGATCTTTTCGATTAGCGACTCCGCCCCGAACACGTCGGGCGTCATATCGACGGTCTCGTCGTCGGCGAGGCGCGAAATCGTGCGGACCACTTCGGCGTAATGCGGATGAAGGCCGCCCGAGAGCAGCGCCTTGCGCCGCTTCGTCAGCCGATGCGCCATCAGCACGGCCTCCGCCGTCGCCGTCGAGCCGTCGTACATGGAAGCGTTCGCAACGTCCATGCCCGTGAGCAGCGCAACCTGCGTCTGGAATTCGAAGAGATATTGCAGCGTGCCCTGTGAAATCTCCGGCTGGTACGGCGTGTAGCTCGTCAAGAATTCCGAGCGCTGTATCAAATGATCGACGCTCGCCGGGACATGATGCCGATAAGCGCCGGCGCCGATAAAAAAGGGAACGCGCCCAGCCGAAACGTTCCGCGACGACAGCCGTGAGAAGATGCGCTCTACCTCGAGCTCGGATTTGTGCCGCGGCAGACCGAGCGGCGCTTTCAGCAAGGTCGACGCCGGGGCGTCCGCGTAAAGTTCTTCCATATTGGCGACGCCGATCGCCGTCAGCATATCCTTCCGATCGGCGTCGGAAAGCGGGTGATAGCGCATCTACTTTTCCTTCTTTTGCGCTACAGAGATTTCACGAAGGCGGCATATGCCGCTTCGTCCATCAGCGTTTCCGCTTCGCCTGCGTTGTCGACGCGCAGCTTGATGAGCCAGCCGGCGGAGAGCGGATCTTCGTTGACGAGCGCGGGCTTTTCGCCGAGCTCCGCGTTGACTTCCACGACTTCGCCGGACGCCGGAGCGTAGACTTCGCTCGCGGCCTTCACGCTTTCTATGACGGCGAGCTCCGAGCCCTTCGTCACTTTCTTTCCGACTTTGGGCAGATCGATGAAAACAATGTCCCCGAGCTGCTCCTGCGCGTAATCGGTGATGCCCACCGTCGCTACGTCGCCCTCGACCTTCAGATATTCATGATCCTTGGTAAATCGCAGCGGACTCATATCGTCTCCCTCAGGCTTTGTGGTAACGATGCGCGACGAATGGCAGCGGCGCGACGTCGACGCCGATGCGATTGCCGCGCAGTTCGGTGGCGAGAGAAACGCCTGGCGACGCAAATTCGCGCGCCACATAGCCCATGGCGATCGGGCGCTGCAGCGTCGGCGAAAACCCGCCCGACGTGACATGGCCGGCGACTTCGCTGCTTCGTTTGACAAGCATTGCGCCTTCCCGAACCGGCGCCTTCGTCTGCGGCAGCAAGCCGACGCGCAGCCGCGGCGGCCCATTGCGCAGGGCGGCGTCGATGCGCGCGAAGCCCGGAAAGCCCCCTTCCACGCGCCGCCTTTTGCCGATCGACCAGGCGAGCCCCGCTTCCACCGGGTCCGTAGTTTCGTTGATGTCGTGGCCATATAGCGGCAGCCCCGCTTCGAGCCGAAGCGCATCGCGCGCGCCGAGCCCCGCCGGCACCACTTCCCCATTGGCGAGGAGCGCCTTCACGAAAAGTTCGGCGCCGTCGGCGGGCATGGAAATCTCGAAACCGTCTTCGCCCGTATAGCCCGAACGGGAGACGAAGAAGCTCGACACGCCCCCCTCGAAAGCCTGCCAATGCATGAACGGAAGGTCCTCGGCGCCGGGGAGGAGGGCGCCGAGGACGTTAGCCGCGCGCGGTCCCTGCAGGGCGATCAGCACGCGACTCAAAGGAATGAAGTCGAACTGCGGCAGGCGCTCGCGAATGAAAGCGAAATCGCTCGCCTTGCGCGCGGCGTTGACCACGAGAAGCAGACGCTCCTCCACGCCCGGCAGGCGCGTCGCCATCAGGTCGTCGAGAATGCCGCCATTCTCGTTGAGGAGCTGCGTGTAGCGCATGCGGCCGGGCGGAAGGCCGACGAGGTCGGCGGGCGTGAGGCTTTCCAGCGCCCGTGCGGCGCCGGCGCCGGCAAGAATCGCCTGGCCCATGTGCGACACGTCGAAAAGTCCCGCCTTCTGCCGCGTATGCAGCGTCTCGGAGACGATGCCAGAGGCATATTGCAGGGGCATGTCATAGCCCGCGAAGGGCGCCATGCGCGCCCCCAGGCTGCGATGCAAGGCTTCGAGCGGCAACTGCGCCAGCGGCGCGCTATCCAGGTTGGGCTGAGCAGTCACGAGAGACTCTCCGGCTTCGGGCGTTTTACGCGAGCGTCCGGAATCCGGCGTGATCGCGCGCCCCCTCTGTCCGGTGACCTGAGAGATTTCCCCGCTGCCGATTGGGGGCAGCGAGTTACGCCCTTCGGTGGACGAAGCGATTTGCAGCCGCCGCGCCGCTTTCCAGAGTCCGTCCCCCTTCGCGGTCCTTTTGCCTGAGCGTTTCCGGGGCGGTTTCGCCTTCGGCGCCGGCGCGAGCCGGTCTCTCCCGCGAAAGAGGTTACGTGGGAAAAGATGTGTCCGGTTCCGCAATGCGTCAAGGCGGGGGCGCGCGACATTTGCACGCCGGGGGCCAAGGCGGCTATTCTTCCGCGGCCTTCCGCGCATGGCGGCGCCATGCTGTCTTAAAACCGGGCGCTGCGGCGAATGTGGCGGGAACAGTTCGACTATTACTGGGATGGACGGCGGCGGCTCCTCATCGGATCCTTCGAGGGCGCCGAACGGGCGCCCGCGCTCGGCGCGCGTCCGACGTTGACGGTCATTTCGGCGCGCGACCCCGCCTTTCAAAACGAGCCTACTCTCGTCGATGTCATCGACGCCGCGCGCTGGCGCGCTGGCGTTGTGGTCGCCGACGCCCCTGCCGAACATCGTTTCGTGCGCCTTGTCGCATCGGACGGCGTCGAACTGACGCTGTATCTCGGCTCAGAGCGCGACCAGCCGCCGGAAGGCGAGTATCGCTTGCTCATGACGCTCCTGCCGGAAGGGACCGGCGCCGACGCGGCGGCCTTTCGCCTTGTCGCGCTTTCCGCGCGCAGCGATGTCGAGAGGGTGGCGCGCGAGCAGATTGTCTCCGCCGGGCCGCGTCTCGTGTGGGCGCTCGGCCAGCGCCGCGCCCTCGAGCAGAGCGCCAACGGCGCCCTTATCGCCCGGCTGGCGCCGGCGCGGCGCATCTTTCCGGCCTATCAGAGCCGCTTGCTCATCGAGGCGCGCGCGCTCGAGACGGAAGCGGCGGCCGATACGCGAGAAGCGCCTTTCGCAATTATGCAGCACTGGCTGCGCGAGAATGGCGCGCCGCGGCCCATTTTGAGGCTGCATGTTCCGGAATCGCTGGAGGAGAGCGCCTCCCTGCTGAGCAGCGTGTGCGTCGCGCTCGTTCTCAATCAGCGCCGGCGCCTGCGCGGTTGGATGCTGGATCAGAAACAGGCGGGCGAGCCCATTATCGATCCGCTGACGTTCGACGACATTCGCCAGGCGACGGGCGAAGCTGCGGAACATCCAGACGCGGTCGAAGCGAACGACGCCGTGGTAGTCGCGAATTTGCTCAATGCTCTACTCGACCCGGAGTCGCCCGAGGCCGACGGGGTCGCCGTCAGGCGAAGCGCCGAAAGGAACGGCGCCGGACTGGGCGAAACAATCGAGCTCGATTTCTACGGCGCCGCGCTGGGCGACGACGTGGGGCTGATCGCGCCGGCTGCGCGGCCTGGCGATCTCGCCGTCGCCCCGGCGGACCCGGCCGGGGCGCCGGTCGCGCGTCTCTTCCGATTCGAGGCGGATGGTCTCTTCCCCCGACGTTTGGGAGACGACGATGCGCTGCTCGAGGAATTGACGCGACGCGCGACCAACGCCGGCGCGCGCGCCAATACGAGCGCCGCCGCCCGCGCCTTCGCGGAGCGCGCCGCCGGCCTGAAGAGCCGGCGCGAAAAGCTTGTCGCCGGCTTCAACGAGGCCTTGGGGCGGGCGGGTTTTGCGGCGCGCTTCTCGGCGGCGGGATTGTGGGACGCTCTCGAGCCGTTGCAGCTCGCGAGCTTCGTGACGCTCGTGACGCAATCGCCGCCCCCGAGCCGTTCGGCGCTGCTCGAATTGGGCGGCTACGGCGCCTATGGCGTCGATCCCGCGCTGGCGGCGGCGCTCATGCGGGGCGGTCCCCTGGCCGAGGGCGCGCATGTGGCGGGCGATCCGCACGGATCGACGTCGCTCGCCGCTCGCTATGCCGCCGCCTGCGGCGTCGAAGGCATAGTCGCGCCGGGCCTGGACGCCGCCTCGCAACGCGCGGCGCTCGTCGCCCTGATGGGCGAAGAGGATGCGCTCGCTTTGCGCGCGGCGCGCATCGGTCTGTCCCCCGGCTCTTCTGTACGCCACAACGCGGCCCTTGCGGCGCGACGGCTTGCGGATACGGCCGCGATCGAAATCGCCATCGCCCATTTCGAGCGAAGCCGCGACCTCGAAAGCGCCTCGGCGCTTGCCGAATATCTTTCCGCCCGCCGCGCCGGCCGCTGGGTCTCAGCCGCGTCAGCGCCGTCGCTTGCGGCGCTCGTC
>JAMBEQ010000116.1 GCA_024506175.1 Methylocystis sp.
CTCAGAAGATCGAGCTTCCGACGAAAGACGCGGGCGTCTATGTCGTGCAGTTAGAGGCCTATGACAAATTGAAGCGCCGCCAGCAGGTGAGCGTCGACTTCTTCGTCGGCGGCGATACGCCCGTCACGTTCGCGCGCCCCCCGGCCGCTTCGGCGACGATCACCACCGATAAGGAAAAATATGCGCCGGGCGAAACCGCGACGCTCGTCATCCAATCGCCTTTCCAGAACGCGCGCGCGCTTGCGATCGTCGAGCAACCGAACGGCGTCTACGACTACAGCTTCGTCGACATCGCCAATGGCTTCGGGCGTTTCGCGCTGCCGGTGAAGAAAGAGCAAACGCCGAAGCTCGCCGTGCACTTCCTCATCATGCGCGGGCGCCTCAAGGACAGCGCGCCGCAGCCCTCCGCCAATTTCGACCAGGGCAAGCCCGTCACCATCGCCGCGACCAAATGGGTGGAGGTGACGCCGGTCAAGAACATCGTGAACGTCAAGCTGGAGGCTCCCGCCAAGGCGCGCCCCGGCCAGGAAGTCGAAGTAACATTGAAGCTCGCTGACGATGCGGGCAAGCCGATCGCAGGCGAAGCGACCTTCTGGATGGTCGATCAGGCGGTGCTCTCGCTCGCCAAGGAGCGCCCGCTCGATCCGTTGCCGGACTTCATCGTAGCGCGCGAGACGAAAATGGCGGCGCGCGACACGCGCAATATGGCCTTCGGCGTCATTCCGCTCGAAGAGATCGCAGGCGGCGATGGCGATCTGCAGGAATGGGGCGCCGAAAACAATATCTCCGTGCGCAAGAATTTCACGCCCGTGCCGATCTATCTGCCGAGCGTGAAGGTGGGCGACGACGGCGTTGCGAAGATAAAGGTCGCGCTGCCCGATACGCTCACCGTGTTCAAGCTGCGCGCCAAGGCGGTGAGCGGGCCGGACCGTTTCGGCGCCGCCGGCGGGGAAATGTTCATCCGCCAGGATCTCGTCGCGCAACCCGCGCTGCCGCGCTTCATCCGCCCTGGCGATTTTTTCGACATCGGCCTTGTCGCGCGCGTCGTGGAAGGCCCGGGCGGCGCCGGCAAGGCCGCGATCTCCGCGCCAACGCTGAAGCTCGCAGGAGAGGCGAGCCGCAAAATCGAATGGGCGCAGAACAAGCCCGTGCGCGTCGATTTACGGGCAGAGGCGCCGACCTCGCTCGAAGACAACGTAAAGCTCAATTTCCGCATCGACCGCGACGCCGACCGCGCAAAGGACGCGGTGGAGATCGATCTACCTGTGAAACCCGATCGCGAACCCACGCGCCGCTATGAGATCGTCGACATCGCACCCGGCGAAACGAAGACGCTCGCCGCGACGGGCGAAGCCAGCAGACCCAAGACTTTTTCGCGACAGATCGTCGTCGCCGCCGATCCTGCGATCGTGAAGCTCGTCGCCGGCCTCGAGATGCTTGTCGATTATCCTTACGGCTGCACCGAGCAGCGCCTCGCGTTGGCGCGCGCGGGTCTGTCGCTCAAGGCCTTTTCGCCCATCCTGTCGGCCGCCGGCCTGCAGGAGCGCGTGTCGGGGATCGTGAGAACCGCCGCGACGCAAATCGAGCAATCCGTCGATAGCGACGGGCTCGTGGCCTTCTGGCCGCGCGCGCGCGGCAATGTGCTGCTCACCTCGTGGGCCTACGCCTTCCTTTCACGCGCAGATCGCGCGGGCGAGACGGTGGACAAGACTCTGATGGAGCGCCTCGCCAATATCTTGAAGCTTTCGCTGCGCTCCGACTACTCGCGCCTGCTGTCGGGCGAAGAGATGCGCGAACGCGCGGCGGCGCTCGCCGCCCTCGCCGAAGGCGGCAAGCTCGACGAATCTTACGTCGCCGAATTGGCGCGCCGGGCCGATTTCCTGCCCAATGAGAGCGTCGCCGAAATGGCGGCGGCGGCCGCGCGATTGCCGAACTCAGATCAGCGCATTCTCGCTTCTCTCATGGAGACCATGTGGGGCCGCGTGAAATTCGCAAGCCGCAGCGGTGCGCAGGTTTATGCGGGGATGGCGGGCGAAAGCCCTTCCGACGTCATCCTGCCGTCCGAGACGCGCAACCTTGCCGAGATGCTGCGCGCATCGGCGCTCGCCGCACCTTCCGACCCTCGCGCGCCCGTGCTGCGCGACGCGCTGCTGCGGCTTGGCGAAGGCGACGGCTGGGGCACGACCAACGCGAACGCCAGCGCCATCGAAGCGCTCGCCGAAGGCTGGCGTCGCCCTGTGACGCCGATCACCGTCGCCTTCGCGCAAGGCGGCGCGCCCGAGAACGTGACGATCGACGCCAATAATCCTGTCGCCCGGCATGTGAGCGACAAGGACGCGCCGCTGACGATCCGCAATACGTCGAACGCCCCGCTCGTCGCGCTTGTCGAGACGCGCTACATGCCCGCCGAGCCCGGCGCCAAGGCCGAGGCCGCGAGCGAGGGCTTCGTCATTACGCGACAAAGCTGGCGCGTGAAGAATGGCGCGGCGCCGGAGAAGCTCGACGCAGCCAATGGCGGATTGCGCGTGAACCAGGGCGACGTGATCGAGGAGACGGCGGAGGTCGTGAACCCGGAGGACCGCACCTATGTCGCGATCTCTTTGCCGCTCGCGGCGGGCTACGAGCCGCTCAATCCCAACATCGCCACGGCGCCCGCCGAGGCGCAGCCCTCCAGCGCGCCGACTCTTGCGCCGACATGGGTCTCCTATGGCGACGACCGCGTGCTTTACGCCTATGACTCGCTGCCCAAGGGCAACTACCGCTTCGCCTTCCGCCTGAAGGCGCAAACCGCCGGCTCTTATACGCAGCCGCCCGCGCTGGTCGAGACGATGTACAAGAAAGGCCTGCGCGGCCAGAGCGCCGGGGCGCGCGTGGAGATCGCGAAGCAGCCATGAGCAGATTAGCGCTCCTCGTCGCGCTCGCCATCACGACGACGGCGCTGCGCGGCGGCGCCATCATCTGGCAGGAAGCGATGCGCGGCGCCGATCTCACCGCGCCGGCCGCGAGCCAGATCGTCTATGATCGCCATGGTGCCTTTCTCACGCAGATCGGCCATGCGACACATGATGAGAAGGGCGAAAAGCGAATCGAATATGGCTATTGGCCGCTCGAGCGCATCCCCGAACGCGTGGCGCGCGCGACGCTCATTCTCGAAGACAGACGTTTTTATTCGCACCCCGGCCTCGATCTGCGCGCCGTGGCCCGCGCGGTATGGAACAATCTCGCCCATCGTCGCCAGATGGAGGGCGCCTCCACCATCGCCATGCAAGTCGCGCGCATGCAAAGGCCCGAGCCGCGCACATATCTGAACAAGCTTTGGGAGGCCGCGACCGGCGCCGCGGTCATTGCGCGGCATGGCCGCGAAGCGACGCTAAAGCATTATCTTCGCCTCGCGCCTTACGGTCTCGGCAGCCATGGAATCGCGCACGCCGCGCGCTTCTATTTCGACAAGCCTGTAGATGATCTCTCCTGGGCGCAGGTCGCGCTGCTCGCCGCCATTCCCCAATCTCCGGGCCGTATGAACATCACGCGTGAAAGCGGCCTGCGGCTTGCCGTTGCTCGCGCGCGCTACGCCCTTTCTCAACTTGAAAAACAAGGCGACCTCGATTCAGCGCAAGCGGAATTGGCGCGCCGCGAGCTCTCGGCCATGCGGCCGCTCGAAGTCAAGCGGCGGCCTGAAATGCTGCATGTCGCTTTGCGCTATGAACAGCTCGCACGCGAGGGCCGCATTCGGGCGACGTCTCCCTATGACCCGCGCATCCATGCAACAATCGATCTTGCGGTCGAGCGCGAGGCGGCGCAACTCGCACGGCGTTACCTCTCCGTATTCCGCAATGCCGGCGCGCGGCAGGTCGCCATCATGGTGGCTGAGCGCGGCTCCAATGCGGTCATCGCCGATGTCGGCTCGGCCGATTACAACGATCCGCGCGCCGGCGCCTTCGATTTCACCCGCGTGCTGCGTTCGCCCGGCTCGACGCTCAAGCCTTTCATTTATGCGCTCGCTTTGGAACGCGGCGCCTTGAAGCCCACGGACCTTCTCGACGATATTCCAGAAGGCGCATCGGGCGTCGCCAACGCCGACGGGCTCTACCTCGGGCCGATGACGCCGCGTCAGGCGCTCGCCAATTCCCGCAATGTGCCGGCGACCAATCTGCTGCGCCGCGTGGGGCTCAAGGCAAATTTCAACTTTCTGCACGAGCTCGGCCTGCACGATCTCGACGCGCCGGCTGAGAGCTTCGGCATTTCCATGGCGATCGGCGCGCTGCCGACACGGCTCGAAAATCTGGTGCGCGCCTATGCGGCGATCGCGGACGACGGCGTGATGCGCGATCTCTCCTTCGCGCGCGAAGAGGAAAGAGCGCCGCCACGCCGCGTGATGTCGCTCGACGCCGCGCGGTTGATCACGTCGTTCCTATCTGACCCGCAGGCGCGCCTGCCCTCATTTCCGCGCTATGGGCCGCTGGAATACCCCTTTGCCGTCGCAGTGAAGACGGGCACGTCGCAGAACTATCGCGACGCCTGGACGCTTGCTTTCTCCCACAAGTACGTCGTCGCCGTCTGGCTCGGGCGCGGCGACGCCAGCGGCATGCGCGGCCTTGCGGGCGCGAATTCAGCCGCACGGCTGGCCCATGCAATGATGGTGCGCCTGCATGGCGCAAAGCCCGGCGAGATTGCGCCGGAAACCTTCGCGCCGCCGCCGGGGCGAGTCGCCATAGATCTCTGCCGCGCCGAAGCCGGCGCTACCTGCGCGCAGACTCTGCGCGAATGGGTGAGGCTGGAGGAGGTCGCGATGAAGCCGGCGCTCGCCGAGCCGGCGCATGGCGAGGATACGGTTGCGACGGAGAGCGGCGCGCTCGTCATCGCGACGCCCGAACACAACATGCATGTATGGCGCAACCCTGAGCAGCCCGTGCAGCTGAACAAGCTTGCGCTGAAGCTCGCCAATGGCGGGAAGGATATACAGATCGTCTGGGTGGTCGACGGCGCGCCTTTCGCTCTGGCGCAGGCGGATGAAACGGTGTTTTGGCCGATGACGCCCGGGGCGCATCGCATTCAGGCGCGGGTCGCTCTGGCGCCGGTGGCGTCGCGCCCGGTGCGGGTGATTATCGAGTAGGGTGGGCCTCACCCGGCGAAATAAGCCTCCAAAATCCTCTCGTACACCGCCGCCAGCGCCTCGATGTCCGCGACGCGGGCATTTTCGTCGACGGCGTGGATGGTCTCGTTCGTCAATCCGAACTCCACCACGGGGCAGTCGCGCGTGATGAAGCGCGCATCCGACGTGCCGCCGCTTGTCGAGAGTTCCGGCGTCAGTCCCGTGGCTTCCTTCACGGCTTCAGAAACAAGCGCGGTGAAGGCGCCAGGCTCGGTGAGGAAAGAGACGGCGTTGCTCGGCAGAAACTCCAGCTCCACGCGCGCCGCGCCGGCCGCCTCTTTCACGATCGCCGCGATGCGCTCGCGCAAGGTCTCCAATGTCCAGGCGTCGTTGAAGCGCACGTTGAATTGCGCGCGCGCGTCGCAGGGAATGACATTGGCCGCCGGATTGCCGACATCGATCGACGAAACTTCCAGGTTCGTGGGATCGAAATGCGCCGTGCCCCGGTCGAATTCGTAGGACGAGAGCGCGGCGACGATGCGCGCAATAACAGGCACAGGATTTTCCGCGCGATGCGGATAGGCCACATGGCCCTGCTTGCCGATGACCCGTATCTTGCCATTGAGCGAGCCGCGTCTGCCAATCTTGATCGTGTCGCCGAGCGCGGAGACATTTGTGGGCTCGCCGACGATGGCGTGATCGAATTTCACGCCCCGCGCGCGCGTCCAGTCGAGCATCTTCTCCGTGCCGTTGATCGACGGGCCTTCCTCGTCGCCGGTGATGAGAAAGGAGAGCGTTCCTTTCGGCGCGCCATGCTTCTCGATGTAAGCGAGCGCAGCCGCCATGAAGGCGCCGATTGCGCCCTTCATGTCGCTCGCGCCGCGCCCGAAGAGCCTGCCCTCCATAATCTCGCCCGCGAAAGGATCGCAGCGCCAGCGCGACACATCGCCGGTCGGCACGACGTCCGTGTGTCCAGCGAAGACGAGATGCGGCGCGCCGGCTCCGATTTTGGCGAAGAGATTATCGACGTCCGGCGTGCCGGGCTCGGTGAAGACGAGACGATGCGTCTCGAAGCCGGCCGCTTTCAATGCGCGCTCCACAACCTCGAGCGCGCCGGCGTTGGCTGGCGTCACCGAGGGGCAGCGAATGAGATCGCGGGAGAGAGAAACCGGGAGAGAGAGCGGCATCACACCCAACCGATTGTCAAGAACGCTACCTGGAGCTGTCGTCCCTGAAGCCCAGCTCATACGCGGTCCAGGCGACAGCCGCGGCGAGCACAATGTCCACGCCCCAGACCCAATAGACGGGCATCACCTCGGCGACGCGCGGCTGCAGCCAACGGGTTGCGCCGTCGATCAGCGCGGCAAGCGGCGGCAGGCCGGCGAGCGCCACGGGCCACTCCCAGCCGAGGTCACGGAAACGCTTGGCCGACAGATTCACATAGGAGACCGCGACCAGAACGATGATGAAGGCGAAGACGATGACGAAGGCGTAGGCCGCCACTGTCATCGGGACGAAAAAGGGGTCCTTGGCGAGGTCATGCTCCGTGTAAGGCGAGAGCGCGAGCCAGGCGAGGTAGAAGGGCGCCAAGACCGCCGCAAGCGCACCCGCGCCCTTGAGCCAGGTGGCGCGGTCGATGCGCCCCTGCTCGGTGCGGTAGAGGAAGCGGATGCGCTCGGCGTCGATTGGCATCAGTCCCTCAAGAGCTCGTTGATGCCGGTCTTGGAGCGAGTCTGCGCATCGACGGTCTTGACGATGACAGCGCAGTAAAGCGAGGGGCCAGGCTCGCCATTCGGCAGCGGCTTGCCGGGCAGGCTCCCCGAGACGACGACCGAGTAAGGCGGCACATAGCCCGCATAGACCTTGCCCGTGGCGCGATCGATGATTTTGGTCGAGGCGCCGATGAACACGCCCATCGACAGAACCGAGCCCTTCCCGATGACGACGCCCTCGACGACTTCGGAGCGCGCCCCGATGAAGCAGTCGTCCTCGATGATGGTCGGATTGGCCTGCAGCGGCTCCAGCACGCCGCCGATGCCGACGCCCCCCGAGAGATGCACATTCTTGCCGATCTGCGCGCAGGAGCCCACCGTCACCCAGGTGTCGACCATGGTCCCGGCGTCGACATAGGCGCCGAGGTTGACGAAGGAGGGCATGAGGATGGCGCCCGGCGCGACATAGGCCGAGTGGCGCACAATGGCGCCCGGCACGGAGCGGAAGCCCGCCGCGCTATGCTCGCCCGCCCCCCAGCCGACGAATTTGGAGGGAACCTTGTCCCACCAGGTGGCGCCGCCGGGACCGCCTGCGATCACCGACATATCGTTGAGGCGGAAGGAGAGCAGCACGGCTTTCTTGAGCCATTGATTGACCTTCCAGGAGTCGGGCCCCTCTTTCCCCTCGATCTTCTCGGCGACGCGCAGCTTGCCGGCGTCGAGCAGCCGCAGCGCGCTCTCGACGGCGCGGCGGATGTCGCCCTGCGTCTCCGCATTGATATTGGCGCGGTCTTCGAAAGCGGCGGTGATGAGGGTCTCTAATCCCGTGTGCGGCATGAATGTCCCATGGGTGGAGAAAGCTGCGCCGGTTTGTAGGCCCATGGCCGGGGGAGTCAAC
>JAMBEQ010000117.1 GCA_024506175.1 Methylocystis sp.
GCCTCGGCCTGACAGAGGACAACCTGTTGAGGCTCCACATCTAGAGCCGGCCGGAGATTGCCATTTTCGGCACAGCGGGAAAAGCCGCCGCGAGACGGGAAGCAAGGGAAGACGCGATTATGCTCGCGCGCGCGAAATTTGTGTATAAATCATTAGCCAAGCTTCGCTTTTGTCTTTGAGCGAGCGATTTTGTCGGCGCTTTCGCCTGCCGGGGCGACATGGAGGATGCGAGCTGAACGGGGACTCGTGGGATCGGATGCGGATGAGCAGCGTCTTCGCGGCGGCGAACGCCGTCGTGCGTTCCGCCGCGACCCCCTATCATATTGTCAAGTCCATGGCGATCATCCCGCCGGAGCGACTGCGAATCGCGCCGCCCGACATTCGCACGGCCGATCCGACGGTCGCCGACGAGATCTACGCCGGCTATTTCTCCTTCGCGGGCAAGACGGTCCAAAGCTATGGCGGATCGCCCTTTGCGCTCACGCCGCCCTCTGCGGCCTGGCGCCGCGCGCTTGCGGGATTCTCCTGGCTGAGACATTTGCGCGCCGCCGACAAGACGCTCGCTCAGGAGAACGCCCGGGCGCTCGTCGGCGATTTTCTCTCGACGAGAAAGCTGTCGACCGAGGATCCGGCGATGGAGCCACCTGTCGTCGCCCGCCGGCTTCTTTCCTTTCTGGCGCAATCTCCCGTGCTGCTCGAAGGCGCCGACGCCGAATTTTACGACACATTCATGCTTTCCCTCGCCCAGAGCGCGCGCCTCATTTGGCGCGCGATGGCGACGGGGCAGGCCGAGGGGGCCGATCGCCTGCTCTGCGCAATCGCGCTGGCCGAATTCGCAGTCTGCGCCGACACCGGGCGCAAGATCGCGCCAGAAATATCGCGGGCGCTTTCCGCCGAGCTCGACCGTCAAATTCTCGGGGATGGCGGGCATATCAGCCGGAACCCGCAGGTTGCCGTCGATCTGCTCCTCGATCTTTTGCCCCTGCGACAGGTGCTCGCGGCGCGTGGGCTGCAGACTCCCGCCGCCATGCTGCGCGCCGTCGATCGCATCATGCCGACCTTGCGCATGCTGCAGCACGGAGAGGGATCACTGGCCCTTTTCAATGGGATGGGGGCGACGGAGCTCGACCGCTTGGCCAGCGTTCTCGCCAACGAGGACACGCGCGGCGCCGCGCCGCTGAAGGCGCCTTATGCCGGCTATCGCCGACTCGAGGCTGCAGACGCCGTTGTGCTGGTCGAGGCCGGCGCGCCGCCGCCGCCGGAGTTCTCACTCGCAGCCCATGCGGGCTGCCTTTCCTTCGAATTCTCTCTTGGGGTCGAGCGGGTGGTCGTAAATTGCGGCGCCCCGTCGCCGCCTTATGACGACCTGCGTGAATTCGCACGCGCGACCGCCGCCCATTCCACGCTTGTCATCGACGACCGCTCATCCGCCCGCATCGTCGCCAGAGAAGATGGCGGCTGGCGCGCGGGACGGCTTTTGGACGGGCCGCGCTATGTCGCTGTGGAGCGCAAGGAGGAGCTGGGCGGGACCACGCTCGCTCTCTCTCACGATGGCTACGCCAAGGTCTTCGGCCTTGTCCACGAACGCGAGCTGATCCTCGCGGCCGACGCATCGACGCTCGCCGGGCGCGATCGGCTGCTGGGCGTCGAGGGCGTGACCTCCAGGCCGCAAGCGGAGGAATTCACGGTCAGGTTCCACCTGCATCCGCGGGTGCGCGTGGTGGAGCTTTCGGAGGCGCTCGAGCTGCAGCTTGCGAGCGGCGAGACGATTATTTTCGAAGCCGAGGGCGCCTTTCCGCAGGTCGAGGAAAGCATATTTTTCGCCTCGCATGGCGGCGCGCGCAAATGCGCCCAGATCGTGCTGCGCGGAAAGGCCGCGCCGGGCGCCGAGGTGAGCTGGTCGTTCCAGCGCGGGTAGCGGTTTCGAAGCCCCCCGTTGTGTGATAAGCGCGGCGCAAATTCCCAAGAAAGGATATTCAGCCCATGCCGGTCGATCAGCGCAAAGTCGGGCGCGCGCTTCTCTCCGTCTCCGACAAGACGGGCCTTGTCGAATTCGCGCGCGCCCTCGCCGGCCACGGCGTCGAGCTCGTCTCGACAGGCGGAACGCGCAAGGCGCTCGCCGAGGCGGGCCTTGCGGTGAAGGATATTTCCGACCTCACCCACTTCCCCGAGATGATGGACGGGCGTCTCAAGACGCTGCATCCGAAGGTGCATGGCGGGCTGCTTGCCATTCGCGAGAACCCCGAGCACGAGGCGGCCATGCTGGCGCATGACATTCGCCCGATCGACCTGCTCGTGGTCAATCTTTATCCTTTCGAGGCGACGCTCGCGAAAGGGGCGCCCTTTGAGGAGTGCGTGGAGAATATCGACATTGGCGGGCCGGCGATGATCCGCGCCGCCTCCAAGAACCACGACGACGTCGCGGTGGTGGTCGACCCCAACGATTACGGCGCCCTAATCGACGAGATGGCGGCGACGGGCGGCGCCACGACTCGCGCCACTCGGCGGCGCCTGGCGCAGAAAGCCTTCGCCCGCACGGCCGCCTATGACGCGGCGATCTCCAATTGGCTGGCGGACGCGCTCGGCGAAACGTCTCCGCCGATTCGCGCTTTTGGCGGCAGGCTTTCGGAGCCGATGCGCTATGGCGAAAACCCGCATCAGACGGCGGGCTTCTATCTCACCGGCGAGGCGCGGCCCGGCGTGGCGACGGCGCGGCAGGCGCAGGGCAAGCAGCTTTCCTACAACAATATCAACGACACGGACGCCGCGTTCGAATGCGTGGCGGAATTCGATCCCGCGCGCACGGCCGCCGTCGT
>JAMBEQ010000118.1 GCA_024506175.1 Methylocystis sp.
CTTTCCATACGTTCGGCTCTCGCTGGCCGAGACAACTCGTTTGGCGATGCGCTTCGCGCTATTAGCTGTATCTTCTTACTTCGCGTGTCTGGCATCAGGCTTGTCTACGAGCGAAATTTCCTCGCTCGTTTTCGCAAAAAAAGCGCAGTTTTTGCTCGCAGGGAATCTCGCAAGCCAAAGCACTGCAGAAATTTTGACATTGTAGAAAGCTTCACGACAAGGCCCCAGCTATCTACGCGCGCGCGCCAGTGCGCTTTTCGCTCGCATGGAGAGAAGTCGCGCAATTATGCAAACTGGAGCGCATTCTAATTGCAAAAGTCTGTCAACTTGCGCATCCCGCGCGGTATGCGTGGCTTTTCGCCCTCCGCCCTTTCCAATTGCGCTCATCGGGCTAGCTGATCCGGGGTTGCGACTTACGGAAGCGGACGATGTCAGAGGTAGACGCGCAGCAAAAGCGCCCCCCGCGCGTGATCATCATCGGCGGCGGCTTCGCCGGGATTTCGGCCGCGCAGGCTCTCAGGGGCGTCGGCGCGCGTATTCTGCTTCTCGATAAAGAGAATCATCATTGTTTCCAGCCGCTACTCTACCAGGTTGCGACTGCCGCTCTCGCCGCGCCGGACGTCGCCTGGCCGATCCGCTATGTCATGCGCGGCCGCGAGGACGTCACTGTCTTGATGCTCGCCGCGGAAGGCGTCGACACGGTTCAAAAAGTCGTCAGGACCAGGGTGGGCGAGATAGCCTATGATTTCCTTGTCGTCGCGACGGGAGCCGCCCATTCCTATTTCGGCCACGAGAATTGGGCCAAGATTGCGCCGGGACTGAAATCCATTAACGACGCGACGCTGATCCGCAGCAAGCTGCTGCTCGCCTTCGAACAGGCCGAGGCGAGCGTGGATCGCGAAGAACGGGAGCGGCTCCTCACCTTTGTGATTGTCGGCGGCGGGCCGACGGGCGTCGAGCTCGCCGGCGCCCTCTCCGAGCTCGCGCGAGGCGCTTTGCCGCCGGAGTTCCATCGCGCCGATCCGGGCAAGGCGCGCATCCTCCTGCTGGAGGCCGGGCCCCGCATTCTCTCGAGTTTTCCCGAGCGGCTTTCGAAATACGCCCGCCGCGCCTTGGAGAGCATGGGCGTAGAGGTGCGCACGGGAGCGGCGGTCGAGGAGGTCTACGAGACCAGGGTCGTCGCCGGGGGCGAGGATATAGCTGCGGGGGCGATCCTCTGGGCGGCTGGCGTGCGCGCCTCGCCGGCGGCCGATTGGTTGGGAGCGCCGGCTGATCGCGCGGGCCGCATCGCGGTCGACCCCGAACTCACCGTCCCTGGATTCCCGGATGTCTATGTGGTCGGCGATCTCGCGCTGGTCAAAGGGCCTGACGGAGTTTCCGTCCCGGCGCTCGCCGCCTCAGCCAAGCAGATGGGCTGGTATGCGGGCCGCGCCATTCGCAGGCGCATGCTTGGGCAGAAGCCCCGAAAGCCATTCCGCTACCGCGACCGTGGGAGCCTCGCCACGATCGGACGCAAGTCGGCGATCGTCAAGATCGGGCGGTTGGAGCTCACGGGCTTCGTCGGCTGGCTCTTCTGGAGCGTCGCCCACGTGTATTTTCTCGTCAATCTCCAGAGCCGACTTTTCGTCGCGATCAGCTGGATTGTCGCTTATTTTACCTATCATCGGGGCGCGCGGCTGATAACGCGGTGAGCCGCCCTAAAAGGCGCGAAAGATCGCCCTCTTGATGCGCCTACGGAACAACAGCGGCGGTCGTCATGACCGCCGCCAAATAGACCGCCCAGCGCGCGACGATCACTGATCGTCTCGGGGCAAGAGCGGTTCGCTGCGCGCCGAGCTTGGTCCCGCGGCCTGCGTGACTGGCGTTTTCGAATAATCGGGTGCCTCGGCGACGCGGGCGACCAGGCCGTCTCGCTGATAGATGTCCTCGCGAAACTGCGTGATGCCGTCCGGCGTGCCCCAGCCGGTGATATAGACCCAGTAGACCGGCACGGCGGGGTTGATCTTCACGTCGATACGCTCGCCGGAGGCGATGGCCCGGTCGATCGCATCGCGGTCCCAACCGGGGGTTTCGCGCAGCAGGAAGGCGACATAGTCGCGCACGTTCTGCAGGCGGATGCAGCCCGAAGAGACGAAGCGGTAGTCGTCGCCGAAGACGCCCTTGGCCGGCGTGTCGTGCATATAGACGCCGTAAGGGTTCGCAATGTCGATTCGAACGACCCCCAGCGAGTTGAAGTCGCCGCCGATGTCCTGGCGGAACTTGTAATTGAGCGCGTCGAGCGAGCGCCAGTTGATCTGCTCGGGCTGCAGTTCCTGGCCTTCCTTGTTGTAGACGCGAATATGGTTGTCATGCAGGTAGTTGGGGTCCGCCTGCATCTTGGGGATCAGGTCCTTGCGGATGACCGAGGCGGGCACCGTCCAGAACGGGTTGAAATTGACCTGATAGGCCTTGGTCTGCATCACCGGCGACTGGCGGTCGATCTTGCCGACGCCGGCGATATGGTGGGTGACGACCTGACCGTTCTCCACCGTCTCGACCTGCGCCGCGGGGATGTTCGCGGTGACATAGCGATTGCCGAGATCATGCGAGAAGCTGCGTAGGCGCACGAGATTGGTCTCGAGCTGGCGCAGGCGGGTTTCCGCCGGCATATTGAGCGCGGTCAGCGTCTGCTGATTGACCACGCCGGTCTCGATGATGCCGTGGCGGGCCTGGAAGCGGCGCACGGCGGACTCGACGTAAGAATCGAAAACCGGGCTTGTGCCGGTCTCGGGGCCGATGTCGCCGGAGACGATGAGCCGGCGGCGCAGCGCCGACACGGCGGGGCCGCTGGAGCCGAGCCGCAACTGCTGGTGCGGTACCGGCGCCCAGCCGCCATTGGCGACGATTTCGCGGTAACGCTCGATAGCCGCTTCCGTCGCGGCGACAGTCTGTTCGGAAAGGATCGGGGTGGTCGAGCGCGACACGGTCAGGCGCGCGTCGGCGTCATAGCGCTGAGCCCATTCAGCCTGCCCGGTTTCCGCGCGCGCGGAAAAGGCGGCGCCGAGCGCAAGGCAGAGGGAGAGGGGAACAATCGCCGATTTTTGCACTATTCGCTCCAGTCGCAGGCGGTTACGCGTCCGCGGAAGGAAATAAAAGCACGGCGCCGCCGGAGGCTGCGCCGCTGAGGTCGATATGATCTGCAGCTTCAGGGTTAACAAGACGCGAATAGGCGGCGATTTTGTGGCCCTCGCCGGGATGCGCGCGCCCGCTAGCCCGAAGTTTTTGCGGCTTCAGCCCTGTCGACGGCGATATCGTAGAAATTACGCGGCGTAAGCCTGAGCCGCCCGGCCAAGAGATTTCCCGGGAAGCGCGCGAGGGCGCGATTGTAATCGGCGGTTGTCGCCGCGAGCCGACGGCGTGCGGCGGCGAGCCGGCGTTCCGTCTCGTCGAGCGCAGCCTGCAATTCGCGAAAATTGTCGAGGGCCTGGAGCTGCGGCGCGGCCTGCGCCCGCGCGAGAAGGCCGTGAACCCCGTCGCCGAGACGGGCCTCGGCGAGCAGCTTCGCCTGCGGGGAGCCCGCGCGCCGTCCCGAGGCATGGAGCCTGGCGACCATGTCGACAGCGTCGCGCTCTTGCGGCGCGAAGGCGCACATGACGCCCGTGAGCGCTGGGAGCAAGGCGTGCCAGTTGGCGAGCTCGGCGTCGACGGCGGCGGTCGCGGCCCTGCATTTAGCATCGAGCGACAAGAGACGCAGATAGGCGCGCGTCAAAAAGGCCGCGGCGGCGCAAAGACAGAGAAAAGCGATGAAAAACGGCGACATAACGAGCCCCTCCGCTCGCGAGCATCATCCGAGGGCTTTGAAAGTCGGTTACTGGGGCTTTTGCTTTTGGAGTATGATTAACAAGGCGTAAACGCTCGCGGTCGGCTCCGGCGATCGCCTAACCCACCCGCACCCAGCCTTCCAAACCGAGGCGCTCCTGCGGCAGGAAGCGCGCCTTATAGGCCATCTTGCGCGAGCCCTCGACCCAATAGCCGAGATAAAGGTGAGGCAGGCCGACGGCGCGGGACCGGCTCATATGATCGAGGATCATGAAGGAGCCGAGCGAGCGTTCCTCGAAATCCGGCTCGTAGAAGGAGTAGACCATCGACAAGCCGTCGGCGAGCCGATCGGTGAGGCAGCAGGCGACAAGGCGGTCGGCATCGGCGCAGGGCGCGTCCGGCGAGATGCGGTATTCGATCAGCCGCGTGTCGACATGGCTGTCCTCGATCATCATCTGGTAGTCGACCATACTCATGTCGGCCATGCCCCCGTCGCCGTGGCGCGCCGCGACATAACGGCGGAAAAGCGCATATTGCTCCGCCGTGGCGCGGGAAGGGCGCGCTTCGCCGACAAGGTCGGCGTTGCGGCGCATTGCGCGCCGCTGTGTCCGTGAAGCGACGAACTCTTTGATGATCACCCGCACCGAGACGCAGGCCCGGCAGTGCTCGCAGGCAGGGCGATAGGCGATCGTCTGCGAGCGGCGGAAGCCGGACTGCGTCAGCGTGTCGTTGAGCGCCGGCGCGCGCAGCCCGATGAGATGGGTGAAGACCTTGCGCTCCGAGCGACCGGGCAGATAGGGGCACGGGGCCGGCGAGGTGAGGTAGAACTGTGGCGCATCGCGAGGTTCTTTGGTCACGCGCGTCTCGATTTTTTTGCCTATGCTCCCAAGAATAGGGCGACGGGCCGCTTCGCGCCAACTGTGGATTACGCCGAACGCCGTAGCACGACCAGATCCGCTAAAATATCGTGCAAGCACCTCTTGTCGCTGGTGATGAAGGAAGTGAGGAGAATCGGCGGAAACATCCAGCTGACATAGAACAACACCGCATGGACGGCAGCCTGCAGGAAGGGGACGGGCGCGCCCTGCATGGTGCGCATCTCGAGGTCCATAAAGGCCATTCCGGGCGTCGCCATGCGCCAGCCGGAGACCGTCAGTCCGTTGTAGAAAAAGGCGACGATCGGGAAGAGCGGCGGCAGAAGCAGCGCCGACATGCCGAAACTCAGGATGAAGAGGCCGAAGAAAAGCGCCACCGACAGGCCGGACACAAGGATGAGATCGAGAACCACCGCCATGACGCGACGCGTGCGGACCCCCTCCAGGGCCGCCGCCGGAATATAGGGAGCCGGCCGCGGGCCGTAGGGCTGCCGCCCGCCTCGCCAATAGTCGCCGTGAAAGTCCCTGTCGCCGCTCATGTCGCTCTCCGATGCGCGGATGCGCCAAAGCAATGTCGGACGCCGACAACGCGCTTTCAAGGCGTCCCGCCAACTGGAAGAGATATCGGGGGATGAGCGGCGCCTCCGCCTTGACTGGGCCACGAAGCTGTCGCAGGCTTCGCCGCCGATAACCGGCGACCAAAGCCGCCGCATGGCTAACTTTCGTAGGACAAACACATGGACACAAATGCGGTGGACGCCAGCGCCGTCGACGGCGGCCATCTGCGCGCCTTCGTCGAGCGAATCGAAAAGCTGGAAGAGGAGAAGCGCGCCATCGCCGATGACATCAAGGATGTCTACGCTGAAGCTAAAGGCACGGGCTTCGATCCGAAAATCATCCGCAAGATCGTCTCCCTGCGTCGCCAGGACAAGCACAAGCGGCAGGAAGAGGAAGAGATTTTAGAGCTTTACCTCTCCGCGCTCGGCATGGAGTAAGCCCGCCCGATAAGCTCGCGTTAACTATAAAGCACTAATTCTTCCAGACGCCTCTCCCCGCCGTGCAGCGGGCCGGGCGCAGGCGAGGGATAAGGTGCCATCGGGAAGCAGGAGGAGTCGCGTCGCTTTTGCCGCGCTATGCGCCGCAGCGACCGCGTTCGCCACGTCCCCGGCCGGCGGCCAGGCCCTCACGAAAAGCGGGGCCGGCGCCTCCCTCGCGGGCCGGGCGGCCCGCCCAGCCTTGCGCGGCTCGATGCCAGAGCTTTTGCCCGAGGATGCGCCGATAGAGGGTCAGGCCGCCTCGGAGAACACTGCCGCCAATTACGGCGCCCCCATCAAGCGGCAAAGGCTGCCCAAGCCCTATCCGCCGAAGCGCACGCCTTACCCCCAGCCCTTCTCGCCGAAAAACCCGCTCTCGGCGCTCGAACCCTACAAGTCTTCGTATGTCGCAAGGCAGCAGGCGATGCGCCTGCGCCGAACCGTTACGCCTCCCGACCCGCAGCTCGCGCCCCCGCCGCCGCCGGTGACGGTTGCCGCTGAGCCGACGATCAGGACCAAGCCGAAGCCGAAAGTCGAGCTGAACCCTTATGACCCGCTCGGAGTCCCAGTCGGCTCGACGTTGGTCTTCCCCTATGCCCAGGGATCTGGCGGCTACGACGACAACCCGAACCGCTTGGACTCAACTTACAATCCGCGCGGTTCGGCTTTCTTCCGCGGCGAAGGCGGGGTGCGGGTGAAGTCCAACTGGGCGCGCCACAGCCTGGATGGCGAACTGCGCGGCGGTTATTCTGAGTATTTCGATGTCCCCCGCGCAAACCGCCCCGACGCTCAGGGCCAGCTGACCGCCCGCTACGACCTGACCCGCGACACTGCGCTCGACCTGCGTGGCCGGCTGCAGCTCGATACGCAGCGGCCGGGCGCGCCGGCGATCCAGCCGGGCCAAGCAAGCGTTTATGTGGTTAACCGCCCGATCATCCTCGGCGTCGGAACTCAGGCCGGCGTCACGCAGAAGTTCGGGCGGCTCGATGTCTCGTTGCGTGGGACCTACGATCGCGTCTGGTATCAGGATGCGCAATATTCCAACGGCACGGCGCTCAACCTCGCCTCGACGAGTTACAACGATTTTGGTGGGCTTCTGCGCGCCTCCTATGAGCTCACGCCCGATCTGAAGCCCTTTGTCGAGGGGACGTTCGACAAGCGCATCCACGATTCGCCGGTCGACCCGAACGGCTTCTACCGCGACAATACGGGCTATGTCATTCGCGGCGGCGCCGCCTTGAATCTCACCGAGCTGCTAACCGGCGAAATCTCGGGCGGATATGGCCGGCGTGATTACGATGACCGGCGCCTCGCGCCGTTGCGCGGACCGGTGATCGACGCCGCGCTGGTCTACACGCCGTCCGCTTTGACGACGTTGACCCTGCGCGGCTCGACGAGCATGGTCGAAACGACGCTCGCCTATGCCAGCGGCGTTCTTACACGCTCTGTGACGGCGACCCTGTCGCACGATCTGATGCGAAACCTCAACGTCACCTTCACGGGCGCCTATTTCAATAACAATTACCAAGGCGCGGATGTTCGCGAACGCGGCGGCAGCGCCGGCGTCCGGTTGGAATACAAGGTGACTCGCTCGATTTCGCTGCGCGGCAGCTACACGCACGAACGGCTCGACAGTTCCTATCCCAACGCCGATTACACCGCGAATGTCTATCTCGTCGGCCTGAGGTTCCAGCTTTGAAAGCGCCTTCGAACGCTAATCAGGAGGGCGCGTCCAAATGTGGATGATGGTCCCCTTCATCCTCAACAGCCTGTTGAACTTCGTCGTCGGCCTCCTGGTCGCCAAATTTCTGGGGCCGGCGGAATATGGCCGCTTCGCGCTTGCGCTTTCTATCGCCATCGTGATGCAGACGCTTGTCTTCGACTGGCTTCGGCTCGCGGCGACGCGCTTCTATTCCGAGCAAGATCGAAAAGAGCGCCCTGAAATTCGCTCGACGCTGGACGTCGCCTTCGCGGCGCTCGCGGCGCTCGCCCTCGTGGCGGCGCTCCTCGTCTGGTTGCTGAGGCTCGATCTCCCGCTCAGTCACGATCTCGCGGCGCTCGCCATCGGCGCAGCGCTCTCGAATGCGCTCTTCGATACCGCGACGGCTCTGGCGCGTGCGCGCTTCAACGACAAAGCCTATGGCGCGCTGGTGATCGCGAAGAACCTGCTCGCGTTTGGCCTGACCGTGGGCGGAGCCTTCGTGTTTCGCTCCGCCAATGTGGCGTTGGTCGGCATGATGATCTCCGTGGCCGGCTGCCTGATCGTGGCGCGCGGCGAACTTGTAGACGGGAACGCCAGCATTCGCATGGCGCAGCGCACGCTGGCCATGCGCTTCCTCGCTTACGGCGCGCCGATCGTCGTCGCGAACGTCCTCTATCAATCGGTGCTGCTCATCAACCGCGGGCTGCTATCGCATGGCAACGGCTTCACCGAGGTTGGCCAGATGTCGCTCGCCTTCGAGACTGGCATCCGCATTGTCGGCGCAATCGGCTCCGCGATCGACGTCGTCCTCTTTCAGCTTGCGGTCCATACGGAGAAGACGACGGGCGCCAAGGCGGCGCGGGCGCAGATCGGGCGCAATCTGGGCGCCGTCTTCGCGATCGTCGCTCCTGCCGTCGCCGGCGCCTGGCTCATTCTTCCGAGCTTCGAGGCGCTCTTCGTGCCGGAAAATTTCCGTGGCTCATATTCGCATTACTTCGCCTTGATGACGCCCGCGCTTTTTGCGTTCGGGATGACGAACTACGGCGTCAACGCGGCTTTTCAGCTCGCCCATAAGCTCATGCCGCTCATCATCGCGGCGCTCGTCGCCTTGTTTGCGGACTTGCTGGCGGTCACATTGCTGCCCGGGACGGCGGACGCAACGCGCTTTGCCTATGCGCAATCGATCTCGTCGCTCGCCGGGTTCGCGGCGCTCGTCGCCATGCTCTTTTTGCTGGAGCCGATGTGGCCGCGCGCGAGAGACATCATCGGCGCCGCCGCTGCGACTGCAATGATGCTGCTGTTCGGCGCGCCGCTGCGCGCCATGGAGCCGGGGTCCGTAACGCTCGCCATGCAGATTGCGGCAGGCGTGGTCGTCTATGGCGCCATCGCCTACGCTCTCGACGTCGCGGCCCTGCGCGGCGTCATCGGACCGAAGATCATGATGCAGCTACGTCGCACGAAAATCGAGGCCCGTTCATAGTTCGAGCACGCGGCGAGGATCAGAGCGGCCGCGCCCGACGTCGAGCAAAGCCAGCAGATTGCCCCGCAACCTTCCGAAGCGGTCGATCCCGGGCTCGGGTTGGGCCGACTTTACGAAATTGGCTAGAAAATTCCGGGCCGCGAGGTTCAGGGCGAAGCGCGGCGAAACGGTTCCCTTGCGCACGAGATAAAGCGGATTTGCGATCTGCGAATAGCCCAAACGCAAACCCGAGGTGCGCCCCGAACGCACCCCGAGGTGCACGCCGGCAAAAAGATTTGTACGGACCACGCGTCCCACGCGCGCGTAAAGCGCAGAAAAATCTGTATCCTCGAGCCAGGCGTAGAGCGGCAGGTTTTGATCGAAACGCACATGCGGCGCGGCGACGATGCGGAAGGCCATGTTGCAGCCATAAGTGCCGCCGTCGTCGATTATTCGGATCTCTTCGGGAGAGGGCGGCGCATAAGCGCCAATGAGCGCATCCGCCTGATCGACGCCGAGAGCCTCCCGGCAGTGGATTCCGTCGGCGATCAAACGGCCCGACGCTGCGACGACGCCTGGATGTTCCGAGAAAAGCCGTCCGATCCCCTCGATGAAACCCTGCGCCGCTAAAAAATCGTCGTCGATAAAGACAACGACGTCGGCGTTGGAGCCGATAAGCTCGAGCGCGCAGTTTCGCTGCGCGCCGGACCCTTTGACAGGCGCGACGACAAAGCGCGCCGAGCCTATGGAGGCGGGCGCATCCTCCTCGCAGGCCCCGACAATGAGGATGGAGTCGGGGGCGCGGGATTGTGATTCGAGCCGCGCCAGCGCTTCGGACACGATCGCGGGCCGGCCCGTTGTGGCGATGACGACGACGATCTTCATGGGAGGTTCGGCGCCGTTTGCAAATCCACGCTTTGCGCGCGACAAGCGGCCCGCGCCTTCTCATAGATGGCGGCGATCGAGTCGAGGTGGCGATCGAGCGTCAGGGGATCGGCCCAATAGCGCGCATAAGAGGCTTGCGCCATGTTTCGCGCAATGACGTCGTCTGTGAGCCGCGAGATCGCCGCCGCGAGTGATTGCGCGTCGGACGACTTGAACCAGAACCCCGTTTCGCCATCGACGACCGCTTCGCGTCCCGCACACAGATCGCTGACGATAACCGGCGTGCTGAGGCCGAGCGACTCATAGACGGTGAGCGGCTGGCCTTCGTACCACACCGAGGGAAAGACCAGCGCGCGCGCGGCGCGCAACGTCTCCCGCACTTCCGTCGGTCCGCGCCACCCGAGAAAAGTCGCCTCGGGGAATTCAGCCTCGAGCGCCCCCCGGAGTGGCCCGTCGCCGACGAAGACGGGGCTCACGCCAGCGAGCCGGGCGGCTTGCGCGAAATAGCGTGGGCCTTTTTCCGCCGAGAGCCGCCCGACAAAGACGAAACCGCCCGGCGCATGGTCTCCCTTCGGCCCCATGTCCGTCACGTCGATCGGATTGCCGACGTCGTAGAAAACGACGTTCTTAGGCATGTATGGGGAGATTGCCTCGCGCTGCAGACGCGAGATTGAAATGAGATGGCGCGCCGTATCGTAGAGGCCGCTGGCGTAACGCATCAATGCATGGCGTCCGACGCGCATCAACTTGCGACGGTAGCCGCGCGAGTCGCAGTTATGCGCAACGCAGCCGGACGACATGGGCTTGTAATCGCAGTTGCCCGCAGCGCCATAATCATAGAAGCCGCCATTGGGGCAGGCGAGGGAATAGTCGTGCAGCGTGAACACGACCGGAAGTCCCGCGCCTTTCAGAGCCTGGCCGATGGAGGGCGAGAGCGCCTTGGCCCAGCCATGGACATGCACGATTGTATGAGCGGGATCGCAGGCGGCGAGGAGGTTGGCGAGCCCTCGCGTTGCAGCAGCGTTCCATAGCCATTGGGCGCCAAAGCGCGCCAGCGAGGTCGTCGACGCCACGTCGGGCTGATCGAGCAGCGTGACTTTGACGCCCGCCTCGGTGAGGCCCGGGTCTACTGGGCCGACCGCTGAGAAAAAATCGACGCGATAGCCGCGCCGGGCAAAGCCCTTGGCGCTGTCGATGGCGACCTTGGCGGAGCCGCCGTTGACATGCGCGTGATCGTTTACGACAACGACGCGCATCTTCGATAAGGGCATCGGCGCAGCATTCCGTTGGAGGACGCCACAGCCTAGATTGCGGCGCTTGCGCAATCGTTAAAGCCTTGCGAGGATCAGCTCCTTAATGTTCGAAACGGCGCTTATAGACCTATGAAGTCCCCGTTCTTCCTTTCCCTTGCCCTTTCCCTTCTTGTCTTGCCGATCTGTGCGGAAACCACCGGCGCGCAAAGCCGCTCCGTGGTCGCTATGACGCTGACCCAGGATGAATATGGTGGCGGGCGCATTTATCTTCCCGTGCGCTTCGGCAATGTTTCGGGAACCATGCGGCTCGACACCGGCGCCTCGACGACCCGCCTGCGCCTTGCGCCCTGGAACAAGGACCTGCCGGCGCTCTCGCAGAGTCTTTCGACGGGCGCAAGCGGCCACGAATCTCTTTGTGAGGATATCGAGGCCAAGAATGTCGCGCTGAAGGCCGAGCAGGGAAACGACATCGCGCGCGGCAAATACGAGGTCTCTCGCTGCGCCTCGAGCGACGGCGACGATCTCCTGGGCTTGGATTTTTTCGACAAGGCCCGCTTCACGCTGGATTTCGCACGCCGCGAAATGGTCTTTTTTAACGCGCCCTTGGGCGGCCAGACAAAGCCTTTCCGTCTCATCGGACAAGAAAGGCGGCTCCTTGGCCTGGGGCTTCGCGCGGGCGGTGTGACGAGCGTCGGCCTCTTCGATACGGGCGCCGAAATCTGCGCCGTCGACCTCGCCTTCATGAAAAAGCATCGCAAGCTCTTCATGCCCGCAAAGGAGAAGGCGAAAGCCAGCGAAGCGAGCGGCAAGAGGCTTTCGTCGCGCCTCTACAAGATCAAGACGCTCGACCTCGGTGAAGGACGCGTCGTCCGCGACGTTTATGCGCTCGTCTACGACTTTGGCCCTTTGCGCACGGCCCTGGGGCGCGACACGCCGTTCATTCTGGGCGTAAATCTCATCGGCCAGTTCACCTGGGAGCTAGACTTGCAAAACCCGAGTGCGCCTACGTGGGACGCAAGAGGCAGGTGAGCGCTGGATAGTGCGCTAAGCCGCGTTCAGGGGCGCAAACACCCCATCGAATCGGTCCTTCGTTGCTCTCGGCCCAGCGACGGCGATGTCGGGCGACAGGAAAACCCGGTTCCTTCCGGCAGCCTTCGCCATATAGAGCGCCTCATCCGCCGCCCGCATCAGCTTCGCCAAATTCGACGTTTCGTCTTGCATCGCCGCGACGCCCACGCTGACGGAGACGAGTCCATCCCCGAGCGGCGCTGCTTCCTTGGCGAAAGCGCAGCGTATCCGTTCAGCGATCGACAAAGCTGTCGAGGGGTCTGTCGTCATCAGGGCGGCAAATTCTTCCCCGCCTACCCGAGCGAGTATATCGCCAGCGCGCATGTTTTTCACCGCCACCTCGGCGAACATTCTCAGCGCCCGATCGCCTTCCGCGTGACCAAAGCGGTCGTTGATCGCCTTGAAGCGGTCGAGGTCGAAAACAAGCAAGATAGGCGTGTCGGCTCCGCTCGGAGCCTTGATTGCGCGCTCCGCCGCAAGATCGAAGGCGCGCCGGTTCGGCAGGCCGGTCAGCGGATCCGTCAAGGCTGCAATTTTTTGCCGCGCCGTAGCCCGCGTCTTGGATAAAGCGAGCAGCGCGAAACCAAAAACAATTCCGTAGCTCATGGCTTCCACAGCCATAAACTTGACGAACGGAATCTCGAAAACCGATCCTATTGGCTCTTTGATCGTCACGAACGGGGCGGCAACTCCGATCAGCGCATTGATGCCGCCATGAAACGCGGCGAGCGCCGCCGTTGCGCGCACGATGGTCAGGCGCTCCTTGCTGTAGGTATAGAGCTCATAGGCGATCAAAAACGAGTAGATTGCGACGAGAGCGACCCGACCCTCGAGGCGGATAAGCGGAGCGGCCTGAGACAGGACCGTAAACCAAAGCAAGCCGCCGGCCATGGCGGCTGTCCTGCGGATCGGTCTTTCGGCGAAAACCCTGATCCCCGACCAGATCGCGCCCAATGCCGTGAGCGTGAGCGCGCCGGCGGCGGTCACCCAAGGAGATTGGCCCCCATCGCTGCTCGCATACAGCAAGAGCGCCCCGCAATTCAGCAAATAGGCGAGAGACCAGAGCCGGAATTCCTCGGCCTTGTCTTCGAGCCACATGTAGAACATGAAAAGGCACAGAAGGGCGTAGACCAGAGTGTTGAATACGAAAAGCGAGGGCAGCAGCAAGCTCACGAGATTCTCGCCGACCCTGGCTATGCAAGCATTTGCATCCGCCGCCCACATGAACGCCTCCATCGCGCCCTTCATGAATTCCGAATTGCGGCGCGCTTGGCCTCGTTTGAATCTGAGGCGCTGGCCCGGCTTTCCGAAACCCCAGCTTGAAATAACCCGTAAGCGTTCGGCTGTTAATCGAAGGTTTTACGTGTGGTTATTTGTTCGCAAACGCAAAACTGGCTCGATTTGGCGCAGGTGAGACGGGAGGGAGGGAAGGGCTGCGCCGCCCCGGCCTGACTTACGCCTTCAAATCAGCTAAAGTCCCTGCTTCCCGCCGCGTCCCGGAACAAAGAAAGAATGTCTGACTTTTATCGCATCAAGCGCCTGCCCCCTTATGTTTTCGAGCAAGTGAACCGCCTCAAGGCCAAGGCGCGGGCAGGGGGCGCGGACATCATCGACATGGGCATGGGCAATCCCGACCTGCCCGCGCCCAGGCATGTGGTCGAAAAGCTCATCGAGACCGCCGGGAAGCCGCGCACCGACCGCTATTCGGCGAGCAAAGGCATCGCGGGCCTTCGTCGGGCGCAAGCGGCCTATTACGCCCGCCGTTTCGGCGTGAAGCTCGACCCCGAAACGCAAATCGTCGCCACTCTGGGCTCGAAGGAGGGCTTCGCCAATATGGCGCAGGGGATCACCGCGCCGGGCGACGTGGTGCTGGTGCCAAATCCCTCCTATCCGATCCATGCTTTCGGATTTCTGATGGCGGGCGGCGTCATCCGCTCCGTCCCCTCCGCGCCGACGCCGGAATATTTTCCTGCGCTCGAGCGGGCGATGATGCATTCCATCCCCAAGCCGATCGCAGTGGTCGTCTGCTATCCCTCGAACCCGACGGCCGAGGTCGCTTCCCTAGACTTCTACGAGGATCTCGTCGCCTTCGCGAAGAAGCACGACATTTTCATCCTTTCCGATCTTGCCTACGCCGAAGTTTATTTCGACGACGATCCGCCGCCTTCGGTGCTGCAGGTTCCGGGGGCGATCGACGTGACCGCCGAGTTCACCTCCATGTCGAAGACCTTCTCCATGGCGGGCTGGCGCATGGGCTTCGCCGTGGGCAACGAGCGCCTTTGCGCTGCGCTGGGCCGCGTCAAGAGCTATCTCGACTATGGCGCCTTCACGCCCATTCAGGTCGCGGCGACGGCGGCGCTCAACGGGCCGGACGACTGCGTCAAGGAGATGCGCGCCATCTACAAGAAGCGCCGCGACGTCATGGTCGAGAGCTTCGCCCAGGCCGGCTGGCCGATTCCAGCGCCTTCCGCCTCCATGTTCGCCTGGGCGCCGGCGCCCGAGCGCTTCCGCAACATGTCCACTCTGGAATTCGCGAAGCTGCTGATCGAGAAGGCCGACGTCGCCGTCGCGCCCGGCGAGGGCTTCGGGGAGCACGGCGAAGGCTTTGTGCGCCTGGCGCTCGTCGAGAACGAGCAGCGCATCCGCCAGGCCGCCCGCAATTTGCGCCGCTTCTTCGATTCGGCGGACCAGTTGCACAATATCGTGCCGCTCGCGGCGCGGGGGTGACTGAGACGGGCATCGCTTCCTTGCGAGCCCGCTCGTTGCGGGCGCAGCCAAGCAATCCAGAAGCAGCCAGCGCGGCGCTGGATGGCTTCGTGCTTCACGCTCATCGCAGTGAAGGAAAGTCCCCTTACCCCTGCCCGCTGACCCTCTCAATCTGGGCGCCGCAGCCGGAAAGCTTCTTCTCGAGGCGCTCGAAGCCGCGATCGAGGTGATAGACGCGGTTGATCGTCGTCTCGCCCCGCGCGGCGAGCGCCGCAATCACGAGGGAGACGGAGGCGCGAAGGTCGGTCGCCATCACCGGCGCGCCTTCGAGATGGTCGGCGCCGGTCACGATCGCCGTGTCGCCTTCGAGCTTGATGCGCGCGCCGAGCCGCGCCAACTCCTGGACGTGCATGAAGCGGTTTTCGAAGATCGTCTCGCGAATGCGCGATGTGCCCTTGGCGCGCGTCATCAGCGCCATGAACTGTGCTTGCAAGTCGGTCGGGAAAGCAGGGAAAGGCGCGGTTTCCACATCGACCGGCGCGATGCCCGCGCCATTGCGGTAGACGCGCAGGCCTTCGTTCGTCTTGGAAATTGTCGCGCCGGACTGTTCCAGCACGTCGAGGGCCGCCTGCAGGCTGTCGCCGCGGGCGCCAAGGAGAACCACGTCGCCGCCGGTCATCGCCACCGCCATGGCGTAGGTGCCGGCTTCAATACGGTCGGGCATCACCGCGTGGCGCGCGCCGCCGAGTGAGGTAACGCCTTCGATCTCGATCGTCGAGGTTCCGGCGCCGGAGATGCGCGCGCCCATTTTCGTAAGACATTCGGCGAGATCGACGATCTCGGGTTCCCGCGCGGCGTTGCGCAGCACCGTGGTCCCGCGCGCGAGAGACGCCGCCATGAGCGCCGTATGCGTGCCGCCAACAGTGACCTTGGGGAAGTCGATCTCAGCGCCGACAAGCCCGTCCTTGACCTTGCCGACGACATAGCCGTTCTCGATCTCGATTTTGGTGCCGAGCTTTTCGAGCGCCATCAATAGAAGATCGACCGGGCGCGTGCCGATGGCGCAGCCGCCCGGCAGGGACACGCGACATTCGCCCATGCGGGCGAGCAGTGGCGAAAAGACCCAGAAGCTCGCGCGCATGCGCGAGACGAGCTCATAGGGGGCAGTGACGTCGACAATCTCGCTGGCCGCGAAATGCACGGTGCGGCCGGAATTCTCCGTGTCCCCCGCCCGTTTGCCGGAGATGGTGAAATCGACCCCATGGTTGCCCAAAATCCGCTCGAGCTGGGTGACGTCCGCGAGCAGCGGCATATTTTCGAGCGTCAGCGTCTCCTTGGTGAGGAGCGAGGCGATCATCAGCGGCAGCGCGGCGTTCTTGGCGCCGGAGATCGGAATGGCGCCTCTCAAAGGCGCGCCGCCGGTGATCTTGATCTTGTCCATTATTCCTCGCTATCGCTCTTTCGCGCCGTCTTCAGCGCCCGCTCCCGGGCCTTGCGGCGCGCCAAATTGGCGCGGAGCGCCGCGGAAAGCGCGGCGTTCTTCTTGGCTCCAGCCTTGCCAACCTTTAAGCCCGATTCCGCCTCGTTTTTGGCAGGGGCGGGCTCCTTGCCCTCTTCCGTCATCGCCTTGTCAACCATGGTGGCAAGCAAGCGTCTTCCTAGGCCTTTGCGGCGGGGGTCGCAAGCGCGTCAGCGCACATGTCGGTGCATGCGGTTATAGCTATGCGAAGTGGGATTGGTTGGGAACGAGGGAGAGCGCGTGAATGCAATGGATGCACATCGCGGGGTAGCTGCCGAAGACACGCGAAATGCCGGCCCGATCGACTATTTGCGCTCACGACAGGCGACGCGGGCGTCTTTGGCCGCCGGGCTGACGCCCTACGTCGAGCACGGCCACGAGGCGTTTGCGGCCACAGCCGGACTCCATTCTGGCGCTCTGGGCAAGGGAGCCGAAATGGGCGCGCGGCCATGATTAGGCCGGCGCGCCCGCCTGATCAGACCATCTTCACCACCAGCGTCCCGTTGATCCCGCCAAAGGCGAAGGAGTTCGACAACGCGACGTGGATCGGCATTTTTCGCGCTTCGTTCGGAATGGCGTCGACGGGACATTTCGGGTCGGGTTCGACGAAATTGATCGTCGGCGGCGCGATTTGCGCGCGCAGGGCGCTGATCGTGACGCAGAGCTCCAGACCGCCGGAGGCGCCGAGCGCATGGCCGTGGATGGGCTTCGTGGACGACACCGGCGGCGGCCTATCGCCGAAAACTGCGCGCATGGCCTCCGACTCGGTGATGTCATTGGCATAGGTCGCCGTGCCATGGGCGTTGAGGTAATCGACATCCCCCGGCTCGAGTCCGGCGCTTTCAAGCGCGAGCCGCATGCAGCGCGCCGGACCCTCGACGTCGGCGCGCAGCGGATCGAAAGCGTCGCTCGTCGTGCCATAGCCGGCCAGCTCGCAGAGCGGCGTCACGCCGCGCGCTTGCGCCGATTCCAGCGTCTCGAGAATGAAGATCGCCCCGCCTTCGCCGAGCGTCATGCCGTTGCGCTTTGTGGAGAAAGGCCGGCAGAAATCGGGGGTCAGGACTCTCAGCGCCTCCCAGGCCCGCATCGAGCCGTTGATGACGCAGGCCTCGGCTCCGCCGGCAATGGCGCGATCCGCTCGGCCCGCGCGCAGCATCTCGAAAGCCTCGCCGATCGCCTGGGTCGCCGAGGAGCAGGCCGAGGCGAGCGCGAAGGTCGGACCCTTGGCCCCATAGCGCATGCCGAGCGTCGTCGGCGCGGCGCTGGGTATGAGGCGCGGAACCGAAAGCGTGTCGGGCCGGATGCCCTCGGCATATTCGCGGTAGCAATTGTCGTCGATCGTATGCGCGCCGCCGATGCCCGTGCCGATAATCACAGCGGTGCGCGGCCCGCCGGCCTCCTTTCCCACGAAGCCCGCCTGTTTCATGGCTTCGTCCGCCGCGACCATGGAATATTGCGTGAACTCGTCGCAGTAGGGGAGGAGCTCCGGTTCGATGTGCGTCGCCGGGTCGAAACCGGGAACTTGCGCCGCGATCTTGATGCGCCCAGGATAGGGGCGCGCGAGCTTCAGCG
>JAMBEQ010000119.1 GCA_024506175.1 Methylocystis sp.
CTGCTGATCGCCTGGCAATTGAGCAGCGATATCGAGCGCCTGCCCGAGAACATCGAGATGCATATGGCCCCTGCGCTCTGCCCGCTGGACGTCTCGCCTTATGACTTTTCGCAATCCGAGCGGCTCATGAGCCGTGCGACTCGGTCGACACAGAAATGGATCGAACAGGGCGGACTCTCGAGGCCCGCGTCATCGAGTCAGCTCGCGCCGCACCACCATCGGCATGAACAGCGCTCGACTTAGCGGCGCTCTCTGTGTGTGTGATGTTAACGCCCCGACCATTACGCCACTGTTTTACAGCTTCCCGCGTTCGGCCTTGTTGAAATTGGAGAGATCGCCTTCGGCCGCCGCGCGGCGCCGCCAGGAACGGGCGATGGCCGGATATTTGATTTCCTTGCAGATGCGCGACACCTGCTGCGTCAGCCTGGCCGATCCGCAGGCCGGGCATTCCGCCGTGTCGGAAGAGGAGCGCACCAGAAGCTCGAACTCGGCCTCGCAGCCATTGCAGAGATACGCGTAAAGGGGCATGTCGGTCCTCGCGAAGGATAGATCGCGAGCGAGAATGCAAGATCCGTTCCGAAAAGGGGCCCCAGGCCGCTACGCCGGCGCGAGAAGAAGGCTGGTTTCGCTGCGCGCCACGCCCTCGATCGATCGCACCGCTGACAGCACGCGGTCGAACTCCGCCAGATTGGCGACCTCGATTTCCGCAATGAGGTCGTAAGCGCCATTGGTGCTGTAAAGCGCGTGAATCTGCGGCAGGCCGCGCAGCGCCTGAACGACCTTTCGGGTGCTCTTCCCGGCAACCTCGATCATCATGACCGCGCGGATGCGATCGTCGTCCGCGCCGCTTTTCAAGCGCACGGTGAAGCCCAGGATCGTTTCCGAGTCGATCAGGCGGTCGAGCCTGTTCTGCACCGTGCCGCGCGAGACGCCGAGCCGCTTGGCGAGGTCGGACAGCGAAGCCCTGCCATCCGTCCTCAGCTCGGCGATCAGTCGACGGTCGAGATCGTCCATATGCGGAGTCTTTTTGTCGATATGCTAGCGACCTATGTCATTTTGACCGAAATACTAGCGGATTCGACGCATCATTGCGATTTTTATCGACAGGCCCAGTCCCTAAATTTCGCTTGTGTGGCAGTGCGGGAGAGGCGGGGATGGTCACCTTTCTGAATGCGTCGGACGTCGCGAAGGTCGTGCGTCGCGTCGGCCCACGCCGTTTTTGGGAACGGATGGTCGAGGCGCTGCGCGAGGATTTCGTTCGCTGGGAGCGTTTCGACAAGTCGCCGCGCTTCGCCAGCCATTCGCCCGGCGGCGTGATCGAGCTCATGCCGGTGAGCGACGGCGAGATTTTCGCCTTCAAATTCGTCAACGGCCATCCCGGCAACACCCAGCTTTGCCTGCAAACGGTCGTGGCTTTCGGAGCGCTCGCCGACGTCGCGACGGGCTACCCGATCTTCATGTCGGACATGACGCTCGCCACGGCCTTCCGCACTGCGGCGACCTCGGTCCTCGCCGCGCGCCATCTCGCCCGGCCGGACAGCCGCACGATGGCGCTCATCGGCCTGGGCGCGCAGTCCGAATTCCAGGCTTACGCTTTTCGGGAGATTCTCGGGATCGACCGGCTGCGCGTCTTCGACGTGGATGAAGAGGCGGCCGATAAATTCGAATCCAACATGGCGTCCTTGGGCGTCGAGATTCGCCGCTGCCCGGATGCAAGAACGGCGGCGCTCGGCGCCGACATCGTCACGACGATCACAGCGGATAAGAAGCGCGCCACGATCCTCGACGCCGACATGATCGCGCCGGGCGCCCATATCAACGCGGTCGGCGGCGACTGCCCGGGCAAAACCGAGCTTTCGCGCGATCTGCTTTTGCGCGCGCAGATCTGCGTCGAATATGCGCCGCAGACGCGCATCGAGGGCGAGATTCAGCAGCTTCCCGCCGATCATCCGGTGGCTGAGCTCCACGAGGTTCTTGCGGGCCGCGAAGCTGGGCGGAAATCCCGGGAGTCGATCACGGTCTTCGACAGCGTCGGTTTCGCGCTGGAGGATTTCTCGGCGCTGCGGTTCCTGCGCGATCTCGCGCGCGAAACGGGCATCGGCGCCGCCCTCGAGCTCACCGCCGCGCCGGCGAATCCAAAAGATCTTTTCTCGCTGCTGCATCCGTTCGAAGCGGCGCCGCAGCGCGTTGAAAGCCGCGAGACCGTGGAAATCTCCGAATAACGCCAGGGGGGCGAACTGCGTTGAACTACCACCTCAAAGCCGAATATGCCGACCAAACGGCGCTCGCACAGGGCGCGCCTGTCCGTGGCGGAGATAGCCGCGCGCGCATTCTCATGTGCCCGCCAGATCATTTCGGCGTGGATTACGTCATCAATCCCTGGATGGAGAACCAGATCGGCCGGGCCGATATTCGGCGCGCCCGCGCGCAGTGGGGCAATCTGAGCCGCAGCCTTGCCGCGAGCGCCTCTCTTGATTTCGTCGCGCCGGCCGAGGGCCTGCCCGATATGGTGTTCACGGCGAACGCCGGACTCGTGATCGGCGACACGGTGGCGCTCGCGCGCTTCCACGCCAAGGAGCGCCGGCCGGAGGAGAGCCTGTTTCGCGACTGGTTCGAGGCGCGAGGCTACAAGGTCGCCCCTTGGCCCGAGGATGTCGCCTTTGAGGGCGCGGGCGACGCCTTGCCCGATCGCGCGCAGCCGCTCATCTGGTGCGGCCATGGCTGGCGCTCGCATGCGCTCGCGGCCGGGCGCTTGGCCGACATTTTCGATCGGGAGGCCGTCGGTCTGCGGCTCGTCGACCCGCGCTTCTATCACCTCGACACCTGCCTGTGCCCGCTCTCAGGCGGATGGCTGATGTATTATCCGGCGGCCTTCGATGAAGCTTCGCGGGAGGAGATCGCCGCGCGGGTCCCGCTCGAGAGGCGGATCGAGGTCGGCGAGGATGACGCCATGGGCTTCGCATGCAATGCGGTGGAGGCGGGAGGATACGTTTTTATGAACGTCTGCTCGCCCGCTCTTCGGGCGAATCTTGTGGCGGCGGGATTTCAGGCTGTCGTGACGCCGCTCTCGGAATTTCTCAAAGCCGGCGGCGGCGCCAAATGCCTCACGCTGGAGGTCGAGCCCGCCGCTTATTCCGAGCAGACGGCGCGCCGCCCCGAACGCTCCTCGGTCAGCTGACCCGTGATGCGCAGCCCGTTGTGGATCTTGATGCTCACGACGCCGTTCGAGAAACCGAAGCGATAGTCGCGCTTCATCGGGTACGAACGACCGCCGGGGCCGACAAAGAAGCAGTGGGAGCTGTACTCTGGCGTCGCCAGACGCGAGATCGAGCAGTGAATCTCATAAGGAAGCGGCGCGCAATGCAGGGCGACGTCCTTGTTCGGAACCATCCAATTGGGGGAAGCGACCGAGCCTGCGAGAGCGGACGTGGAAAGCGACAAGAAAAGCGCGTAGCCGGCGAAGGCCCGCCGGCAATGGTTCGTCATCCCCTCACCCTGATTGCAACCGCGCGAGCCGCGCGGTTGCGTTTTGGATTGAGGCCGACCGGCCCGGAGTTCCGACGTCAGTAACAGGAACATCCGCCGCCAAAGCCGTATGTGGCGGGAGCTGAATAGCCGCCAAAGCCATACGTGGCGGGAGCGTAGCCGCCGTAGCCATAGGTGGGGCAGCCGCCGCCAAAGCCGTAGGTGGCCGGGTAGCCTCCATAGCCGTAGGTGGCGGGGTAGCCTGCCCCGTAATAACCGGTCGCGCCCAGCGTGCCGAGGGCAAGGCCAGCGCCCAAACCGCCGCCCCAGCCATACCGGCCCCAACCATAGCGGTAAGGTCGGAAGGCGGCATAGCGGTAGCCTAGGCCGTATCCATAGCGGCGGAAGCCATAGCCATAGCGATTCCAGCCATAGCGATAGGGACGGAAGGCATATCCATAGCGACGGAGGCCATAGCCGTACCGACCCCAGCCGTGGTGGTAAGGTCGGAAGCCATAGCGGTGGCCCATCGCGTATCCATAGCGGCCGAACTCATGGCCGTAGCGGCGGAAGCCCTCGGCGCGCTGGCCCATATTGTTTCCGTAGCGGCCCGAAGCAAAGGCGTAGCGGCCCGTGTTGGCGCCGTTACGCCTTACTGCGAGGTTGTCTGTGCGCATGGTGCGGCTGCGCTCAGCGCCGCCAATGCTACGTCCGACGGCGCTGGACTCCTGTCCCATGCCGGCGGTGCGATTGTTCAAGCCCGCGCGATAGGCTGAAGCGGGCGTCGACGCCGCAAGGACGCCAGCGAGCGCGGTCGCGGCGGCCGTCACGGTTAATGCCTTTAGCATTTTCTTCATCACTGTCTCCTGGGTGGTTCAGAGCCCCAAGCCTCTCCTTGCAGCGCAAAACTATTTCGTTGTTGCTTTGCCTCTCGGGCCCGCGGTCGACCCGATACGATGGGCGTCGGGTCAACCGGGTCGCTTGCGCCGTGTGGCATTTTCGAGTGGCTGTCTTCCGTCACCAGCAGCTGCAGCCGCCGCCGTAGCCGTAATAGGCCGGATAGGCGGAGCCGTAATAGCCCCACGGGCCGCCATAGCCGTAACCATAATAGGGCGCGCTCGCCGCTGCGCCGAGGGCCAGGCCGCCGAGCAGGCCCGCCGCCGCTGCGCCGCCATAGCCCCAACCATAGCCGCGGCCCCAACCGCCGCCCCAACGGCCCCAG
>JAMBEQ010000120.1 GCA_024506175.1 Methylocystis sp.
CATAGAAAAGCCGGGCCGCTTCTGCCTGTGTCCCCATCATCGCCGCATCCCCCAGCAAATCACCAGGGAAAGTGAATCACGAGCCTCGGCACCCGGCAACAATCGACTTTTTCAACACAATCGGCGCGCAGGGGACATTCGACCGCGAGCGATTTCTCACCGCGCTCACGCGGGCGCTTTCCGGCGTCAGTTGGCAGCGCTTATTGGCGCTGCTCAGCCTGCCGAACTGGCTGCCTTTCCCGGGATCGTCGCAGATCAACCGGGACATGCGCTACCTCTATGACGAAACCGCGCGCATCGTCGCCGCGCGCCGCGCTACCCGCGCCCATACGCTCGCGATCGTCGATCTGATGCTCAACGCGACGGATCCTGAGAGCGGCAGAGCGATGGCGGATTCCGAGCTTATCGGCAATCTCTACGGGCTGATGGTCGCCGGACACGAAACCTCCGCCGTGGCGCTCGGCTGGAGCTTGTGGCTCCTCGCAAAGGACCAAGCGTCTCAAGAACGGCTGCGCGCGGAGGTCCAAGAGATCGCCGGCGCCGACGACATCGGGCCGGAGACGGTCGAGAGGCTGCAATTCACCAAACAGGTCGTTCAGGAGGCGATGCGCCTCTTTCCGCCCGCCGCCGCCATCGGCCGTCAGCCGCGCGAAGATACGACGCTCGGCGCGCATAAGGTTCTGAAAAAAGAGCCGATTTTTGTCGCCATCTGGGCGCTGCATCGTCACGAGAGATTATGGGAGTCGCCGAACGCCTTTGACCCCGACCGTTTCGCGCCTGAGAAGGTGAAGGCGCGTCACCGTTGCGCCTATCTGCCCTTCGGCGCGGGCCCGCGCATCTGCATCGGGATGAGCTTCGCGATGCTGGAAATGACCGCCATTCTCGCGACGCTCGTTCGTGATTTCCGTTTCACAACGGTCGACGGCCATCGGCTGGAGCTTGCCCCTGACTTTACGACGCGGCCAAGGGGCGGCCTGCCGCTGTGGGTGACGCCGGTTTGATGGGAAGCACCGAATGGGACCTACCATCAGAATATCCTCCTGCGCCTGCGGGCGCGTGCGTTGCGAAGCCGTCGGCGAGCCGATCCTGAGCGCGGTCTGCTATTGCGCGGATTGCCAGGAAGGCGGCCGGCGGATCGAAGCGCTCCCCAACGCAGCGCCGGTCCGCGACCCCGACGGCGGCACGCCCTATCTGACCTATCGTGACGATCGGTTCCGTTGCGTCTCCGGCGTCGATCTTCTCGAGGAGCATCGGCTGAAACCCAATTCGCCCACGCGAAGAATGGTCGCCTCCTGCTGCAACTCCGGCATGTTTTTGAAATTCGACCCGGGTTTCTGGGTCTCGACCTATCGACTCCGATACGACGGCGACCTGCCGCCGATCGAAATGCGGAACCAGATACGGCGCCGAAAGTCGGAAATGGAACTGCCGACCGACGCGCCCAGCTATCACGCGTTTCCCTTCAGGCTGTTCGTGAAATTGATCGCCGCAAGAATTGCGATGTTTCTCGGGCGTTGAGCCGTCCGCTGCAAGCGAGCGGCGGCGCCTCACGTCGCGGCGTCCGCACCCAAAGCTATCCTTTCGCCGTCGGCCGGACGTTCCGGCGCCAGCGCGTCGAGAAGCGCCACGATGCGGGAGAAGGTCTCGCGCGCGCGCGGCGCCGAAAAGGCGTCGAGGTCGCGCGCGGCGTAGCCGGTGAAGCGCAGCCCATGCGCCCGCGCGATGAATATGGCCCGCTCGGCGTGAAAGCGCTGCGAGATCACGATGGCGTCGTCCTGGCCAAAGAGCGCATGCGCCCGCGCGAGGGAGTCGCGCGTGTGAAAACCGGCGGCGTCCCGATAGATGCGTTCCGCCGGCACGCCAGCGGCGATCAACGCGTCCCGCATGGCTGTCGGCTCGTCATAGCCGTCGTCTCGGCGATCGCCACTGACGATCAGATAATCCACCTTGCCGGCCTTATAGAGCGCCGCCGCCGCGTCGATGCGATAGACGAAATACCGATTGGCCCTGCCGTCGGCGCGCGTCGGGGCGGCGCCGAGAACGAGGCCGGCGCGAGCCGGGGTCACATCTTCCAGCCGGGCCGCGACATCGGGGCCCGCGGCTCGGCTCACCCACGCCCATGCGCCCGCCGCCAGGAGCGCGTAAAGGGCGAAGCAGAAGCCTATCCATCGCATCCCTGTCGCCATGTTCAAATTGCTTTCCAATGAGTGATCTTGAACCGCATGCGCATAGAGGCGCGCCGCCGCTTTAGTGAATATGAGCGGCGCAAGCGCCTCGATCCTTGCGCCGGCGCACGACGCAGCAATAAGCCGACGCGGCGCCCGCTCCAGTTGCGTCCCGGGCGAAATGGCGGCATGTAGGGCGCAAATTTTTTCCACAGGCCGCGCCCTCAACGGGCCCTATTCCAGACAGGAAAGAAATGACCGCAGCCGTCGCGACGAAACTCGACCCTCAAAGCTGGCTCGCCAACGCCAAGGAGGCGCTCGGCGCCGTCGAAGCGCTTTACAATGAAGCGCTCGCCAGCGTGCGCGCTCGCGTGACGAAGGACGGCAAGCTCTCCAACGATCTGATCGAAGCCGACCAGCACGCCGCGCATGGCCTCTCCTGGTTCGCGACCTATGTGCAGGGCCTCAAGGAGCTCATCGACTACGCCGAGCGCCTCTCTGGCGAGGGCGCCTATGGCGAGACGGAAGAACTCCTGAACCAGATCGGCTACGCCGAGCTGCTCGCCCAGATCTATGGCGGCATTCCGATGAGCCAGGGCGAATTCGTCCGCCTCTCTGATTTCGGCCTTTCTTCGGCCAAGGTCGCCGCCTCGCGCCCGGCGTGCGTCGACGCGCTCATCCTCTCCGGCAATACGCCCGCCAATCGCGCCCGCCTCGCCGAGCTGATCGACCATCATGCCGCGGCCGAGACCATCGGCGGCTCGGGCCTCGACGAGACGCTGGAGGCCATCCGCAGCGAGATGCGCAAATTCGCGGCCGACAATGTCGTGCCCTTTGCGCAGGAGTGGCATGCCAAGAACGCCTATATTCCGCTCGAGGTCATCGGCGGCCTCGCGGAGCTCGGCGTCTTCGGCCTCACCATTCCCGAGGAATACGGCGGCTCTGGCATGGGCAAGATCGCCATGTGCGTGGTCTCCGAGGAGCTGTCGCGCGCCTATATCGGCGTCGGCTCGCTCGGCACGCGCTCCGAGATCGCGGGCGAGCTGATCCTCGTCGGCGGCACGGAGGCGCAGAAGCAGAAATACCTGCCGAAGATCGCGACGGGCGAGACCCTCCCCACCGCCGTCTTCACCGAGCCGAACAACGGCTCCGACCTTGCGGGCCTGCGCACCCGCGCCGTGCGCGAGGGCGACGTCTATAAGGTCACCGGCAACAAGACCTGGATCACCCATCCGGTCCGCGCCGACATCATGACGCTGCTCACGCGCACGAACCCGAACGAGAAGGGCTACAAGGGCCTTTCCATGTTCATCGCCGAGAAGCCGCGGGGCACGGATGAAAACCCCTTCCCAGCCAAGGGCATGACCGGCGGCGAGATCGAGGTGCTCGGTTATCGCGGCATGAAGGAGTTCGAGATCGGCTTCGACAACTTCGAGGTGCCGGCGGCCAATCTCCTCGGCGGCGAGGAGGGCAAGGGCTTCAAGCAGCTCATGGAGACCTTCGAATCAGCCCGTATCCAGACCGCTGCGCGCGCGCTCGGCGTGGCGCAATGCGCGCTCGATCTCGGCCTGAAATACGCCAAGGAGCGCATCCAGTTCGGCAAGCCGCTGTTCTCCTTCCCGCGCGTCTTCAACAAGATCGTCTCAATGGCGGTGGAGATTCACATCGCCAGACAGATCACCTATTTCGCCGCGCGCGAAAAGGACGCCGGCAAGCGCTGCGACCTCGAGGCCGGCATGGCGAAGCTGCTCGGCGCCCGCGTCGCCTGGGCGGCGGCGGACAACGCGCTGCAGATTCACGGCGGCAACGGCTTCGCGCTGGAGTATCCGGTCTCCCGCGTGCTCTGCGACGCGCGCATCCTGAATATCTTCGAGGGCGCGGCGGAAATTCAGGCGCAGGTCATCGCTCGTCGTTTGCTGGAGGGGTGATTTCCCCTCCGTTAACGACCTGGAACGCTTTTTGCGGGGTCCCTATCGGGGCCCCGTTTTTTGTGTCGCCAAGCCGACAACTGTGTCGGTCAGTTTTTGCGCGCTATGCCCAGTCTTTTTGCAGTGCGGCGATATAGCGCACGCCGCTGTTTTTATTTTGGATAGTTTTTGAGCGCAGGTTGGAATTTACTCTGGCGAAAGCTTCTCGGCGCAGTATATGTTGCAACGCACAAACAGCGCGGCGTTCATGCGCCAGAAAGGGCTCGTCCACGAGCGGGAAAGGATTTTCCGGCACGATTGAGACAGGGCCAAGGAGGTCACGATGTTGGAGTCTGTCAGACAATATTTCCAGGATTGGTCGGACGCCTGCGAATACGCCAATGAATGCGCCCCTGACCTCTCCTTCCTGGGCAATGGCGAGCCCTTCACGGCGGTCCTTTTTATCGCGGCTGTCTGCTATCTCGCCTGGGCGGTGAACGAGGCCGGCATCAGGCGCCGCGTCATAGCCCATTCGGTTGTCGCGCCGCAGCCCGCCGGCGAACTGAAGGCCGTCATTGAAAAGCTTCACCAAGCCCCGGCGGCGCAAAAGAAGCTGGCCGCCTGAGATTGAGATATGGACCGGCGCGTCTTTTCGACGCGCAATGCCCCGCTTGCTCTCCCCTCGTTCCGCGGCCACATCTACGGCGTGGGTTTTTCGAACGAGGGACGCTATGAGCGCAGTTGCAGTCCATAATGGCGCGTGGGTTCTGATCGGCGACGGCCGGCGCGCGCTGTTTTTCTCCAACCACGGCGACGCCGAAATTCTCGATCTGCGCGTCGTCGAGACTCGCGTCGAGGACAACCCCCCCACCCGCGAGCAAGGCTCCGATGCGCCGGGGCGCGCCTTTTCTTCCGTCGGCGCGGGCCGCAGCTCGATGGGAAATGTCGACTGGCATGAGCTGGAGGAAGAGCGCTTCGCCCGCGCCATGGCCGACCGCATCAACACCGCCGCGGAGAGCGGCGAGATGAAGGAAATCGTCATCGTCGCGCCGCCCAAGACGCTCGGCGAAATCCGCAAGGATCTGAGCCCCAAGGCGCTGAGTAAGGTTGCGGGCGAACTCCACAAGGATTTGACCAAGCACCCTGTGCCCGAAATCGAGAAGGCGCTCGCGCTGAAGCCGCCGGCTTGAGCTTTTTTCGCTAGTCATCTTCGCGGGCGAGAAGGTCCGGCCGTCTCGCCCGCGTCAGCTCCAGCGCCTGCTCATGGCGCCATTTGGCGATTTTGCCGTGATCGCCCGACAGGAGAACCTCGGGTATCGCGCGTCCCTCGAAGTCGCGCGGCCGCGTATATTGCGGATATTCGAGAAGGCCCCCTTCGAAGCTTTCCTCTTCGCCTGAAAGCTCCTCCCCCATGACGCCCGGCAGGAGCCGCACGCAGGCGTCCATGAGCGCGAGCGCTGCGATCTCGCCGCCCGAGAGAATGTAGTCGCCGATCGAGACCTCCTCGAGGCTTCGCGCGGAGATGATGCGCTCGTCCACGCCCTCGAAGCGCGCGCAAAGAATGATCGCGCCTGGCCCTTCGGCGAGCGCGCGCACGCGCTTCTGGGTGAGCGGGGTGCCGCGCGGGCTCATGAGCAGGCGGGGACGCGAGTCGCCCTCCGGCGCCGCGGCGTCGATCGCCGCCGCCAGCACGTCGGCGCGCATGACCATGCCCGGACCGCCGCCTGCGGGCGTGTCGTCGACCGCGCGATGGCGGCCGACGCCCTGCTCGCGAATCTGCTGCGTCTCAAGCGCCCAGACGCCGCGCGCCAGGGCGTCGCCCGCGAGCGACAAGCCCAGCGGGCCGGGGAACATTTCGGGAAACAGGGTGAGGATGGTCGCGCGCCACATAGGGCGCTTATGGCATAGGCGCGCGTTATCACGAAGCGAGAGGATCACATAGGCTTCGCGGCCCGCGGGCGCGCGAGGTCCATGCAGAGCCGAACATTCCGCTCGGAACCCTGCATGTCTTTTGAGGTTCCTCCTATCTGCCGGGGCGTTTCGGAGACGGGGACAGAGAGGCGTCATGCCGCAAGACCCGACCGCGCTGATCCTCGCCTATTTCGTGGTTCCGTTTTGGCTCTCGGTCGGCCTGCTCGATTGGGCCTGTCACCGCGAGACAAGCATCGAAACGACGACCGGCGCCAAGGAATCGCTCATTCATCTGCTGTTGTTTTTCGAGCTCGGCGCGCCGCTGCTCGCTGCGCTCTTTCTGGACATCAACGCGCTGATCATCGCCTTTATCATTGCGATGTTCATCGTCCATGAGGCGACGACGATATGGGACGTGAGCTACGCCGAGTCCGCGCGGCTCGTGACGCCCTTCGAGCAGCATGTGCACAGTTTTCTCGAGGTGCTGCCGCTCACGGCGCTGCTCCTCGTCGTCGCGCACCATTGGACGCAATTTCTCGCGCTTTTCGGCGCGGGCGACGAGATCGCGCGTTTCGATCTCGCCTGGAAGGGGGAGCAGATTTCGGCCGGCTATGTCGCTGCGGTTCTCGGCGGCGCGGTCCTCTTCGGCCTTCTGCCCTATCTGGAGGAGCTGAGGCGCGGGCTGCGGGCGAATGGCGGCGCCTTGATCCCGGCCCCTGCGCGCCTCGCGCAGGCGCACAATCGGCGGGGCTGATTATTCCTCTCGGGCTTCGATCTCGTCCGGCGCCTCGATGATCAGGCGCCCTTCCGAGACGCTGACCACAGGAACGACCGCCTTGGTGAAGGGAAAGAGCAGCGTCTCGCCGCCCGCCTGCGGCGCCACCTCCAGGATGTCGCCCGCGCCGAAATTTCGCACGGCGACGACGACGCCAATCCACTCGCCGTCGCGCGTCTCGGCGCGCAGCCCAACGAGGTCGGCGAGGTAGAACTCGTCTTCATCCGGGGCGGGGAGACTGTCGCGCGGCGTATAAAGCTCGACGCCCGTCAACGCTTCGGCCGACGCGCGGTCGGCGACGCCCTCGACGCGAGCGACGAGCATGTCCTTGCCCTGCGGGCGGACGGAAAGAAGCCTGAGACGCTTGGCCCCGAACCGGTCGGTCAGCGGGCCGTACCAGCCGATCGCCAGTGGGTCGGCGGTATAGCTTTGCAGGCGAATTTCGCCGCGCACGCCATGCGGCGCCCCGAAGCGGCCGAGGAGGACGAGGTTGGGCTTGGTCATGGCGGCTCGGCCCCTGCCTGTCTTTCCCCTACGCAGGACAATCGGATCAATGACGAGCTGGCGTAGTCCCAAATACCTCCCCTTGACGGGGAGGTCGGCGGCCAAAGGCCGCCGGGTGGGGTTCAACCCTGCAACGGTAGCGGTGGGGCTTCACCCCACCCGGCCCCGCTTACGCGGGGCCACCCTCCCCGTAAAGGGGAGGGATGAGCTCACGCCAAGCGTTTACCCGATAGCCCTGCTCTCGCGCGCTAAGCGACGGAGGGCTGGGGAGGGGTAAGTGATAATTACGCAGCCTCGCCGGCGGCGGCGGCTTCGGCCGCGGCGGCGGCGCGCTCCTGCGCTTTCTTCTTCGGCTGGGCCTTCTGCGGATTGTTGCGGGCCTCGCGCGTCAAGACGCCGGCGGCGTCGAGCAGTCGCGCCACGCGGTCGGTCGGCTGGGCGCCCTTGGCGATCCACTCCTTGGCCTTCTCCATGTCGAGAACGACGCGGTCGGCTGCGTCCTTGGCCTTCAGCGGGTCGAAGGTGCCGAGCTTCTCGATATAGCGGCCGTCGCGCGGGCTGCGGGAGTCGGCGACGACGACGCGATAGAAGGGGCGCTTCTTGGCGCCGCCGCGGGCGAGACGAATCTTGAGAGACATATCGGTTTTCCTTGTTGTGGGTTGGCGGTCTGCGGGTTGGCCGTCGGCAGTCGTCGATCGATTGCCGAAGACCGAAGCCCGCCCGCCGCTACTTCTTTTTTCCGAACGGGTTGAGCCCGCTCAGAAGTCCGCCGCCGAGCCCCGGAAGGCTCGGCTTCTGCGTGAGGAGATCGGCCGGGGGAGCGGCCGGAATGCTGGAGGCGCCGGGAGGCGGTCCGCCGAGCTTCTCCTGCAGTTTCTGCAGCTCCTCCTGCGAGGGCATTTGCATGCCGCCGGGGCCGAGCCCCATCATCTGCGCGGCCTTGCCCATGAGTCCGCCGCGCTTGCCCGCGCCGAAGGATTTCATGAGGTCCGCCATCTGGCGATGCTGCTTGAGGAGCTTGTTGATATCCTCGACCTTCATGCCGGAGCCCGCGGCGATGCGCTTCTTGCGCGAGGCCTTGAGGACATCCGGGTTGCGCCGCTCCTGCGGCGTCATGGAGAGGATGATGGCGCGCTGGCGCTTGATGAGATTGTCGTCGAGATTGGCCTTGGCGAGCTGGTCCTTCATCTTGCCGACGCCCGGCAGGAGACCCATGATGCCGCCGAGCCCGCCGATCTTCTCGACCTGGGCGAGCTGATCGCAGAGGTCCTGAAGGTCGAACTTGCCCTTGGCCATGCGCGCGGCGCTTTTGCGCGCTTCTTCCGCGTCGATGGTGGCCGCCGCCTTTTCGACGAGGGCGACGATGTCGCCCATGCCCAGAATGCGGTTGGCGATGCGACTCGGCGAGAACTCGTCGAGCGCGTCCATCTTCTCGCCGGTGCCGATGAGCTTGATCGGCTTTCCGGTGACGTAACGCATGGAGAGCGCCGCGCCGCCGCGGCCATCGCCGTCCATACGCGTCAATACGATGCCCGTTAGACCGACGCGCTCATCGAAGTTCTTGGCGAGATTGACCGCGTCCTGGCCGGTCAGCGAGTCGGCGACCAGCAGGGTTTCATGCGGACTGGCGTAGGACTTGATGTCCGCCATCTCCTGCATGAGCGGCTCGTCGATATGCGTGCGTCCGGCCGTATCGAGCAGCACCACGTCATAGCCCTGCAGGCGCGCGCGCTCCATGGCGCGGCGAGCGATCTGCAGCGGGGTCTGGTTGCGCTCGATCGGCAGCGTATCCACCTCGACCTGGCGGCCGAGCACGGCGAGCTGCTCCTGCGCGGCGGGGCGCTTCACGTCGAGCGAGGCCATGAGCACGCGCTTGTCGTGGCGCTCCTTCAGCCGCTTTGCGATCTTTGCGGTGGTGGTGGTTTTGCCCGCGCCCTGCAAGCCGACCATCATGATGGCGACAGGGGGCCGCGCTGCGAGATCGATTGGCTCGGCCGTCTCGCCCAGCGTCTCGATCAGCACATCATTGACGATCTTGACGACCATCTGGCCGGGGGAGACCGATTTGATGACATTGGTGCCGACGGCGCGGTCGCGCACCTTGTCCGAGAAGGAGCGCGCCACATCGAGCGCGACGTCGGCCTCGAGCAGCGCCCGGCGGATCTCGCGAAGCGCCTCGCTGACGTCGGCCTCGGTCAGCGAACCGCGGCGCGTCAGCCTGTCGAATACGGCGGAGAGCTTGTCGGAAAGGCTCTCGAACATTTTTTCACTCCCGCGGCGCAACGGCCTCTTCAGCCGCCGCTCCAAAGCAAAACGCGCCCGGGGGCGCATCACGCTGCCGGGCGTTGGCCTGCCGCCTCACGGGACGGCTCGGCTGATGAATGGTTCATCTCTTTCGAGGCGGGCTTTGTAGGAGCGTTGGGTCAGGCCTGTCAATGGCGACTTCCCCCCGCCGATCTCCCGGGAGGCTGCGCCGGGCACCTTTTGTCGCATCTTTCGCGGCGGCGTCCCAATTAAATTGGGCGCAACCTGTTGGGTGGATGCTTGCTGATGCGGCGTTAAATTCACACTTGCTAATTTACGTATTTCGAATATAAGAAACGGGCGTCGCATGGGAGACTTCATGGACCGCATCCGACTCTTTCTTCTTTTCGCCGCCGTTGCGGCGCCGGCTTCGGCCGTTGCGAACGAAATCGCTGTTCATGTCGCGCCGATCGACGACATGAAGGCGGTCGTCGCCTCTGTGGAGCCGGCGCATCAGCTCGTCGCCCGCGCGCGAATCGGCGGCACTGTGACGACGCTCAAAATCAAGGA
>JAMBEQ010000121.1 GCA_024506175.1 Methylocystis sp.
GCTGCGTCGGGCGGGGTGAGGGCGGCTATTCGCTTCTGGACCGGTGCTGCCCCATGCTGAAAGCCCGCGTCATCCCCTGCCTGGACGTGAAGGAAGGTCGCGTCGTCAAAGGCGTCAATTTCGTCGATCTGCGCGACGCTGGCGATCCGGTGGAGTGCGCCATCGCCTATGACGCCGCCGGCGCCGACGAGCTTTGCTTTCTCGACATCACCGCGAGCCACGAAAACCGCGGCATTCTTCTCGATGTGGTGCAGCGGACGGCGGAAGCCTGTTTCATGCCCCTGACCGTCGGCGGCGGCGTGCGCACGCTCGACGACATCCGCAGGCTGCTACTCGCGGGCGCGGACAAGGCGTCGATCAACACCGCCGCCGTAGCGAACCGCCAGTTCGTGCGCGAGGCGGCGGAGAAGTTCGGGTCGCAATGCATCGTCGTCGCCATCGACGCCAAGCAGGTCGGCCCGGAAAAATGGGAAATCTTCACCCATGGCGGGCGTCGGCCCACGGGCATAGACGCCGTCGATTTCGCGCGCGAGGTGACGGCGCTCGGCGCGGGGGAAATACTTCTCACCTCTATGGACCGCGACGGCGCCAAGATCGGCTTTGACATCGCCCTCACGCGCGCCGTGGCGGACGCGGTTTCCGTTCCCGTCATCGCGTCTGGCGGCGTCGGCAATCTGGATCACCTGGTGGCGGGGATTCGCGAAGGTCATGCGACGGCGGTGCTGGCCGCCTCGATCTTCCATTTCGGCGAGTATACGATCCCGCAAGCCAAGCGGCACATGGCGGCCGCCGGCCTGCCGATGCGGCTCGATGGATTGGAGGCGATGGGATGACTTCGGTTACGAGAGCCCCCTCCCTGTCCCTCCCCCGCAAGCAGGAGAGGGGACGTTCACGATCGGCCCTCTTGGTGAAGGCCGCATTCTGCTCCCTCTCCCACGAAGCGGGGGAGCGGTGGGGGGGGGGCCAATGACCTTTTCCCTTGACGATCTCGCCGCGCTCATCAAATCGCGCCGCGCCGACGACGCCTCGACGTCCTACACCAAGAGCCTTTTCGACGCTGGCCCGCCGCGCATCGCGAAGAAGTTCGGCGAGGAAGCTGTGGAGGCGGTGATCGCCGCGATGGAAGGCGATCGCAAGGCGCTGACGAGCGAAGCCGCCGACGTGCTGTATCATCTCCTGGTGCTGCTCGAAGCGCGCGACATACCGTTGAGCGATGTCGTCGCGGAGCTGGAACGGCGGACGGCGCAATCGGGTCTCGCCGAGAAGGCGTCTCGCGGAGCCGGGAAATGACCCGCCCCAGCGCGATCGAAAACGACGGGGCGATTTCGCCCTATCGCCATTTTTCGCGCGCCGAATGGGCGTCGCTTCGCGCCGATACGCCGCTGACGCTGACCCTCGACGACCTCACCCGGCTGAAATCGGTCGGCGATCCCATCAGTCTCGAAGAAGTGATCGAAATCTATCTGCCGCTCTCGCGCTTGCTCGCGCTCTATGTTGCGGCGACGCAGGGGCTGTTCAAGGCGACGCAGCGGTTCCTCGGGGCCGAGGACGGCAAGGTTCCCTATATCATCGGCGTCGCCGGCTCCGTCGCCGTCGGCAAATCGACGACGGCCCGCATCTTGCGCGCGCTGCTCTCGCGCTGGCCCAATACGCCAAAGGTCGAGCTGATCACGACAGACGGCTTTCTCCTCCCGAACGCGGTGCTGGAACGCGAAGGGCTGATGGAGAAAAAGGGCTTTCCCGAAAGCTACGACAACAAGGCGCTGCTGCGCTTCCTCTCCGCCGTGAAGGCGGGCCAGCGCCATGTGTGCGCGCCCGTCTATTCGCATCTCGTCTACGACGTGGTGCCGGGTGAGACGACCTGCGTCGATGGCCCCGACATTCTCATCGTCGAAGGCGTCAATGTGCTGGCGGCGCGCACGTCGCGACAGGCGAAGGAAATTCCCTTCGTCTCCGACTTCTTCGATTTCTCGGTCTATCTCGAGGCGGGCGAGGATCTGCTCGAACGCTGGTATGTGGACCGCTTCCTGCGCCTGCGCGAAACGGCTTTCCGCGATCCGCGTTCTTACTTCCGCAAATACGCCGATCTCTCGGACGAAGAGACCGTGCGCGTCGCGAAAGACATCTGGACGCGCATCAACCTCGAAAACCTGCGCCAGAACATCGCGCCCACGCGCCCACGCGCGAGCCTCATCCTGACAAAGGGCGCCGATCACAAGATCGAGG
>JAMBEQ010000122.1 GCA_024506175.1 Methylocystis sp.
CGGGCAAATCCACCTTAGCCCTGCACCTTGCCGAACATGTCGATGGCGACGTGGCTTTCGCCGCCTTCACCGGCAAGGCGGCGCTGGTCATGCGCTCTAAAGGCTGCAAGGACGCCCGCACCATTCACAGCCTGATTTATCGGGCCACCGATTCCGAGACCGAGGAGCCTTCCTTCGTCTTGAACGACGAGAGCGACGCCGCACGCGCGGCGCTCATTGTCATCGACGAATGCTCCATGGTCGACGAGGAGCTTGGGCGCGATCTGCTGTCCTTCGGCAAGAAGGTGCTGGTGCTGGGCGATCCCGCGCAATTGCCGCCCGTGAAGGGCGGGGGCTTCTTCACCGAGGCTGAGCCCGACGTGATGCTGACGGAAGTGCACCGGCAAGCCTCCGACAATCCCATCATTCGCCTGTCGATGATTATCCGCGAGGGGGGAACGCTCGCGCGCGGCGCCTATGGCGAGACGCAAATCGTCGGCCGCGAGGGGCTCGATCCGACGCTTGTCACCGGCGCGGATCAGGTGCTCGTCGGCCTGAACAAGACGCGGCGCGCCTATAATGGCCGGCTGCGCGAGTTGCGCGGCTTCACGAGCGCCTTTCCGCAATCGGGCGAGAAGCTCGTCTGCCTGCGCAACAATCGGAAGAAAGGCCTGCTGAATGGCGCGCTGTTCACGGTCAAAAGCGCCGGCGCGCTAAGGCGCGGCAAGATAAGGATGCTCGTCATGCCGGAGGATGGCGAGGCGGGGAAATTCCAGCGCGTCGCCGTCATTCCGCAATTCTTCGAGGGCGGCGACGGCGAAATTCCCTATGCGCTGCGCAAAGACTCGGACGAGTTCGATTTCGGCTACGCGCTAACCGTGCACAAGGCGCAGGGCTCGCAGTGGGACAATGTGACCCTCTTCGACGAGTCCTTCGCCTTCCGCGAACACCGCGCCCGCTGGCTTTATACTGGCGTTACGCGCGCCGCGCGAAAGCTCACGCTGGTGATGTAACGGCGCAGAGTGCTCTTCCGCATTCTTATCGCAAAAGCCTGTCAACTTTCGCGGAATGCGCTCTGAGGTCACTTCGCCCATGCGTCGATCGCGTCTGCGAAGACGCGTTCGCCCGAGGGGCCTTTTTCCATGTTGATCGTCGCGGGGCGGCCGTCAGAGAGCTGCAAAGGCAGGTCGAGCACAGACAGCGAACGCATCAGCTGGAGGTTGCGCGTCTCGTTGTCCCCGCGCATCAGGCCGATGAGGAAATTATTTTCGATGATCGGCACTGGAATGCCTGCGATTTTCTCCCCCGACCGCGCATCGGCCCTGCGCATCTGGATCGGGCCGATCGCCTTCACGCCGCCGAGCGGGCTCCCCGGCGACGGCTTGAATGAGACCTTGACCGTGTGGGAGGCGGAGAGCGCGGAGTCGTTGTTTTTCTGGAACAGCAACGTCAGCTTCATTTTGCCGTCGGGAATGTCGATGTCGCCGCGGATCGCCGAGCTCACCGGCTCACCTGATCCGCCGCCGACATTCTCGAGCCGCCAGACAACCGTCGCATTATAGATGCGGTCGACCTTGTCCGGCTCCTGCAGGGACGCAACCCACAATTCGGCTTTCTGCGCCACTGGCACGGCGGGTGCGCGCTTTTCCGACACACGGGACGGAGCCGCCGTGGAGCCGCCTTCCACCCGCCCGTCGAATTTCCCTGCGTCAGCGCTGTCCGACGGCGAGGCCTCGTCGGGTTTCAATTTTGCGAGGTCTTCCGGGCGTTCTCGCAGGTACCAGGCCAGGCCGCCGACGACAGCGATCAGCGCCACGAGCACTCCAGCGAGCGCCCAGACGCGCAAGGGGGGGCGATGCGAGCGCGGCGGCAGGGGCAGGGGCGCTGCGGGGCGCTGCGGCTCGCGCGCCGGGGCTTCCGCCGTTTCGGGGGGCGTGTCGCGCCAAGCTTCCTCGGCGCTGCTTTCGGCAGGCGGCGGGGGCGGCGGGGGGGCGGGCGCCGGCCTCATGGGCTCGGGCGCGCGTTGGCGCTGCGCGGGGGGGAGCGGCGGCGGCTTCCGAGTTTCCGTCTTCACCGCAGGAGGACTAGGGGGAGCCGTATTTCCAGAAACCGCTTTCGCCGGCGCCGACTGCGGTGCGTTGCTGGCGGCGACTTCTTTTTCCAGACGCGCGATGGCTTCCTCGAGCGCGCGGCCTTCGGCGGCGATGTCCGCATCGGCCACTGGCGGCTGAATGCTTCGCAACTGATTGAACAACGCCTTGCGCGCGCGGTCATATACCGCCTGTCTCGCATCGGGCGTCCGCTGAGGCAGGGCGACGACGGCGCGGGAAATCAGCGAATAATAATCAGCCATGTTCGGTTAAGAGCACTTCCGGTTGGGGGCGTCAATCCTGACCCCTTGCAAATGCGAGAAAAACCGGGGAATTCCAGCTTGTGAGGAAAATGATCGCGACGGCGCCCGCCGCCTATCGCCGGAGAGAAAAAATGTCATCCGTCAACTCGTTGGCGCGCCAACTCTGCATCGCATTTGTCGTCGCGTTTTTGGCGCCCGCGCCAGCCAAAGCCATCAGCATGGACAAGGCCTCGACCATTCGCGACCAATGCGAGATCTCCATCGGTCCTGACCTTATTGGCATTGTCGCTTACATGCCCGATCGTTCGCGCGATCGCTTCTGCGGAGATTTCCCCTCGACGGGGCGAATCATTCTCACAGTCGACCTCGTTGCCGAGCGCCTTCGCCAATTGCCGATCGAGGTGCGAATCGTGCGGGAGAAAAACGGTCCGCTCGCCGAGGAGGATGATCCGACGCCTTTCACCGTGGCTTATTTTCCGCCGCGCCTTTATCCGGGCGGCGCCATGCCACTCGAGCATATTTTCGAGGAGAGCGGCGCCTACGCCGCCCTCATCACCGTCACTGAATCCTCGGGAGCCAAACGCACGACCCGCTTCGCCATCAACGTCGGCGGACCGCTGCAATTCTACGCCACGGCCATTCTTTCCGGCGTGTTTCTCTGCGGCGCGGTGTTTGCCTACTGGCGTTACGTGGAAGAAGCTAAGCGATCGAACAAGCGCGCGAGACTGCGCTAGCGCGTTTTCCGCTCGCATGGAGTGCGCTCTAAGCGCTTCTCCGTTCGCCGGTCGCCGCTTTGCGCGCTGGCGCGGCGATCAGCCAATAAATCGCGCCGGTCAGCGCGCCGGTAAGGAAAAACAAAAGAGCGAGCCGGCCTTCCGCCTCGCTGATGCTGTCCGCTCTCGCCAGGCCTTTCGATGCGCGTACAATCCATGGCGAAGCGCCCGCAAGGAGGCCGCTCACGCCCGAATACCAGATGATGGATCGCGCGCCGGCGGCTTCCCCGACAAGGGCCGCGACGGCGAGCGGGGCGGCGCAGGTCGCGACAATTGCGGCCCAGATCACAAAGCCGAGCGCCGCGACGGCGTCCGCCGGGTCGCCCTCGTTCAAAGCTTCGTCCAGCATGGCGAAGAGCCCGGCCATGACGGATGAGAGTCCCGCCTCGTGGGTCGCGGGATCGAAAAGCGCCGAAACGAAAAGGAACGCCGCGCCAGCGCCTGCGGCGATGACGAAACCGAAGCTCATGACGATCAGGCGGCGCATATAAACTCTTTCGTGCGAGCCTCAGGGCTCCAGCACCGAATCCCAATAAAGGTAATCCATCCAGCTTTCATGCAAATAATTCGGCGGGAACAAGCGGCCGTTGCGATGCAGATCGGTCACCGACGGCTGATAGGGAGCCTGCGCCGGGGTCATACGCGCCTCGAGAGGGAGACGGTCGCCCTTGCGCAAATTGCAGGGCGAGCAGGCCGCGACGACATTTTCCCAGGTTGTCGCGCCGCCTTTGGAGCGTGGAATGACGTGGTCAAAGGTCAGCTCGTCGTGAGCGCCGCAATATTGGCAGGTGAATCGGTCCCGCAGGAAGACGTTGAACCGCGTGAAGGCCGGTTGGCGGGCCGGCCGCACATACTCCTTGAGCGAGACGACCGAGGGCAGCCGCATCTCGAAAGTGGGGCTTTTGACGGTCTTGTCATATTCCGAGACGATATTGACCCGATCCAGAAAAACGGCCTTGATGGCGTCCTGCCAGCCCCACAGAGAAAGCGGATAGTAGCTAAGCGGCCTGTAGTCGGCGTTGAGCACCAGCGCGGGGCAAGCCTGGGGCGAGACGTTTTGATGTCTGAAGTGAGCGGTCACCGTGCCTGCCTCTCGTTTGGAGAAGGGCCTGAAGGACCGCGCCAAGGTCCATTCTGGCCTTTTGCGACTCTCTATATGTTACAGGCAGGATGACGCGCTTGTGAAGGCGCCGGGGCGAATCAACGCCGGGAGCCGCCCCCCAGACAAGCGAAAACCCAGCATAAACAATCGATGCGCGGCCCGTGAGCAGCGTGAGCGCGAGCGCAGGTTGACGCCCTCAAGCTAGGGCGCGGTGCTTGCAGCGGCGAAGCCAAAGGCTCGTAGAAGGCCCGCGATCGCCTCGTTTTGAGACAGGCGGGCTGCTGGAGGTTTCGCTTTATTGCTTCGATAATTGGTCCCTGCTCTTCGACCTCAAAATCCTATTGCTGACCATCTTTTCGCGAAAGGCGTATCGGAACGCGGCTTGACCGTTGGGGGGCGGGCGGCGGGCTAGAGCAGGCATGTCGCGTATCGCTTGCTTCGGGCCCGCCGCCTTTTGCTTATTATCGGCGATGTGATTCGACTTCTTCATACCGCCGATTGGCATCTCGGCGCCGCGCTGCAAGGCTGGTCGCGCGAGCCCGAGCATCGCGCCGCTTTGGCGCAGCTCGTCGAGACCGCGCGTGCGCGGGCGGTCGACGCGGTCGTGGTCGCGGGGGATATTTTCGATAGTCTGAACCCTTCCGCCGAGGCGCAGAGGCTGCTCTACGACACGCTGCGCGATTTGCGCGCCGCCTGCCCGCGCGCGACCATCGCGCTCCTCGCCGGCAATCACGATCCCGCCGGAAGGCTGGAGGCGCCGCGCGCCTTGTTCGAGATCGCGGGAGTGCACGCCGTGGGCGTCGTCGCAAGACGCGAGGGCGCTCTCGATCTGGCCGCGCATCTGCTGCCCATCCGTGATTCCTCGGGCGCGGTGGGCGCGCATCTCCTTGCGCTGCCCTATCCCCGCGCCGCCGATCTGCCCGTCGCGGGCCCGGAAGTCGCGGGCTCGCCCGTCGTCTGGGGCGTGCGCGCGCTCTATCGCGAGGCGGCCGACGCCGCGCGCGCGAAAATAGGGGCGGCGCCGCTCGTCTTGACCGGGCACCTTCATGTCGCCGGCGGTCTGGAGTCCGAAGGGGCGGAGCGGCGCATTCTGGTCGGCGGCGAGCATGCCGCGCCGCCCGATATTTTCCCTGCCGACG
>JAMBEQ010000123.1 GCA_024506175.1 Methylocystis sp.
AAATTTGCGCGCCGGGCTCGGCTTGTGCTCATAGATCACGACGCGCGCGCCGGCGCGGGCGAGGGTTTCGGCGGCGAAAAGCCCGGCGGGCCCCGCACCGATCACTGCGCAGAGCGGAGCAACGGCGACGTTAATCTGAGCGGCCTCCACTCGAATGGCAGGGGAAAATGCGAAAGGCGGATGGCTTTGGCCCATCTCTGTCACGCTTCTTGACCGGCGTCCTGTCGGGCCCCAGTTAGCACGGGGCCCCCACAAGCGGAAGAAAACTTTGTTATGACCTTGGACGAAATGCAGCAAAAGGACGCAGCCGGCGAAAGCTTCCAGTTCGTCGTGGGGGACGACGAGAGCGGCGCGCGACTCGATCGCTTTCTCGCCGAGCGCCCGGAGCTCATCGCGGCGCATCTCTCCCGCAGCCGGATCAAGGCGCTGATCGAGGAGGGCCGCGTCACCCTCCGCGGCGCCGCGATAAGCGACCCGGCGAAAAAGCTCTCCTCCGGCGACGCAGTGGCGCTCGACGTGCCGCCGCCCGCTCCCGCCGAGCCGCAGGCCGAGGATATCGCGCTCGACATTGTCTACGAGGACGAGCATCTGATCGTTATCGACAAGCCGGCGGGCCTCGTCGTGCATCCGGCGAGCGGGCACGAAAGCGGCACCCTGGTCAACGCTCTCATCGCCCATTGCGGCGATAGCCTCTCCGGCGTGGGCGGGGTGAAGAAGCCCGGCATCGTGCATCGTATCGACAAGGATACGACCGGCCTCCTTGTCGTGGCGAAGACGGACGCCGCGCACCATCGCCTTTCGGCGCTCTTCGCCGATCATGGGCGCACGCTCTCTCTCACGCGCGAATATCTCGCCTTCGTTTGGGGCGTCCCCGACCGCGCGCACGGAACGATCGAGACCTTTCTCGGTCGCCACTCGATTCAGCGCGAGCGCATGGCGGTGGTGCCCGAATCACGCGGACGCGAGGCGATCACCCATTGGGAAAAGGTGGCAGATTATGGCGTCGCCTCGTTGATTCGCTGCCAGCTCGAAACGGGCCGCACGCATCAGATCCGCGTGCATCTCGCGCACATCGGCCATCCGCTCGTCGGCGACGCCACCTACGGCGCCGGCTTCAAGACGAAGGTGACGAAGCTTCCCGAAGAGGCGCGCGAGGCGGTGGAAAAACTCGGGCGCCAGGCGCTGCACGCCGCGACGCTCGGTTTCGAACATCCGGTCACGGCCGAGGAGATGATGTTCGAGAGCGAGCTGCCAGAGGATCTATCGGTCCTGATGGCGGCGTTCGAAAAGATCTGAGCGCCGGCGGCGTCGTCACGGATATTGTGGCCCGGTCGAAAATAAGCACTATGGGAGGCAAGACTTGGCGCGAGAGGCGCTCAGGGAGGCGGAAATATGTTGTCGCGTGGATTGATGATCATTGGTTTGAGCATGGGTCTCGGCGTCTTCGCGCAGCCGGCGTCTGCGGACCCGAACTATCTGGAAGAGGCAATCGCCGAAACGAGGGAGGCGATCGCAGCCGGCAAGGAGCTTCAGGCCGGCTCCTTCGTCGAACACGCCGACGACGCCATCGACCGCGCCCGGAGCGCCGTCTGGCAGACGCCTGTCGACCCCATCCGTAAGGGCATCAAATACCTCCGCAAGGCAGTGAAGCTCGCGAAGGGTACGAGCTACGACAAGCGCATTATGAAAGCGACCGAACAGGCCGAACTCGCGCTGGAGCAGTTCGAAGCCGTGAAATGACGCGGTTTTCGCTTATTGGTTCGTTTCCATTCCCGGCGCTCGCAAAGCGAGCGATCGGGAATCACAGCGGCTCCCATCAGCGCCCTTCGCAGGCAGAAAGCGGCATCGGCTCGAGGCGATAGACCTTGTCGTCGGTCTGCGTCTTTTTTTCCGAGCCGCAATAGGTTTCGAGCCGCAGGCCCATGTTGGGATTGCCGAGCATCATGAAGTCTTTTTCGCCTCGCCGAAGATAGATGATGCGCGACTCGCCTGTCGTGCAGCCCGCAGCCTTCGCGTTCTCGATATCCTGCGGGGCGCAATCGCCTTCGTTACCCGCCTTGCAGAAAGTCGCGCTGCACTCCCACTGATCCTCCAAAGGCGTGCAGTTGTAGGTCAAAGCCGCGGGCGCGCCATTCTTTCTTGTCGCTACCGACGCCAAGACGCTCGCGCCGTCGGGCCAGTCCGGCAGCCGCTTTTTCGCGCGATCCGATTCAATCTCCCTGGCGCCGCGCCAGACGCGGATGGAAACCGTTTGTTGCTGCGGATGCGCGGCGAGATGAGACGCCGGATAATCGCGCCCATAGCAGAAAGGAGCGTCCGCTTTGAGCCGCTCGCGTAGCGGCGCGCCGAGGCCCGCATAGGGTGAATTGGTCTTGTTCGCCTCGGCGACGCATTCTTCTATCGGCCTTTGCTCCAGCCGAAAGCTTTTGTCGTCGGGGCCCAGCTTCAAGGCGTTTTGGCTCGCTTCCTCGTCCTCTGGCTCCATGAGCACATCCGCCTCGACCCCGTCGAGGATCAAGTGCGCGCCATCGTCCGTTCGAATTCCCCCGATGTGCCTGTCGCATTCGCCGCCACACGTCAGGCTGGCCTTGGATTTGGGGTCGAAATCGTTCCTGTAGCACCAGCCTGAAACATTCTCGGGTTTCTTCTTGCCGCGCAGGGTGAACAGCGCCGCGACATGGGTCGAGTCGCTGTTCGACCCTCCGGCCTCGGGATTCGCGTGCTTGTGCGGGCTTTCTTCGCTGTGACGGAGGTTGGGGTCCTCCCAATAAGTGGCGGCCTTGTTCTTGCCGATCATGAAAAAGAGCCGCTCAACCTTCTGATGCGGATGCGCCGCAAGATGCGCGGCGTCATAGACCCGCGCGAAGCAGAGCTTCCCTTGCTCGCTGGTCATCTTCTCGATGCGCGAGGGCTCCGCGGCCGAGGCGGCAAAAGGCGCCGCCGCGGACACAAGAACAAGTTTCCAGAATCGCACGCGCCCCTCCCCTCCTTCTGAGCTTTCGCGAACTATGCCATAATTCGTCCTTC
>JAMBEQ010000124.1 GCA_024506175.1 Methylocystis sp.
CATCGAGGGCGCGCTGCAACTGACGTCGGCGCAACTGGCGCTCTTGATCGAAGGGATCGATTGGCGCCGAACGGCTGCGCCGGACGCGCCGAAACGGCCTGCTTTCCTATAAAGCCCGGGCATTCTCGAGCTGCGCCGGCGCGGGTTTTGTGGTAGACAAAACCATGTCGCGCGCCACTGCTGATTTGCCTGAAGATCCCGCAGAGCTGCGGCGCTTCGCGGCGGCGCTGGCTGCGGAAGTTCACGCCAAAACGCTGCTGATCGAGAAGCTGAAGATGCAGCTCGCCACTTTACGGCGGGCGCGCTTCGGGCGATCGTCGGAAAAGCTCGACCGCGATATCGAACAACTCGAATTGCTGATCGGCGATATCGAGGAAAGCGACGCTGAACATCAGGCGCGCGCAGAATCATCAGACAGCGGCGCTTCGTCGACGTCCCCAAAGAAGCCGTCTGTTCGCGCGCCTTTGCCCGATCATCTCCCGCTCGAAATCATCGTGCATGACGCGCCCTGCGTCTGCCCGATCTGCGGCGGGACGAAGTTCGGCCGGATCGGCGCCGATGAGAGAGACGTGTTGGAATATGTCGCTTCGCACTTCAAGCGCGTGCGGCATATGCGGGAGAAGATGAGCTGCCGCGCCTGCGAGACGATCGTTCAGGCGCCCATGCCAACGTTGCCGATCGAAAAAGGACGGCCAGGGCCGGCGCTGCTCGCCCATGTGCTGGTTGCCAAATATTGCGATCATTTCCCCTTGCATCGTCAGTCCGACATTTACGCGCGCGAAGGCGTAACGATCGACCGCTCGGTCATGGCCGGCTGGGTGGGCCATATGGCGGCGCTACTGGAGCCGCTGGCCGAGCGCATCGCGCGTCACGTGTGCGCCGGCTCCGCCATTCACGCGGACGATACGACGGTTCCCGTGCTCGATCCGGGGCGCGGCAGGACGAAGACCGGCCGGTTATGGACGGCGGTCCGCGACGAGAGGCCCTATGGATCGACGGCGCCGCCGGCAGCCTTCTATCTCTACTCGGCGGACCGCAAATCCGAGCACGCCCATGCCTTGCTGAAGAACTGTCGTGGTCATCTGCACGCAGACGGCTATACGGGCTTTGGCGGCCTTTACGAGGCCGATCCAGAAACGGGCGCGCCGGCGCCGTTCAAAGAGGTCGCGTGCTGGGCGCATGCGCGGCGCAAAATCTACGACGTGCATGTCGAGACAAAATCACCGGCGGCGGCGCAGGCGCTCGAAATGATTGCGCGGCTCTTCGCTATCGAGACTGACATCAGGGGTAGACCGCCGGCCGAGCGCGAAGACGCGCGCCGCCAGAGGGCAAACCCCATCCTGGATGAACTGCGCGCATTCTTCGATGCGACGCTGGCGAAGATCAGCGGCAAGAGCGATTTCGCCAAAGCCATTCGCTATGCGACCTCACGCTGGATTGCCTTGACCCGTTATGTCGATAACGGACGTCTCGAAATGTCGAACAATGCCGCCGAACGCGCAATCAGACCCCTTACTTTGGGCAGAAAGAATTACCTGTTTGCCGGCTCTGACGATGGCGGACGTCGCGCGGCAATCATATATACGCTGATCGAAACCGCGCGCTTCAATGATATCGATCCAGAGGCCTGGCTCGCCGACGTCATCGCTCGCATTGCCGATCACCCGATCAATAAAATCGACGATCTGCTCCCTTGGAAGTGGAAGCCTCATGCGGAAAGAGCCGCGCCATCTCAGGCAGCTTGAGAACGAACTCCTTGCCCTTGGCGAGGAGGCCATGTTGTTGGATGAACTCGATGGTTTTATCGCCGGCTTGCTCGTTTGCCCGGAGATGATCCCGCCGGGCGAATGGCTCCCCGTCGTCTGGGGCTGGACTGAGACCGAAACGGGCTCCGCCTTCGGCACGATTGACCACCTGAACAAGGTGCTCACGCTCGTGATGGCGCACTACAATGATGTCGCAAAAAGGCTTTTCGAGAAGCCGGAGAGCTATGCGCCGCGCTTCGCCATCGACGATCGCAACGGCGACGTTCTTTGGGAGTTGTGGATCGAAGGGTTCGAAAAGGCCCTAAAGCTCCGTCCCGCCGCATGGCGACCGCTGCTCGACGCCGATATGGAAACCGCCAAAGCCATGTCGGGCCTGCTGACCCTCGCCGATGTCGCGCGCCGCGACGCGCGCTTCTCCAAACTCGAATACGACGCCCTCGAGGCTACCGCGCACGACCTCATCGGCCCCTTCGTCCTGGCGCTCAACGAGTGGCGCGTGGAAAATTACGATCCAGCCAAGGGAATAAGCGTCTCGCCACCGACCCAAAACAGCTCCTTTGGAAAAGTCGGCCGCAACGATCCCTGCCCATGCGGATCAGGCAAAAAATACAAGAAATGTTGCGCCGCCAACTGATCCGCGGTCGTTCGATCACGCTTACCCGATTGTCTCCCAAACCGTTGCTGATACGCCCCGACTGACCGAGCAGGGCGAGCGGCACGGGGAGGGACGGGGCGTCTGGCCCGATTACGACAGAGGCAGGAACAAAGGTCTGAGAGCTAGAGTTGGATTCTCAAGTTCCTCCACCTCTAGCGCCCGCACTCCCTGGTCGGGCGCTTTTTTCGGCCCCTCATGTCGCATCTATGTTGCGTGGAACCTCCGCCCCACCTCGTCGCAGCGTGGGCGAGCGGAAAGGGTCGCGAGATTAACTCGCATCGGCAATTCGCCCCACTTGGCGCAGTCTCGCGTCGCCTCAATCACGACCC
>JAMBEQ010000125.1 GCA_024506175.1 Methylocystis sp.
ACGGATGACAGCAGCACGCGATTATAGGGGAGAGCGTGCTCCTCGCCGATGAGCGTGATCTCGTAGCGTCCCGGCGCGCGGGCGACGAGCTCCTCCACCAGTCGCGTCGCCGCCATGCCGGCGCCGACGAGGACGAGGCGTTCCTTCATCGCCCGTTGCTCACGCGGCTTCGACATAGCGATGCCTCTCGTAGAGGAACTGCAGCACGCGCTGACGGCAGTCGAGGTAGACCGGGTCCGTGGCGAGAGCGATGCGGTCGCGCGGGCGACGCAAAGGCACATCCAGAACCTCGCCGATCGTCGCCTGCGGCCCGTTCGTCATCATGACAATGCGGTCGGAAAGCAGCACGGCCTCGTCGACGTCGTGCGTAATCATCATCACCGTATTGCCGAGCCGCTCTTGCAGGGCCATCACCTGATCCTGAAGATGCGCGCGAGTCAGGGCGTCGAGCGCGCCGAACGGCTCGTCGAGCAGGAGAACCTTCGGCTGCATCGCCAGCGCCCGCGCGATGCCGACGCGCTGTTTCATGCCGCCCGAGATTTCGCCCGGCTTCTTGTCCTTGGCGTGGATCATCTGGACGAGCTCCAGATTGTGCATCGTCCATTCGTGGCGCTTGGCGCGCGTCGACGTGGCCCCAAAAACCTTGTCCACCGCGAGGCGGACATTGTCATAGGTGGAAAGCCAGGGCAGCAGCGAATGGTTCTGAAACACGACCGCACGGTCGGGGCCAGGGGCGTTGACTTCCCGGTCCTCGAGCAGCACGCCGCCGCTCGTCGCCTTGGTGAGGCCGGCGACGATATTGAGAAGCGTCGACTTGCCACAGCCGGAATGGCCGATGATCGAAACGAACTGACCCTTCTCGACTTTCAGGCAAACATTATCGAGGACCTTGGTCACGTTGGTACCGCGCGCGTAAACCTTGTCCACGTTTTCAATGCTGAGATAGCTGCTCATACGTCTTCTCCTCAGTTCGCGTGCACGCCGCGCGTCGCCAGATTTCCAATGAAGGCGACGACTCGGTCGAGGATGAAGCCAGTGAGGCCGATATAGATGAGCGCCACGAAGATGTCGGGGAGGCGCGATGAATTCCAGGCGTCCCAGATGAAGAAGCCGATGCCGACGCCGCCTGTCAGCATTTCAGCGGCGACGATAGCGAGCCAGGAGAGGCCGACGCCGATGCGCAGGCCTGTGAAGATGTAGGGCGCGGCGGAGGGGATCATGATCTTCCAGAAAAATTCAGCCTGGTTGAGCTGCAAAACCGCCGCGACATTGCGATAATCCTGCGGAATGTTGCGGATGCCGACCGCCGTGTTGATGATGATCGGCCAGATGGAGGTGATGAAGATCACGAAGATCGCGGAGGGCTGGCTGTCACGGAAAGCGGCGAGCGAGATCGGCAGCCAGGCGAGCGGCGGCACGGTGCGCAAAACCTGGAAAATCGGATCGAGCCCGCGCGTCGCCCATTGTGACTGGCCGACGACCGCGCCGAGCAAGATGCCGGCGACGCTTGCCAGTCCGAAGCCGACGGCGACGCGCTTCAACGACGTCAGCACGCGCCAGCCGAGGCCCATATCCTGTGAGCCCGCTTCATAGAAGGGATGCAGGATAAGATCGTTGGCTTCACTCCATATGCGCAGCGGCGACGGCAGGGCCGATGTCGGGCCAATGCAGATCAGCTGCCATATGAGGAGGAGCAGCGCGAGGGTGACGAGCGGCGCCATCAGGCTTGCGAAGAAGCTTTGGATATTCGCCTTGTATTTGATCAGCAGCGGCGGGCGGCGGCGGCGATAGGCCTCTTCGATCTCCTCGTCGTAGAAGCTCGCCATGGGGTCGCTTTTCATAACGGGCATCGTCATCTTGTCTCTCGTCCTTTAAACTTCGGCGCGCTTGATGGCTTGGCTCTTGAGATAGTCGAGCGGCTTATCGGGGTCGAAGATCTTGCCGTCGAAGAAGATCTCCTTGCCGCGCGAAGTCGAAGCGGGAATGTCCTTGCTGCTCACGCCGGCGACTTGCGCGGCCGCGCGCCACAAATCCTCGCGATTGACCTTGTCGACGAGCGCCTTGATGTCCGTCTTCGCGTCGAGCTTGCCCCAGCGCATGTCTTCGGTGACGAACCAGGCGTCGTGACTCTTGAACGGATAGGAGGCGTTGTCGCGCCAGAATTTCATGCCGAGTTTCGTTCCCTTGGCGATGCGGCCATTTCCGTAATTGATCTCCCCATTGAGGCGCCCGACAATGTCCGTCACCGGCACGTTAAACCACTGTCGGCGCCCGACGATCTCTGAGAGCTCCTGCTTGTTCTCCGCCTTGTCGCACCATTGCTGCGCATCGATCACCGCGGCGAGGAGCGCTTTTGCGGCTTTGGGATTTTTGTCGACCCACTCCGAGCGCATGCCGAGCGCCTTTTCGGGATGCTTCGACCAAATCTCGCCCGTCGTGCAGGAAGTGAAGCCGATTCCCTGATTGACGAGCTGTTCGTTCCAGGGTTCGCCGACGCAGAAGGCGTCCATATTTCCGACCTTCATATTGGCGACCATTTGCGGTGGCGGCACGACGATGGTGGAGGCATCCTTGTCGGGGTCGATGCCCGCGGCGGCGAGCCAATAGCGCAGCCAGAGATCGTGCGTTCCGCCTGGGAAGGTCATGGCGACCTTCACTTCCTTGCCTTCGGCTTTCTTTTTGGCGAAGGCCGCTTTCAGCGCATCCGCCTTCACGCCCACCTTGAGATTCTTGTATTCGTTGGAGACGGAGATGCCCTGACAGTCGAGATTGAGCCGGGCAAGGATATACATCGGCGTCGGCGCGTTATTCTGAGTCACCTTGCCGGTGCTCATGAGGTAAGGCAGCGGCGTGAGAATATGGGCGCCGTCGATGCCGTTGGCGCTGGCGCCGAGAACGAGATTGTCGCGCGTCGCGCCCCAGGAAGCCTGCTTCACGACTTCCACGTCGGGCATTCCATATTTGGCGAAGAGGCCTTTCTCCTTTGCGATGATCAGCGGGGCGGCGTCGGTGAGGGCGATATAGCCGAGAACCGCCTTGGTTGTTTCAGGACCGGCGCTTTCGGCGAAGACGCCGCGTGGCCAAGCGACGCTTGCCGCGGCCAGGGCTGCGACAGCGCTCTTCAATAGGTTTCGGCGGTCGAGACTCATCTGTGCGGGGCTGAATTTGCCAGACGTGTTCGCCATTGCGTTTCTCTTTCCTCGATCCTCACGGCGCTGCGCCGGAGCCAATAAAAAAGCCGCTTTCCGAGACGGTCCGTGGCGGACGGTTCGGAACAGCGGCGTTGCTGCGTGGGTCCTGCGCTGGACCCCGCGCCGGGAAAAGGCGCTATCGGGTGATATCTTGCAAACGAGGCGCCAGCGCGTCGTGATTTGGGGGATGGCCGGAAAACCAGCGCCTTGAAGGGTTTCGCAGCGTCAAACCGCCATTCCCGGCGCCGCGCGCTTAGGCGGCAAGGCGCCGAGTGTTTATGCCGAGCGCCTCAAATTTGGCGTCAGCGCGGTACACGGATTGCGCAGGAATCGAGATAGGCTTCGATGTTTCGAGCGTCGAAGGGCGCCCCCGAGAAGGCTGCGATCGGCACCGCTTCGATGGGCGCCGCGCCCGTCGCTGTATCAAAGAAAGCAGGATCGAAAACGCCTCTCGCAATGCGCAGTTCCTCCGCGCAGAGACGCGCTTGTCCCCAGCGCAGCATCTGGGCGTAAAGCCATGCCGCCTGGT
>JAMBEQ010000126.1 GCA_024506175.1 Methylocystis sp.
GTCCTCTCGACCGCACCAGTCTCTACTTTGGCGGCGCGTAAGCTATTGAAAGTAGTAGAGAAGTTTTCTAGGTGAGAACGTCGCGCGAGACGGTGAGAACATAGACCGCTCACTTTTTGTTCGCCGCGAGCTTCCCCATGGCGCCCTTGGCGAGGCGCGCCCGGTTCGCTTTCTCCGTGTAGAGCGACGCCATCTGGGAGCCGGACCAGCCGAAAATCGCGTTCAGCTCGTGCACCGTCGCGCCCGCCTCGGCGGCTCGGGTCGCGCCCGCTTTCCTTAGCCCGTGCGCCGAGCCGTCCGGCACGCCAGCGGCCTTGCAGGCTTCTTTGAACCAGGTCCCGAAACTCTCTTTCGTCCGAGGACGCCCGTCTAGCCGCGCGATCAGCACCAGGTCGCCTGTGGGGCTGCGATCGATCACGTCCTGCAAGACCGGGAGAACGGGGATCACGACCGGCGTCGCGGTCTTTTCCGTGACGATTTCGATCATCCCATTGCGGATGTGCTGCTTCCCGAGCCGCACGGCGTCGCCGCGCCGCAGCCCTGTGTAAAGCAGGACCGCAAGCGCGAGACGCTCGCGCGTCCCGATCGGCCAGCGCGCCTCGAATTGCTGGATCTCGTCTTCCGTCCATTGGCGGAAGCCGCCCGTTTTCGGCCGTGAAACCGTCGTCACCCCTTCCGTGGGGTCGGCGTCCATATGCCCGGCCTCGACCGCCCACTTGAAAAGCTTCCGCATCGCCTGAAGGAAGTTATTCGCGGCGCTCGGGCGGTCGCTCGTCTTGTCCCGCGTCTCGACGATCTGCGACCTTGTGATCTCCGCAAACGGGACGGCTCCAGCCTTTTCGACCACGCGCCGGTAGATGTTCTCCCGCTGCCTCTTGGTCGCGGCGGAGAGGCCGGCCCAGGCGCCGGAATCCCGGTGGCGTTCGATCAGCCAAGCGAGGCTGTTTGTGGCTTCCTTGCGCCTAACGGGCGCGGGGCTGGCTCCTTGCGCCCGCGCTGCTTCATATGCCGCCAGGAACTCCGGCGAGCCATATTCCCCCCTGATCCTGATCTTCGGTCCTGGACGCCGCCAAAAATACCACGCCACCTTGCCGTGGCGGGTCTCTGTCCGGTGGAGGTAGGGCGGCCGCGGGCGAGGCATAGCTTCCATCACAGAAGCGTCCTCGGCCTCTCTGCAACCCTATTGCCTGTGGATTGCGGGGATTGCTTCGCTGGCGGGTTCTCGCTGCGAACAATCCGAATTGTCCCGCTCGGGTCGATTTCGACCGCCCACGCGCCTTCGACTTGCCGTGCGGCTCGAAGGGCTCGCGCGATGTCGGCCTGGGTGACGCGGGCTGCGGCGCGGCTCATGCGACCTCCTGATGGAAGGGCCTGATCGCCTCGAAGATGGTGCGCGTCATTCTGCGGCGACCAACAGCGGTAGATCGGCAGGAGCCGGGGCAGTTTTGATGCTGACTTCTCCTGGCGCGAAGTTGGCCGCGACAAGCGCCTTGGCGACGTCCGGGCAGACGCTATTGCCGCACATGCGAATCTGCGACGTCTTGTTGAGCGTCACGGGCCCGTCAGGTGTCTGTCCGGTCACGATCTCATAGGAGTCGGGAAACCCCTGCGCCCTGAAAAGCTCACGAGAGGAAAGCATTCGCATTCCGATGTCGACAATCCGATAAAGCTCGCCGCGGACCTCGACGAGGCCGAAGCGATCCTTCGTCGTTGCAGTATGGAGCGGCTCCTCGAGCTGTGGGTCCTGGTCGCTCCCGTAGTATTTGATCAGGAAAGCACGGACCTCGGCGGCGTGGACCGTGCTCGAGCAAACCGTCGAGACTGGCTCGTCCACGGCCCGGCCAGAGCGCTCCGTTCCCTTCATATTTATAAGGCCGGCTGACACGATCGCTTGCGTGCAGCCTTTTCCTACGATCGTCGACACGGGCTCGCGCGCATCATGCCCGACCATGTCGGTGTTGTGCTGCGCGAGGAACGCTGCAACAAGGCCATGACGCGGCGCGCCAGCCATGGCCGTGTGTAGAGGTTCATCTGGCAAATGGCCGATCGAGTTTTCCGAGAATTTCGTCATGAGCGCCGCTACAAGCGCGTGCTCGCCGCGTTGCGCCGTGGTGACTGTGCGGAGCGGCTCATCGGTCCCATGGACTCGAGCATCGCCCGCGTGGGTCACGGGCACAATGAATGGCTTGGCTGCGTCAATCACATAGCGCTTTACGCCCTTGGCGATGCGCGCCATGGTGTTGGGCGCCAGCGGCCGATTGACGCCGATCGCGCGGCCTTCCTCACGCGTTAGGAAGATCGACGGGCAAGGAAGCGACCAGTCGATAATCTCGGCCGCCGTGCGCCAGGGCAGGAGCTTCCTGGAGACGACGTCTGGCGAATCTGGTTTGCCATGCGTCGGCGTCGGCCAGATGATCTTACGGCCGTCGCGCCTGGCGATCAGGAATAGCCGCTTGCGGATCGTCGGCGCGCCAAAGTCGCATGCGCGGAGCTCGCGCCATTCAACCTTGTAGCCGAGGCGCCGCAGCTCGCCGACCCACATATCGAAGGTCTTGCCTTTGCGCTCCTTACATGGACGACCATCCGCCGAGAGCGGCCCCCAATCCCGGAACTCCTCGACATTTTCGAGCATGATGATCCGTGGGCGCACCTGCCGCGCCCAGCGCACCACCACCCAGGCAAGGTCGCGGATCTCGCGCTTGACTGGCTTGCCGCCCTTCGCCTTCGAGTGATGCTTGCAGTCGGGTGACGCCCAGAGGAGCCCGACAGGGCGTCCAGCCGTGACGGCGAGCGGATCGACCTTCCAGACATTGTGCGGCAAATGACGCGTTTCAGGGTGGTTGGCCGCATGCATCGCCAGAGCTTCAGCGTCGTGGTTTATGGCGATGTCCGGGGAGCGGCCCGTGGCCATCTCGATTCCAAGAGAGGCCCCGCCGCCGCCGGCGAATGAGTCGACGATAAGCTCCGGAAGAGGAGATCGGACATTCATCTCGCGGCCCTTTTCTTCGCTGCGTCGCGCTCAATCATCGACAGAAGCCGCTTCACACGTAGGCTCGGCCCGTGCTCGTCGCGCTCAAGTCCTTCGACCGTATAGGGCGAGAGCATGAGCCGCTCGGCGAGCTGGCGGCGCGTCCAGCCGAGGCGCTCTCTAAGCGCGCGGATCCCAGCCCCGGTCATGAGCGCGCCTCCCGGAAGTCGTTGTGCTCGTTGCCGTTGTCATCTGGACGAAGGCTATCGATATGAGTGCCGCATCGTCCGCAAACCTTTGGATCAAGCTCAGATGCAACGCGGCCGGGGCAATCTTCCTCGGCGAACTCTTTCATCGGCGCGCGGTGGCAACACTCGGCACAAAGGTAATGGCCATCTGTCTGGCAGTCATTCCAGACCGGCACCCGCCATTCGACCGGCTCGTAAGCCGTGCAAGGGTTATCGGGGTCGCGGTTGCCTGGCACGCCTACCGGCTTCTTTTCTCCAGGTTCCGCCCAGCGGCGATAGGCAAAGAGGGCGATCGTCTTCCAGAAGTCGCGTCCTGTCGGAATGCGGATCGTGATCATGCCGGAAACTCCGAATATTCCCGTCCGTCGAGCAGGCGGCCGGCGCGCTTTTTGCCGATGCGAAACAAAAATTCCTCGTCACCTCCGCCGTAACCATCCGTCCTCGTTCCATCGCTGCGCATGCAGATCACGCCACGATCACACTCGCGCCAATCGAATGGAAGCTCTGGCGTCGTTTCGTTCCGTTCGTCGAAGCTGGGCAACATAGGGTCTTCCGGCCACGACCATTCGCCGCGCTGCTTGAAGAAGAACCGCACGGCCGCCGCACCGCATTGATCGCCCAGGCTGCGCGCCCAGTCGGGATGCATGGGGCGCGCGCCGGGGCCACTCTCTCCGCCGCAGATAACCCAGTCGAGGCCGCGCGGACGTTGCTCGCTTGGTGGATACGAAAACCCCCAGTCCAGGAAACCCTCGATCGCTTCTTCAAGCGTGGTTCCTGTGATCTCAGGAGCCCACTCCTCGCGCCAATGCTCTGCCTCTGATCGAGGCGTTAGCGCTTGCATCGTCGCGTCGCCGTTCAGCTCGATATTGTCGAGATCAATCGGCCCCAGCATCGGCTCGATGCTCACGAAACGCACGGCCGCCGGCGTCGCGAGAAGGTCGGGAATGCGCTCGTCGGCGCGGGTCTGATCTTCGGCCGTCACGCCGAGCCAGATGTTTGGCAGAGGCCATGTTTCGAGAAAAACGCGCCGCCCAGGCGGCGCAAGCGCGGGATCGACCTCAGGTGCGATCAGGATAACGTCTGCCTCATGGTCGATCGCTAGATCGCATACTAACTCAGCCACCCTTCTTGCCGCTCGCAGATTACTGCAATACGCCCGCATCCGCTTTGGCCGCTTCGTGAGCACTTGAAAAGTGTGCTGCGGCGCCAGCGCCATGATCGCGAAGACGCAGTCAATCCATTCGTCAGGGACCGACTCGTGGAACAAGTCAGACATGCTGTTGACGAAGATGCGCCGCGGCCTCTTCCAGCGCAGCGGAACGGTCAGGATATGCTCTGGCGCCTGCTTGAGAACGCCCGTCCAGACCGGCTTGCCGTTGACCTCTTTCGTCGTGCCCTCATAGTGCGATCCGGGCGTCATCCTCTGGATGCGATGCGCCTGGGCCATGGCGTAGCAATTCGTGCAGGCGGGGGAGACGATCGCGCAGCCGACGATTGGATTCCAGGTGGCGTCGGTCCATTGGATGCCGGTCTTATCGCCCATCGGAGCCTCCTGCCTCTGCGCCAACATCCTGCAAACCCCATTTGCGCTTGCCCTTCCATTCTGGGTCGAGCTCGCCCGTTTGCTCCCATCCCTCTGTGAGGCATTTGGTGAAGCTATTGACCGGCTGAGCGGCCATCGCCTCAGCGGTGTCGACGAGGATTTGTCTCGTGCGCGCGACGCCACCGACGAAACCGAGCGCGGCGGCGCTTGTCACCGCTGCGGCGAAGATCGTCCTTTGTTTAAATGTCGGCGCCATCGTCCTTCTCCTATCTCGCCCACATGCGCTCGAAAGCGTTCTGGAAGCCCGAAATGGCCGCCTTGCAGCGCAGCACGATCAGCGAGTTGTCCTGGCGGGTCAGTCCCGAGTGGGAGAAGTTGCCGGCACCCTCGCGAACGAACTCGCCGTCGACGGCATAGGCCTTGAGATGCATGAAAGGCCCGTCGGCCTTGTATCGGATCTCGACATTCATCCGCGCCGCGAGCCGTTCATAGACGGCGGCGAGCGGGCGCGGCATGGCGATCTTCGCCTGCGACGGATCGCGATAGAGGCGGATCGCGACGCCGCGCGCGGCGGCCTGTTCGAGCGCCTCGACGATGCGCAGATCCGTGAGGGCATAGGCGGCAAAATCAATGCGCCGCTTCGCCGCGTCGATGAGCGCGACGTCGATCGCCTCCAGATCGTCACTCGGCGCATAGGCGAGACGGTCGAGATTGCAGGGGCTGGCCTGCGCCGGGATGACGCAGGCCAGCATGGCGGCGAGCGTCATTCCGCAAGTTCTAATGATGGCGCCGCTGCTCATGCCTGTTTTCCCCCCTCTCCCAAGCGGTGAGAGCTACTCATCGGCTTAACTCACAGTTGCTGGATCGGCGCGCTTCAGCCAACCGACGCGTGTGTCGTTAAGACGCTCGTCAAGTTGCTCTTCGGTTTCCGGCCACAAGTGCATGTCATGCACGAGGCGCTCATAAGCCTGCCTGAACCAATCGCGGATTTCGCTGTTAGGGTGTTTGTAGCCAACGATCTCGAAGGAATGAAGTAAATGCAGTTGGAAATGATGCGGCACTGCATCTAGTTCGCGCAGGTAGTCGGAGAGAATGCAGTTCATCTCATCCTGCCACGGCGAGGCTAAGATGACGCCGCCGCGCCAATACTCCTGCTTTGCCTTATAGCTCGGACCCATGAACGAACCGCCACGATCATCATAGGGGTTTCCAAGCACCTCTCCGTCAAGTGATGACACTAAAATGCAGCGGCGATACCAGCGCAAAAGCATCTTCACACAGCCATATTTCGGGATCCCGTCAGGCCCGCGAACTGCTGTCAGCAATACTGTTTGTTGCATGAAAGAGAGATCGAACGTCCAAGCCTGGAGAACCGACGTCGGCCCTAATCCACCTCGTATCATTTCAATTTCCTTCTACTTTCCTGACCGCTGATTGCTACTGCCTGTCGCCCCCTCAAAACGGAATATCGTCGTCGAGCTGGTCGGACAGGCGCTGGCTGCTCGCCGGTGGATTGCGCTGGCTTGAGGACTGGCCGCCGCTCGCGGGCTGGCGCGTGGTCGTCTGGCCGTATTCGTGCTCGTCGCGCTTGCCGGCCTGCGAGGAGGAGAGGAGGCTGATCTTGCCGTCGAAACGCGGCAGGACGATCTCCGTCACCTTGCGCTCGACGCCGTCGCGATCGGTATAGCTGCGCGTCTTGATCGCTCCGCGCAGCCAGATCTTCGAGCCTTTCTTCACATATTGCTCGATGATCGGAATGAGCGGCTGGTTGAAGACGACGATATTGTGCCATTCGGTCGTCTGCTTCTTCTCGCCGGTCGCCTTGTCGGTCCAGCGCTCCTCGGTCGCGAGCGAGAAGGTCGCGCATTTGTCGCCGGTTTGCATGGTGCGGATTTCAGGATCGCGCCCGACATTGCCGAGCAAAGTCGCTTCATTGACGCTCATGGTCTAAACCCTCATCGGCATGAGAACGATCAGCGTGTTGGCGTCATCGGTATGCGTCAGCACGCAAGGCGAGCCTGGATCGGAAAGCTTCAGGACGATATTTCCCGGCCCGAGCGCGGCGAGGACGGTCTGCGCATAGGCGGCGTTGAATCCGACTTCCAGATCGGGTCCGTCCCACTCGACCTCGACCTCGTCGCGCGCCTCGCCCGTCTCGGGATTGGAGATCGAGAGCGTCAGCGGCCCGCGATCCGAAAAGGCGAACTTCACCGCCCGGCCGCGCTCGCTCGAAATCGTCGCGACGCGGGCGACCGCCTGGGCCAGCGCTTCGCCGTCGATCGTGGCGTGATGCGGCGGCGACGACGGAATCACGCGGGCGTAGTCGGGGAAGGTCCCGTCGATCAGCTTCGAGGCCAGCCGCGTCGGCCCCAGCGTGAAGCGGATTTCGCGGTCGGAAAGGTCGATCGGAATAGTCTCGACGCCCGCTTCCTTGGTCATGCGGGCGAGAACGTCGATGGTTTTGCGCGGGATGATCACGCCTGGCATGCCGTCGCTGCATTCGGCGTCCAGCATATCGAAGCGCGAGAGCTTGTGGCCGTCGGTCGCGACGCCGCGCAGGCGCGGGCCGCTCTCGCCCTCGACGCGATGGAAGTAGACGCCGTTCAGATAGTAGCGCGTCTCCTCGGTCGAGATGGCGAAGGCGGTCTTGTCGATCATCGTCGCCAGCGCGGCCGTCGGGACCGAGAAGCGGTGGCTGTGATCCTTGGCGCCGGTCTCGGGGAAGTCCTGCGCCGGCAGGCTCGAAAGCTTGAAGCGCGAGCGGCCGGCGCGGACGACGAGCTGGCTCTCGTCGAGCTCCATGCTCACCTCGGCCTTCTCGTCGAATTTGCGGACGATGTCGGCGAGCATTGCGGCCGGCACGCAGCAGGCGCCGCGCCGCGCGACGTCGGCAGAAAGGTTCGTCTCGATCGCGACGTCGAGATCGGTGCCTTTCAACGTCAGGCCGTCGCCGGCCTCGAGCAGCAGATGCGAAAGGATCGGCACGGTGGATTTGCGTTCGACGATGCGCGCCGCGCTCGCGAGCGTCTTGGCGAGGGTCTTTTGCGGAACGGTGAGCTTCATTTCGGCCTATGTCGAAATCAAGAGGGGTGCGCGGGCGTCCCCGCCCGCGCTTGGCAATTAAGCTTCCGGCGCGCCTTCGAAGGCCGGCAGATCGGTCGCCCTCGCAGCGCGGTCGAGCGCGTTCTTGATCTCCTGGCGAAGCCAGAAATCCGGCCGATGCATTTCATAGAACCATGCCAAAAGGCCGCCATCCTTGCGATAGCGCAGGCGCGCCGGCACGCGCAGCGGCTCGGCGTCGACGAAGGGCGGAACGGAGATCATGAAGAGCCCCGGCACGGTGAGCTTTTCGCCGGCACTGTTGAGATGCTCCTCGGTGAAGACGATCTCGCGCTCGCCGCTTTGCAGGGTCGTGGCGTTCTTCACGCGGGCGTTGACGCAGACTTCAAGGCCGCGCGACAGCTCGATGATTTCGTTCGGCGTGCCGATCTTCGTCTTGAACAGCGTCTCTAGCTCGGAGCGCTCGGCGTCGTAAGGCGCCGCGAGTTCGGCGATGCGGTCTTCGAGCCAGGCGGCGAATTCGCCCTGTCCCATGGCCTTCTTTGGGCCGTTGTTGTCGACCCAGGCCTTCCACTCGTCCGAGAGCGGAAAGGCGTATTCGATGCGATGCCTGCCGAAGCGGGGGACGCCATCGGTCTGGTGATAATCGATGACAGCGATGAGCTTGGGCTCCTTGCCGCTCGTCACGCCGAAGATCGCCGAATGCGCGTCCTTATGGCGAATGGTCAGATCGATGAAGCTTTGAAGGTTCGTGACCTTGGCGACGCCCGCGCGGCGTTCGGGGGCGGTGCGCCATTTTTCGAGCTCGTCTTTGACAGACACGATTTGCGGGCTCGCCCCGATCCGAAACAATGCGGGGACCGATTTTGGCAGGCCGGAAGCCTCTGCCGGTCCCTCTAAATCCGCCCTCACGAAATCTCCGGCGGCGGCCGTCGAAAGATCCTTGAGGGCTTTGATGGTCTCTTGGTTCAGCGTCACTTCGCTCATGCGAAAAGTCTCCGATCGATAAAAATCGCTCACGCGTTGCACGCTTACGCGGTTTCACTCTTGCGCGGGGTCGCGTCGCGCGGCCCGGCGAACATGTCGGTCTGGCTCGGGTGCTGGACGGAAAGGGCGCCATCGACTGTCCAAAATGGCGTCCCGGAGAAGCCCTTCTCCTCGGGCAGCTTCGATTTGACGGCAGGCTTCACGTCGAGGCGGCCTTCGACATAGGAGAAGGTCAGTTCGATATTGAGCTTGGCGACGCCCTTTTGCTCGGGTAGCTCCTCGAGCGTTTCGACCAGCTTGGAAAGATGCTGGTCGACTTTCTCGACAAAGCGGCCGCGGTTCAAAAGCTCAAACAGATCGGTGATGTGGCGGATGGGTTTCGTGGACATCGGGGCTTGCCTTTAGTGTTATGAAAATCAGGCGGCTTTTTTCAGCGCTGGCAGGGCGCGATCGAAGGCGTTGGCCAGCATGTCGGCCATATGCGCCGGTCCCGCCTTGGCGGCGCGATAGAGCGGATTGAGCGCCTTCATATCGCCAAAGGCTTCGACCGACTCGACATGGTGGCCCCAGCTCTTCGGCGCGCGGGCGAGAAAATCGCGCCGCTCGGTGTTGAGCGCGCGCAGATTCGCGCGCTTGATGCGGGCGAGGGCCTCTGGAGAGGGCGGGGCGATCCCGGCGGCGCGATAGATGACCGCGTCGATGCGCGCTGTGATGCGATCGACCGCCTTGCTGGCGTTGGCGTCTTCAAGCGCGAGCGCCCGCTTGAAGGGCGAGAGCAGATTGCCGACGCAGACCTCATGCGCGTCATGCAGCAGCAAATGGCAGCGGTCGCCCTCATCGCCGCAGGCGCAGGCGATCATCGTATGCAAGGCGACGGAAACAGGAAGCCGCGCGGTCCCGCCATAGCGATTGATATGCGCCATCGCCCAAGCGATCTCGCGGAAATTGACCTGATCCGGGCGTGGATCGACAAGGTCGAAAGCGCCGCCA